>NZ_JBIAVN010000003.1:0-390376 GCF_042894285.1 Streptomyces sp. NPDC001544 | reverse complement strand
GCAGGCCAAGTGACGTACGCAGTGCGGCGTTCTCTGCCGGGAGGCAAGCCGGCCACGCAGGCACGACGCGCGCCTGCCGCAGGCCAAGTGACGTACGCAGTGCGGCGTTCTCTGCCGGGAGGCAAGCCGGCCACGCAGGCACGACGCGCGCCTGCCGCAGGCCAAGTGACGTACGAAGGCGCGGCATTCCCCGCCGGGAGTCAAACCGTGCGCGCAGGCGCGGCGGCCCGGCGCCGCGGGCCCAAGCCGTGCGCATGGCCTCTATCGCGGGGCGAGCGGCGTGCGGGCCGCCGGTCGGTGCCGTTGCGGTCGAGCGCCGGTGCGGCGGATCAGGGGGTTGCCGCCGACGCGGCCTCCGGCCGGCTCCCCCACCGGCCTGGGCACGGCGGCCAAAGGGCCCGCCGCCAGGCGGAGCGTAGCCGTCAGATGAAGACGAAGAACAGGATCAGGATCAGCACCGCCCCGGCGATGAGCATCGGGACCAGCAGCCGGCCGCCGCTGCGGGGCCGGTCCTCCGGGCCTCCGCCGCGCGGGCGGTCCTCCGCCAGCTGTGGGTTCTCCGGACGGTCCCGGTCGTAGAAGTCACCACCGCCTGCCATGGCTCATCACCCTTTCGTCGGAGCGGACGCACCGAGTACCCGGGCAGGCCGTGGCGACACCACGGCGCGAAGCCGGGCCCGCACACGAGTGCGCGGGCCCGGCTTCGGTGCACCCCCGCGGCCGGCGGGACGACGTCGCAGGTCAGGGCTGGGTCGGGCCGGCCGCGGAGTTGGGGTGGGTCAGCCCAGGCGGGACACCAGGGCGCGGTACTGGTCCCACAGCTCCTTCGGGGTGTGGTCGCCGAAGGTGTTCAGGTGGTCGGGGATGAGACCCGCCTCCTCGCGCCAGGCCTCCTTGTCGACCGTGAGCAGGAAGTCGAGGTCGGAGTCGGCGAGGTCGAGGCCGCGCGTGTCGAGGGCCTCCCGGGTCGGCAGCACGCCGATCGGGGTCTCGACACCCTCCGCCCTGCCCTCCAGGCGCTCCACGATCCACTTCAGGACGCGGCTGTTCTCGCCGAAGCCGGGCCAGACGAACTTGCCCTCGTCGTTCTTGCGGAACCAGTTGACGTAGTAGATCTTCGGCAGCTTGGACTGGTCCTTGCCCTTGGCCACGTCCACCCAGTGGGCCATGTAGTCGCCCATGTTGTACCCGCAGAACGGCAGCATCGCGAAGGGGTCGCGGCGCAGCTCGCCGACCTTGCCCTCGGCCGCCGCGGTCTTCTCGGAGGCCACGTTGGCGCCGAGGAAGACGCCGTGGTTCCAGTCGAAGGACTCCGTCACCAGCGGCACCGCGCTGGCACGGCGCCCGCCGAAGAGGATCGCCGAGATCGGCACGCCCCTGGGGTCCTCCCACTCCGGCGCGATGATCGGGCACTGGGAGGCCGGGACGGTGAAGCGGGCGTTGGGGTGGGCGGCCGGGGTGTCGGACGCCGGGGTCCAGTCGTTGCCCTTCCAGTCGGTCAGATGGGCGGGCGGCTCCTCGGTCATGCCCTCCCACCACACGTCGCCGTCGTCGGTGAGCGCGACGTTGGTGAAGACCGCGTTGCCCCACAGGGTCTTCATCGCGTTGGCGTTGGTGTGCTCACCGGTGCCGGGCGCGACGCCGAAGAAGCCGGCCTCGGGGTTGATCGCGTAGAGGCGGCCGTCCTCTCCAAAGCGCATCCACGCGATGTCGTCGCCGATCGTCTCCACCGTCCAGCCGGAGATCGTCGGCTCCAGCATGGCGAGGTTGGTCTTGCCGCAGGCGGAGGGGAAGGCCGCGGCGACGTACTTGGACTCGCCCTGCGGCGGGGTGAGCTTGAGGATCAGCATGTGCTCGGCCAGCCAGCCCTCGTCGCGGGCCATGACCGAGGCGATGCGCAGGGCGTAGCACTTCTTGCCGAGCAGCGCGTTGCCGCCGTACCCGGAACCGTAGGACCAGATCTCGCGGCTCTCGGGGAAGTGCGAGATGTACTTGGTCGAGTTGCAGGGCCAGGGCACGTCCTCCTGGCCGGGCTCCAGCGGGGCGCCGAGGGTGTGCACGGCCTTGACGAAGAAGCCCTCGTCACCGAGCTCGTCCAGCACCTGCTTGCCCATGCGCGTCATCGTGCGCATCGACACCGCCACGTACGCCGAGTCCGTGATCTCCACGCCGAGCGCGGAGAGCGGCGAGCCCAGCGGGCCCATGCAGAAGGGCACGACGTACATCGTGCGGCCCCGCATCGAGCCGCGGAACAGGCCGTTCTCGCCCTGGAAGACGTCCCGCATCTCCGCGGGCGCCTTCCAGTGGTTGGTGGGCCCCGCGTCCTCCTCCTTCTCGGAGCAGATGAAGGTCCGGTCCTCGACCCGGGCGACGTCGGTCGGGTCCGAGGCGGCGTAGTAGGAGTGGGGGCGCTTGATCGGGTCGAGTTTCGTGAAGGTGCCCTTCGCGACGAGCTCCTCGCACAGTCGCTCGTACTCGGCCTCGGATCCGTCACACCAGACCACGTCGTCCGGCTGCGTCAGTTCGGCGATCTCGTTCACCCACGAGATCAGTTCCTGGTGGTTGGTGGGGATGACGGGGGGAGCCGCGATGTCGCGCGCCACGATTGCTCCTAAGTGAGGGATTTTTTGATCTTTGGCCCCGTGGGGGCTGCGACCCGGATGCTTCGTAGCCGCTCATCCGGTGTCGACCGCACTCATTTGATCATCCGATGGTACTGCGCATCTGTCCAGAGGGCCTCACATGTGAGCGACGTGAGGAAGGCCACGCTTAACCGCGCCCGTCCGGGATACCTCCGGGATAACTCCGGGATCCTTTGCGCGCACGTTGGGTTCACCTGAGGGACTTTTTGCGTCGCGGCGCCAGGTGCTCCGCGAGACGACGGACACTCCGCCCCGGTCAGCGGGCCGCAGCCATCCGTGACTTACGGCTCCGTAGGTACGATGCTCCGTAGGTACGATGCCGAACATGACTGCGTCCGCCTCCGATGCGCCCATGGAACCACCGGCCGCCGGCCGCGGTCCCGTGGCGCTCTCCCTGCCGCATCCGGTCAAGCCCAAGCTCAGGGGCTGGCTGCACCTCGGCATGTTTCCGGCCGTACTCATCGCGGGCCTGGTGCTCACCGCCCTCGCCGACTCCGCCCGCGGCCGGATCGCCTGCAGCATCTACGCCCTGACCGCCTGCCTGCTGTTCGGTGTCAGCGCCCTGTACCACCGGGGCAACTGGAGCCCGCGCATGGACCGCGTCCTGCGCAGACTCGACCATGCCAACATCTTCCTGATCATCGCGGGCACCTACACCCCGCTGACCATGCTGCTCCTGCCCGGATCCAAGGGGCGGTGGCTGCTGTGGGGCATCTGGGCGGCGGCCGCCGCCGGCATCGCCTTCCGGGTCTTCTGGGTCGGCGCCCCGCGCTGGCTCTACACCCCCTGCTACATCGCCATGGGCTGGGCCGCCGTCTTCTTCCTGCCCGACTTCATGCGCACCGGGGGCATCGCCGTCCTGGTCCTGGTGGTCGTCGGCGGTCTCCTCTACAGCGCGGGCGGCGTGATCTACGGGATCAAGCGGCCGAACCCGTCACCGCGCTGGTTCGGCTTCCACGAGGTGTTCCACTCCTTCACCCTCGCCGCCTTCGTCGTCCACTACGTCGGCATCTCCCTGGTGGCGTACCAGCACGGCTGACGCACCCGCCGCCTCCTTACCCCAGTGGCCACGGCTCTTGAGCCGTGGCCACTTTTCATGCCTCGACACCTCACCTCTATTGACACTTACTATCTTTTGATAATTACTCTCATTTCATGGCTACTCTCACAGAGCACATGAGGACGCGGCGCGATCCCCGCCGCTGGTGGGCCCTCGGGGCCCTGGTCGCGAGCATGCTGGTGCTCGGCTTCGACATGACGATCCTCAACGTGGCGCTGCCGACCATGGCGGAGCAGCTCGGCGCCACCACCGGCGAACAGCAGTGGATGGCGGACGCGTACGTGATCGTCTTCGCCGCGCTGATGCTCCCCGCCGGACTGCTCGGCGACCGCTTCGGCCGCCGCCGGATGCTGGTCGCCGGGCTCAGTCTCTTCCTGGCGGGCTCACTGGCCGGCACGCTGGCCGGGGACGTCGACTGGGTGATCGCCGCGCGCGCGTTCATGGGTGTCGGCGGGGCGCTGATCATGCCGCTGGCGCTGTCCATCCTGCCGTCGCTGTTCGGGCCCGAGGAGCGCACCAAGGCCGTCGGCATCATCTCGGCCGCCTCCGCGCTCGGCATGCCGCTCGGTCCGATCATCGGCGGCTGGCTGCTCAACCACTTCTGGTGGGGCTCGGTCTTCCTGATCAACGTGCCGATGGTCGGCATCGGCGTCGCCGCCTGCGTCTTCCTGCTTCCCGAGACCCGCGACCCGGCCTCCCCCAAGCTCGACGTGCCTTCCACCGCGCTGACCGCGGCCGGCCTCGGCGCCCTCATCTACGCGATCATCGAAGCTCCCGACCGCGGCTGGGGCGACCCGCTGGTCGCCGGGATGTTCGCGGCCGCCGTCGTCCTCCTCGCCGCACTGGTGGTCCGGGAACGCGGGATGACCCGCCCCATGCTCGACATGACCCTGCTCGGCCGGCGCGGTTTCCTGCTCAACACCGTCGCGGCGACCCTGGTGATGTTCGTGCTGTCCGGCCTGATGTTCGTCCTGCCGCCCTACCTGCAGGCCGTCCTCGGCCATGACGCCTTCGGGACCGGGCTGAGGCTGCTGCCCATGATGGGCGGGCTGATGGTCGCCGCCAAGGGCGCGCAGCCGGTCGTCGCCCGGTTCGGGGCACGGGCCGTGGTCTGCGCGGGCCTGGTGGTGCTCGCCTTCGCCGCGCTGCTGGGCAGCCGTACGACCGTGGACTCCGGCTACGGCTTCACCGCGCTGTGGCTGTCCGTCGCCGGGCTCGGCTTCGGCTTCTCGGTGGTGCCCGCGATGGACGGGGCGCTCGCCGCCCTGCCCGCCGACCGGGCCGGCAGCGGCTCCGGGCTGCTGATGACACTGCGCCAGGTGGGCGGCGCGATCGGCATCGCCCTGCTGGGCAGCCTCCTCGCGAGCGCCTTCCGCGACCGGCTGGACGTCACCGGGCTGCCCGGCGCGGCCGCGCACACCGCCGGGGAGTCGGTGGTCGCCGCGCACCTCGTCGCCGCGCAGGCGGGCCCCGGACACGCGGCGCACCTGGCGGCCTCCGCGAACGCCGCCTACGTGCACGGCATGGGCCTGGTCCTGCTGGTCTGCGGCATCGCCTCCCTGGTCACCGCACTGCTGGCGGGAGCCTTCCTGCCCGCGGCGCCGGACGCGGACGCGAGTGCTTCGGCGCCGGGCGCGGGGGCTTCGGCACCGGACGCGGTGGCCTCCGTACAGGGCGTGGCCGCCTCCGACCTCGATGCCTGACAATGACCACCATGACGGCAAGCACCTCCTCCCCGGCCGACCGGCCCCCGCTGAGCCTGCGGGAGCGGAAGAAGATCAAGACCCGCGAGGCGATCCGCACGGCGACGTACGCCCTGATCGAGGCTCAGGGCTACGACGCCACCACCATCGAGCAGATCGCCGACCGGGCCGAGGTGTCAGCGTCGACCGTCTTCCGTTACTTCCCGACCAAGGAGGACATCGTCCTCACGGACGAGTACGACCCGCTGATGCTGGAGGAGTTGCGCGCCCGGCCCGCCGGGGAGTCGTGGACGGACTCGGTGCGGTACGTGATGCACAGGTCCATCGACGCGATGATGGCCCAGGATCCCGAGGTGGTCCGGACCCGGGCCCGCCTCGCGGCCCAGGTCCCCGCCGTCCGGTCCCGGATGGTCGAGAGCATGTCGGAGACCGGACGTATGCTCCGCGGGGCCCTCGCCGAGCGTTACGGTCTGACCCCGGACAGCCTCGAAGTGCGGGTCTGCGCCATGGCCCTGGTCGGCGGCCTGACGGAGGTCAACATGGCCTGGGCGGAGAACGGCTTCCAGGACGATCTCCGCGACATGATGGACCGCGCCCTGGACGTCCTGGAACACGGCCTCCCCACCGGAAACCAGTGAGACCCGGGCCCCTTCCCGTGCCATCCTGACCAGGTGAACGGTCCCGAGATCCACGTCGAAGTCGCCCCCGAGCTGCACCTGTTCGTCCCGCAGGCCCGGCGACTGGGCGCGACGGCCGTCCCCACCGACGGCGTCTCGACCCTCGGCCATGTCGTCGAGTCCCTCGGCGTCCCGCTGACCGAGGTCGGCGCACTGGTGGTGAACGGCCGCGAGGTGCCCGCCTCGCACATCCCGGCGGCCGGCGAGCGGGTCGACGTACGGACGATCGCACGCCCCCAGAAGGTGACCGGCGCTCCCCTGCGCTTCCTCCTCGACGTCCACCTCGGCACCCTGGCCCGCCGGCTGCGTCTGCTCGGCGTGGACACCGCGTACGAGTCGACGGACATCGGTGACCCGGCGCTGGCCGCCCGCTCGGCGGCCGAACAGCGGGTCATGCTCAGCCGCGACCGGGGCCTGCTGCGCCGCCGCGAACTGTTCGCGGGTGCCTTCGTCTACAGCACCCGGCCCGACGACCAGCTCCGCGACGTCCTCGGCCGCTTCCACCCCGAGCTGCGGCCCTGGACCCGGTGCACCGCGTGCAACGGGCTGCTGCGGGACGCCACGAAGGAAGAGCTCGCCGACCGGCTCGAGCACGGCACCCGGCGCTCGTACGACGTGTTCGCGCAGTGCGCGGAGTGCGGCCGCGCGTACTGGAAGGGCGCGCACCACGACCAGTTGGAAGCCATCGTGGAGCGCGCCCTCACGGAGTTCGCCGACCGGGGCTAGGGCCTGTCCGGATGCGCCCGCCGGATACGCCGGCCCGAGGGCGGCCCGAGTGCGGTGGGCCGGTCAGCCGCTCAGCGCGGCGCGCAACCGCTCCAGGTCGGTCGTCGGGGCGTCGCACGTGAAGTCACGGCAGACGTACGCGGCCGGTTCACCGCCCACCAGGGGCCGGTCGGCGAGCAGCGGGAACTCGTCGCTCCCCGGGGTGCCGACGGCGACCACCGCACCCGGAGCGGTGCCGAGCAGCGCCGTACGGTGCAGGGACCGCGTGGCCTCCTCGTCGAGGGCGGGACCGACGACGGCGACCTCGCGGGGCCCGTCCAGCAGGGCCTCCGCGACGGCCAGCCCCCACCCGACGAACCGGGGAACGCGCGGACCGAGCGCCTTCACAACGCCCAACGCCTTCTCCGCGGCGGCGCGATGGTTCTCCGAACCCGTGTGGGCCGCGTAGCCGAGCAGGGCGCCCGCGGCGGCGGTCCAGCCGGACGGGGTCGCGTTGTCGGTGGGGTCCTGCGGTCGGCGGATCAGCCGCTCGGCGTCGGCGGCGGTGTCGAAGAGGGCGCCGGTCTCCGGGTCGGTGAAACGGGTGAGCACATGGTCGAGGAGCAGCCCCGCGAACTCCAGCCACGCCCCGTCCCCGGTCACGGACGCCAGCGCCAGGAAGCCCTCGGCGACGTCGGCGTAGTCCTCCAGCACACCGGCGTTGACGCCCGCCCGGCCGTCGCGGCTGGTGCGGAGCAGGTGGGTGTGCTCGTCCAGGTGCAGCCGTACGAGGAGATCGGCGGCGCCGACCGCGGCCTCGACCAGGTCGGGGCGGTCGAAGTAGGCGCCGGTCTCGGCGAGGGCGGCGATGGCGAGACCGTTCCAGGCGGCGACCACCTTGTCGTCGCGGCCGGGGGCGGGCCGCTCGCCGCGCGCCCGCAGCAGACGCTCCCGGACGGACCCGATCCGCTCGGCGTCGAACACCGCGTCCTGCTGCGGAAGCTGAAGCACCGACTGCCCGTGCTCGAAGGTGCCCTCCTGGGTCACCCCGAAGTACCGCGCGGCGAAGTCGGCGTCCTCCGGGCCGAGCGCGTCCGCCAGCTGCCGCGGCGTCCACACGTAGTAGGCGCCCTCCACGTGCCGGCCGGTCCCGCCCTCCCGTCGCCCGCCACCGCCCTTCTGAAGACGCGCTTCGCGCGGCACCTCCTCTTCGCTGTCGGCGTCCAGTGCGGAGGCGAACCCGCCCTCCGCGGTGCGCAGTTCGCGGACCATGAAGTCGGCGGTCTCCAGGGCGACCCGGCGCGCGAGTTCCGAGCCCGTGGCCCGCCACAGGTGGGCGTACACCCGGCACAGCAGGGCGTTGTCGTAGAGCATCTTCTCGAAGTGGGGCACGATCCAGTCGCGGTCGACGGAGTACCGGGCGAACCCGCCGCCGAGCTGGTCGTAGATCCCGCCGCGCGCCATGCGCTCGCAGGTGTCCAGCGCCATCTGCAGCGCGCCCTCGGCGCCCGTGCGGGCGTGGTGGCGCAGCAGGAACTCCAGCACCATGGACGGCGGGAACTTGGGGGCGCCGCCGAATCCGCCGCGCTGCGCGTCGTACTCCCGGGTGAGGCCGAGCAGGGCCTGGGCGAGTTCCTGCTCGCCGGGGAGGTGCGCGGTCTGGTAGCCGATCTCCCGCTGCGACAGGTCCCGCACGATCTTCCCGGCGACCTCGGTCACCTCGTCGCGCCGGTCGCTCCAGGCGTGCCGGACACCCTCCAGGACCTGCCGGAAGGACGGCATGCCGTGCCGGGGGGCGGGCGGGAAGTAGGTGCCGAAGTAGAAGGGCTCGGCCTGAGGGGTGAGGAACACCGTCATGGGCCAGCCGCCCTGCCCGGTGGCCGCCTGCACGGCCTCCATGTAGACGGCGTCGACGTCGGGGCGTTCCTCGCGGTCGACCTTGATGCTGACGAAGTTGTCGTTCATGTAGGCCGCGGTGGCCTCGTCCTCGAAGGACTCGTGCGCCATGACGTGGCACCAGTGGCAGCTGCTGTAACCGACGCTGAGGAGGACGGGTTTCCCGGTTCTGCGGGCCTCCTCGAACGCCTCGTCCGACCAGGGCCACCAGTCGACCGGGTTGTCGGCGTGCTGAAGCAGGTACGGGGACGTCTCATGGGCCAGTCGGTTCACCGTTCCACTCTCCCACGCCCTCCGGCACGGCGTAGAAACGGAAGCTCACCGGGCGCGCCCCCTCGGGGGCCTCCTCGCGGGTGTGGCCGTAGCGGGACACGAGTTCGTGGTAGTCGCGCATGAAGGCGAGCATCTCCTCCCTGGTCATCCAGGAGCCGTGCCGCTGGACCTGGGCCCAGCCCTCCGGGCCCCGGTACTCCCGGTGGGCCCGGCGGTACAGCTCGGTGTCGACCTCGATCTTCAGCCGGGCCAGGTGCTCGGCCGCCGCGTACTCCTCCGGGGACATCGTGGCCGGGTCGGGGGTGGTGTGGCTGAAGGGCAGCGCCCGCCACCAGCGTTCGCGGCCGCCGGACTTCTCCGGGATCTCCTCGATGAGCTGCTGCTCGGCGAGTTTGCGCAGGTGGTAGCTGGTGGTGCCGGAGCTCTCGCCGAGTTCGCGGGCGAGCACGGTGGAGTTGGCCTCGCCGTGCCGGCCGAGGTACTCGAGGATCCGGCGGCGCAGGGGGTTGCCGAGGGACTTGTAGAGAGCGGTGCGCTCAAGGCTGGTCATCTCGGTCATGTCGTCACGGTATCCCTGAGACGTCCCTGATTTCTGCAGAATTTTCTCTGCAGAATTTTTTCTGCGGTCTAGGCTGGGCACACGTAGTGGCAGAAGGGGAGGTTCCGTGATGTCGATGGCCGTGAAGAGGAAGTGGGCGCTGGTGCTGCTGGGGGCGGCGGCCGTGCTGCTCGTGCCCTGGATGGTGGTGCTGGCCCTGACGCTTCCGGCCAGCACCCGCGTGCACAACTGGTCGTTGGCCTGGATCGGCCTCGATGTACTGATGGCGGCGGGCTGCGCTGCCACGGCCTTACTGGGGCTGCGCGGTGATCCCCGGGCCCGGCTGACCGCTTCGGCGACCGCCTCCGTCGCCGTGCTGGACGCCTGGTTCGACATAACCACCTCGCAGGTCGGCGGTCCCCTCGCCGAAGCCGTGGCATGCGCGGTGGCGGAAGGGGGGCTGGCGGTGGCATGCGTGTTCCTGGCCCTGTCGAAGGGGCGCGGCAAGGCGACCCCCGGATGACACGGGATGGGATGACACGGATCCGCTGATCGCCGCACCCTCGCGCTCCCGGCTTCCCCGAAGGACACTCATAGGCCAAGGAGTTGACGCCGGAGGGGGACGGGACATGCGGGACGGCCATCGGGCGGAGGCCGAGCGGCTGGTGGTGCGGGCCGTGGAGGAGGAGGTGCGGCGCTCGGGCGGACGCGTCGACGGGCAGGCGCTGCTGTCGCGGGCGCGGGGCGCACTGGACGCCATGGCCCGGACGGCCGCCGAGGAGTACGAGGCGTACACACGCGCCCTCGACGAGGGGGAGGCGGGCCGGCTCACCTTCGGCCAGCGGTACGCGCGCGAGGGCGCGGGAACTCCGCTGCTGGTGGCGGCGGTCGCAGCGGTCGCGGCCACCGTCGCCGACCTCTCTCTCGGCACCGGTGCGGCGACCGCGTTCGGCGCGGGTGCCGCCGTCGGGGTCGTCGCCGCGGCGGCCACCGTGGTGAAGGTGGCCGGCTCCCATCTGCCCGCCGCCCACCACCGGGCGGGTGCGGCGGGCCAGCCGGGCGGTGCGCAACAGCTGCGGCTGGAGTGGCTGACGGCGCTGGAGGTGCGGGGCATCCGTCCCTTCCTCGACCAGCAGCGGGTGCTCGCCGCTTCCATGGGCCCGAAGAAGAACGGGCCCCAGCTGCGCGGCTCGGACAAGAGCGCGGCGGCCCGCAGGCGTACGGTGCTGGAGCAGTCCTTCGGGCAACTACCGGACGCCGACGGCCCGTTCGCGGGACGCCGGCCGGAGATGGCCCGGATCCGGCAGTGGGTGCAGGCGGCCCGGGCGACCACCGAGACCCGGCCGACGGTGGTCGTCCTGCACGGGGCGCCCGGTTCCGGACGGACGACTCTCGCGGTCCGTGCCACGCACGACCTGAAGGACCACTTTCGCGGCGCGGTCGTCGTCGACCTGCGCGGCGACAGCCAGGAGCCGCCGCTGCCCACCCGGGACGCACTGCTGCACCTGCTCAACCGGCTCGGCGCGCCCCGCGAACAGTTGCTGTTCCGCGAGCGGTCCTCGCCCGACCAGCAGATCAAGCGGTTGAGCGAGCTGTACCACCAGCATCTGACGGGGCTGCCGGTGACGATCGTGCTGGACGACGCCTCGGACGCCGAGCAGGTCCGCGCCCTCGTCCCGGACCGCTCCGACAGCCTGGTCCTGGTCACCGCCCGCGAACCCCTCGACCTGCCCGCGGACCTGTCGGCCTGGGTGCATCAGCTCCCGGTGGAGCCGCTGGACACGGCGGGCGCGGAAGAGCTGCTGGGCGCGGTGGCGCAGGACTCCTCGGAGCCGTACGACGCCCAGGCCGGCGACCGGATCCGGGAGCTGTGCGGCGGCCTGCCCCTGGCGCTGCGTATCGCGGGCTCCTGCCTGGGCGGGCGCTCACCTCGTGGGCTGGCCACGGACCTGGCCGCGTACGGCCCGGTGGAGCCGGTGGAGCGTGTGCTGTGGCTGCGCTACACCGACCAGTCGGAGCCGGCCCGGCGGCTGCTGAGACGGCTGGCGCTGGCCGGCCGCGCCTCGCTCGGCGCCGCCGCGGCGGCCGCGCTGCTCGCCGTGGACGAGGCGGAAGCGACCCGGCATCTCGTCGCGCTCGCGCGGGCGGGGCTGATCGACCACGTCCGCGGCAACCGTTACCGGCTGCACGACCTGGTGCGCGCCTTCGCCCAGGCCCGTCTGCTGGACGAGGAGGACCCGGCCGAGCGCACGGCGGCGCAGCAACGTCTGATCGTGAACTACGCGGAACTGGCCGATTCGGTGCTCCGCCTGGTCGACGGCAACATGTCGACCCGCTCGGACCGCTTCGGTCCGCACGGTTTCACCTCCCTCGACGAGGCGTTGCGCTGGCTGGACGAGGAGTCGAGCTTCATCACGGCGGCGCTGCGCCACGCGGAGGGTGTGGACCAGTCGGCGGTGCTGAATCTGCTCGGCGCGCTGTGCGACTACTGCCTGCTGCGCGGCGACCTCTACCGCCTCGGTGAGATCAGCGAGCTCGCACAGGCCGTGGACCAGGGGCTGCTGGTCCGTTCCGTGCAGTGGCGCACCGGTATCGCGGCCCGCCAGCTGGGCGAGCTGGACAAGGCGCGTGCCACTCTGACCTCCGTGGTCGACCTCTATCTGGAGGCCCACCACGACGCGGGTGCCGCCCGTGCCCTGTGCTCGCTGGGCATCACCCTGCACCACCAGGGCAACCTCACGGAGGCGGCGGCCAAGCTGCAGGAGGCGCTGGACCTGCAGGGTGCGCCCGAGCTGGCCACGGACCGTGCGTGGACGATGCACGCGCTGGCCGCGGTCCAGCGCGACCGGGCCCGTCTGGGCGAAGCCCTGGATCTGCTGACCCGTTCCCTGGTCCTGCACCGCGAGGGCGGTTCGGTGCACGGCGAGGCCTGGGCCCATTTCCAGCTCGGCCAGCTGGCGCTGCGCATGGGCGACGTACCGCGGGCGGAGACCGAGCTTCAGGCCGCCCTCGACCGCTACGGCCGCACCCGTGACGCCCGTGGTGAGGCGTGGGCCCTGACCCAGCTGGCCCGGGCCCGCCTGGTCGACGGCGACGCTTCTCCCGCGGTGGAGGGCCTGCGCCGGGCGGCCGTCCGGCACCGGGAGAACGAGGACGTACGCGGGGAGGCCTGGACGGTGTACTACCTCGGCCAGGCGCTGGAGGAGACGGGCGACCTGGACCAGGCGGTCCGCGAACTGGAGCGTTCCCGCACGATGTTCTCGCGGATGCGTGACGTCTACGGCCTGGCCTGCGCCCGCCATCATTCGGCGCGCGTCACCCGCGACCAGCGCGCCGCCCAGACCGGCTCGCTGCTGAACTCCGGCTTCGCCCGCCAGCTGCTGGTCGACGCGCGCGCCGACTTCCAGCGCATCGGCGTCGCTCACGGCGAGGCGTGGACCTGCCTGGAGCTGGCGGTCGTCGACGCGGGCAATGCCCGTACCCAGCAGGCCCTCGCCCTGTGCGACGAGGCGCTCGACCTCTTCACCGGTTACGGCGACCACCGCGGTGCGGACTGGGCCCGCTTCCTGCGCTGCACCCTGCTGCCGTATGCGGCCCCCGGCGGGGTGGAGGTCGGCACGGCGGTCGCCCAGGAGGAACTGGCCCAGCTCGCCCGGGCCGGCCATCCGGCCAGGGACGAGAAGCTGAGCGAGTACGCCGGGGCGTACCAGCTGCTCCTGGAGCGAGGCGTCGGTCTGGAGGCGGGCTGGCAGGCGTGGCGGCTGGGCATGGTGCCCGACCGGCATGCCCGGGAGGTGATGGGCGTCCCCGTGCCGGCCGGGCAGTGAGCCGCCCTCAGCCCTGGTGCGGCTTGGGCTCGGCCGGAGCGGCCCCGGTCTCGGCCTTGGTCTTGGTGTCCGGGGCTTCCTTGAAGTCGACCTTCTGCATGTGCTTGTTCATGGACTTCATCAGACCCCACACGGCCACGGCCATCACCGCGAAGACGATGAAGCCGAGGACGCCGGGGGTGACCTTGTTCTCGTCGACCTCCTTGGCGAGGGGGACGAGGTGCGTCAGTGCCAGGCTTGCGCTCATGTCAGGCATTGTCGCGGATGCCCGCAAAGAGGTCGTCCTCGGGGAGGGAGGTATCGACGAGGGACTTCGCCAGCTCGTACTCCTCGGTGGGCCAGACCTCCTTCTGGACGTCCATCGGCACACGGAACCAGCCGCCGTCGGGGTCGATCTGGGTGGCGTGCGCGATCAGCGCCTTGTCGCGGATCTCGAAGAAGTCGGCGCACGGGATGTGGGTGGTGAGCACACGCTCCTTGCGCTCGATCTCGTTCCAGCGCTTGAGCCACTCGCCGTACGGCGACTCCAGGCCCCGGTCGAGCATCGCCTTGTGCAGGGCCTCGGTGCGCGGGCGGTTGAAGCCCTGGTTGTAGTACAGCTTCAGCGGCTGGTAGGCCGGGCCGTACTCGGCCTCCGGGTACTTCTCGGTGTCCGCCGCGCCCTCGAACGCCACCATCGAGATCTTGTGGGTCATGATGTGGTCGGGGTGCGGGTAGCCGCCGTTCTCGTCATAGGTGGTGATCACCTGGGGACGGAAGGCGCGGATCTGCTTGACCAGCTCACCGGCCGCCTTGTCGACGTCCTCGAGGGCGAAGCAGCCCTCGGGCAGCGGGGGCAGCGGGTCGCCCTCGGGCAGGCCGGAGTCGACGAAGCCGAGCCACTCCTGCTTGACGCCCAGGATCTCGCGGGCCTCGTCCATCTCCTTCTTGCGGACCTCGTGGATGTGCTCCTCGATGTACTTGTCGCCCTGAAGCTTCGGGTTGAGGATGGAGCCCCGCTCCCCGCCGGTGCAGGTCACCACCAGCACGTCCACCCCCTCCGACACGTACATCGCCATGGTGGCCGCGCCCTTGCTCGACTCGTCGTCGGGGTGCGCGTGGACGGCCATCAGTCGCAGTTGGTCAGTCAAGACTCAATCCTCGTAGTCGGCGCCCCCGTGTCTTCGGGCGCAGTTCAACAGGTGTCGTCCCGCAGGGACGTCGATGAGGGGCGGTGGTCGGGTGGCGGGCGGGCGCTTCTATAGTGACCGAAACGGCGGGCGAATAATTCCGCGGAGGGACGACCATGAGCACGGCGAGCATGCAGCTGCCCGAGGGGCGATACGGCCGTTCCTCGGACGAGCGCGCCGACCACAGGCTCAGGGTCGCCGCGGTGGTCCTCGGCGCCGCCGTGCTGGCGCTGGTCGGCTACCTCGCCTACCACTACGTCGTCCAGAACAAGATCAGCGCTCAGGTGGTCGCCTTCCAGGCCTCGGACGACGCGGTCAAGGTGCATCTGGAGGTCCACAAGGACTCCGGCGCCTCCGGCTACTGCACCCTGCGCTCCCAGGGCGCCGACGGCAACGACGTGGGACGGGCGGACTTCCGCTTCACCGGCTCCGCCACCCGGATCGACAAGGTCGTCACGCTCCGGACGACGGCCAAGGGCATGACGGCCGAGCTGCTCGGGTGCCACGCCGACTGAGGCCGTCCGGAATACGTAGGCGCTCACCTGCGCTGATGTGATTCAAGTGGCTTATGTCCTCCCCCTTCGGCGCTCGAATTGTTAGGCTCGTGGTTTCGCCCATCCATGGAGGAACATTCTTCTGGGTAGGGCGATGCTTTGTATTCCCAGTACCGACGAGGAGCACCTGTGACCCAGACCAGCGAGAACGTCACCTGGCTGACCCAGGAGGCGTACAACAAGCTCAAGGATGAGCTTGAGTACCTTACTGGTCCTGCGCGCACGGAGATCGCGGCCAAGATCGCGGCCGCGCGCGAGGAAGGCGACCTGCGCGAGAACGGCGGGTACCACGCGGCCAAGGAAGAGCAGGGCAAGCAGGAGCTCCGCGTGCGCCAGCTGACCCAGCTCCTGGAGAACGCCAAGGTCGGTGAGGCTCCGGCCTCGGCCGACGGTGCGGTCGCGCCGGGCATGGTCGTCACGATCGCCTTCGACGGTGACGAGGACGACACCCTGACGTTCCTGCTCGCCTCGCGCGAGTACGCGAGCGCCGACATCGAGACCTACTCGCCGCAGTCCCCGCTGGGCGCCGGCGTGATCGGCCACAAGGTCGGCGAGGACGCGGACTACGAGCTGCCCAACGGCAAGAAGGCCTCGGTGCGGATCCTGAAGGCCGAGCCGTACTCGGACTGAGCGGCTCCCGCGGCCCGGCCGACAGTCTCCCACCCGAACCGCCCCCGGCGTCCCCGCGACGCCGGGGGCGTTGTCATGCCGTCGCCGAGCGGTACTTGCGGACCGCCAGCGTCCGGAATAGGGCCACGATCAGGACCGAGTAGATCAGCGAGGCCCACACCGGGTGCTGCATGGGCCAGGCGTCCGACGCGGAATCGGGTGCGTTGGCGAACAGGACACGGGCCGCCTGGACGGTGGCGCTGAACGGGTTCCAGTCCGCGACGTGCCGCAGCCACGGGGTCATATTGGCGGTGTCGACGAACGCGTTGGAGATGAAGGTCACCGGGAAGAGCCAGATCAGCCCGCCGGAGGTGGCCGCCTCGGGCGTGCGCACGGACAGACCGATCAGGGCGCCGACCCAGGTGAACGCATACCCGAGCAGAAGCAGCAGACCGAAGGCGGCCAGGACCTTGAGGGCGTTGGTGTCCCCCGCCGTCCCGACGCGCCAGCCGACCAGCAGGGCGACCACGGCGAGGACGAGCAGGGTCAGCGCCGTCTGGACCAGGTCGGCGAGCGTGCGCCCGGTGAGCACGGCGCCGCGGGCCATGGGCAGTGAGCGGAAGCGGTCGATGAGGCCCTTGTGCATGTCGTCGGCTATGCCGGCACCGGAGCTGGCGGTGGCGAACGTGACGGTCTGCGCGAAGATGCCCGCCATGAGGAAGTTCTTGTAGGTGGTCGGGCTGGTGCTGCCGCCGATCTGCATGGAGCCGCCGAACACATAGGTGAACAGCACGACGAACATGATCGGCTGGATGAGCCCGAAAATCACCATTTCGGGAATCCTGGACATGCGGATCAGGTTCCGCTGGGCGACGATCAGCGAGTCCCGGACGGACTGGCCGACGGGGTTGCGGGGTGCCGCGACCGGCGCGGCGTCGGTGACGGCGCTCATTTCACGCTCTCCTTGGTCTTCGCGCCGGCTGTCGCGGCGCCGCTCTCCCCGTCCTTCACCTCGGCCACGTGCCCCGTCAGCGAGAGGAAGACGTCGTCGAGGGTGGGGCGGCGCAGTCCGATGTCGTCGATCTCGATGCCGCGGGTGTCCAGCTCGCGGATGACCTCGGCGAGCAGCTTGGCGCCCCCGGCCACAGGCACGGTGAGCTTTCGGGTGTGCTCCTCGACCGTCGTGCCCCCCTTGCCGAAGCCGCCCAGCACCTCCGCGGCGGCCGCTATGTGCTCGCGCTCGTGCACCACGACCTCCACGCGCTCACCGCCGGTGCGGGCCTTGAGCTGGTCGGAGGTGCCCTTGGCGATGACGCGCCCCTGGTCGACGACCGCGATGTCATGGGCGAGGTGGTCGGCCTCTTCCAGATACTGGGTGGTGAGCAGCAGGGTCGTCCCCCCGGAGACCAGCTGCTTGATGACCTCCCAGAGCTGCTGCCGGTTGCGCGGGTCGAGGCCGGTCGTCGGCTCGTCCATGAACATCACCGGCGGCGATACCACCAGGGCGGCCGCGAGGTCGAGCCGGCGGCGCATGCCCCCGGAGTAGGTCTTGGTGGGCCGGTCGGCGGCGTCCGCGAGATGGAACTGCTCCAGCAGTTCCTCCGCGCGAGCCTTCGCCGCCTTGGCCCTCATCTGGTAGAGACGGCCGACCATCTGCAGGTTCTCGCGGCCGGTCAGGTATTCGTCGACGGCCGCGAACTGGCCGGACAGACCGATGGAGCGGCGGACGGCGTCGGGCTGTGCGAGCACGTCGATGCCCGCGACGACCGCCCGGCCGCTGTCGGGGCGCAACAGGGTCGTCAGACAACGGACGGTCGTCGTCTTGCCCGCGCCGTTCGGCCCGAGCAGTCCGAGGACCGTGCCCTCGGGGACGTCGAGGTCGACGCCGTCCAATGCCCTTACGTCACCGAAGGTCTTCACCAGGCCTTCGGCATAGATGGCGCCTGGCATGTGAGTCTCCACGTCGTCGGGGATGCTTTGCAAGGTTAGGTACTGTGCGCCGATTTGCGCCCGCTCCTACCGCTTCCAGGTCGCCGTGACGCGGGAGGTGGCGGACGAGACACAGACTAACGCGATGTATCGCGTCCCTCAATGGATTTCCTCGAACGAGTGCCCCGGAGACCACCGGGCTCAGGAGATGATCGTGTAACCCGCCTCGCGCAGCGCCTGCCGCACCTCGGCGCAGTGCACCGGGCCCTTGGTCTCGAGGTGCAGCTCCACCTCGGCCTCCGCGAGCCCGAGCCGCGGGTCGGTCCGTACGTGGCTCACGTCGAGGACGTTGGCGTCGACCACCGTCAACGCACCGAGGAGCGTGGCGAGGGCGCCGGGACGGTCGGTCAGGCGCAGCCGGACGGCCAGGTAACGCCCCTGAGCGGCCATGCCGTGCCGCAGGACGCGCTGGAGCAGCACCGGGTCGACGTTACCGCCGGACAGCACCGCGACGACCGGCCCGGGAAAGGCGCCCGGGTCGCTCAGCAGCGCCGCGACCGGGCTGGCCCCCGCCGGCTCGACGACCAGCTTGGCCCGCTCCAGGCACAGCAGCAGCGCCGCGGACAACTCGTCCTCGCTGACCGTGCGGACCTCGTCGACGAGGTCGCCGACGATGCCGAACGGCACGTCGCCGGGCCGCCCGACCCTGATGCCGTCGGCCATCGTCGCCGCGTCCTCGATCGCCACGGGACGCCCGGCCGCGAGGGAGGGCGGATACGCGGCCGCCCCCTCCGCCTGCACGCCGACGATCCGCACGTCCGGCCTGATCCCCTTCACCGCCACCGCGATGCCGGCCGCGAGCCCGCCGCCGCCGATGCCGACGACGATCGTGCGCACCTCCGGGCACTGCTCCAGGATCTCCAGGCCCACCGTGCCCTGCCCCGCGATGATGTCCGGATGGTCGAACGGGTGGATGAACACCGCGCCGGTCTCGTCCGCGTACTCCTGGGCCGCGGCCAGGGTCTCGTCGACCACCTGACCGTGCAGGCGGACCTCGGCCCCGTAGTCACGGGTGGCGCTGATCTTGGGCAGGGGTGCGCCGTTCGGCATGAACACGGTGGCGTGCACCCCGAGCAGCGCGGAGGCCAGCGCCACGCCCTGCGCGTGGTTGCCGGCACTCGCGGCGACCACGCCCGCGGCCCGCTCCTCGGGCAGCAGCCCGGCGATCCGGACGTATGCGCCGCGCAGCTTGAACGAGCCCGTCCGCTGGAGGTTCTCGCACTTCAGGTGCACCGGTGCCGTGACCAGCTGGGACAGGTGCCGGCTGCCCTCCATCGCGGTCACCCGCGCCACCCCCGACAGCATCTTCTGGGCGCCGCGCACGTCGTCGAGGGTCACGGGCAGGGAGGAGTCAGCCGTGCTGTAGCTCATGACTCCAGTCTCGCAGTTCACAGTCGTGTCCGACTGGTGTGACCAAGCTCCGAGACCGGTTTGCGCAGCGCCGGTACGGGCCGCCCCCCGGCCGCGTACCCTGTCCCCCAACCCAGCACCCCTTATCTGAAGTGAGCCCCCGGCCATGCCCACAACACCTGAAATGTCGATGGACATGACGACCGTCGGTGACACCGGTCTCCTCGACACGCTGCAGCACGAGGTCGCGGTGTTCGCCCGCCGTGCCGAACAGACCCGGCTCGGCGGCGTCGGGCAGGTGCGCAACTCCATGGACCGTGCCGCGTACCTGCTGCTCAACCGCCTCGACAAGGAAGGCCCGATGGGCGTCAAGGCGCTGGCCGCGAGCATGGGCATCGACTCCTCGACGGTCACCCGGCAGGTTGCTCCACTCGTGGACACCGGGCTCGTCAAGCGCACCTCGCACCCCGAGGACGGGCGCGCGGTGGTGCTCCAGCTGTCCCCGCGCGGGCTGTCCCGGCTCGAGGAGGTGCGCTCGTCCAGGCGTCAGTTGATGGCGGAGCTGACACACGACTGGGCGCCGGAGGAGCGCGAGACGTTCTGCACGCTCCTCACGCGCTTCAACGTCGCTCTCTCCGCGCGCATGGCGGTCCAGGGCATGCCGGCGCCGGAGACGCCGACCGCCTCCTGAGACCGCCCGCGCCAGGCCGGGCGGCAGGTCCGCACACGCGCGTGCCGCACGGCTCTTGACCGCGGGCCGCCACTGGCCTCATATGAGACCGGATCCTCGTGGCACACGGCGTTCGCGTTCGTCGTGGACCGGCGGGGCCCCTCAGGCGGGGAGGCGCGGTGCGAGAGCGGAAGGCGTCCGGACCCGCCCGCCGTGCCCGGGAGTTCGAGGCGTTCGTCACGGGTGCGGGCGGGCGGCTGCTGCATGCCGCCACCCTGCTCACCGGGGAGGCACCGGACGACAACCCGCGTGCCCGGCGCCTGCTGACGCTGGCGCTCGCGCACACGTACGCGCGCTGGGACCGGCTGCGCGGGGAGGACCCCTACGACTGTGCCCGCCAGTACCTGGCCACCCGCTTCGCCCACGGTGCCTGGCACGAGTACGGCGGCTTCGCCCGTCCCCGCCCCCACCCCCGCAACGCCCTGGCCGCCCTCACACCGCGGGAGCGGCTGATCCTCGTCCTGCGGCTGTACGAGGGGGTCGCCGAGGAACAGGTGGCGGCGCTGCTCGGGCTGCCCACGGAGCGCGTGCACGCCATCTGCGACCGTGCGACGGCGACCGTTCTGCATCCGCCCCGCAGACCGCCACCGGCGGTGGTCCGGGCGAAGGCGGCGCCGTCATGACCGGCGTGCGCCGACGGGACGGCGGGGAGCCGAGGTGAACCGTTCCGAGCGCGAGGCGACCGTGCGGCGGCTGATGGAGCGTACGCCGCCGCCGGTGCCCACGGAGCTGTGCACGGACGCCGTACGGCGCGGCGGCCGTCTGCTGCGCCGCAGGGTCCTGGCCCGCCGCCTGCTGTGGCTGCTGTTGTGCGCCGCGTGCGTGGCCTTCACCGTCTGGGCGCTGACGGCGCCCTGGGGGGAGCCGCCGTCCCGGACGACTCCACCGCTGACGGGCTGGTGACCCGCGGTCCGGCTCCGTGAGGAAGGCTTCTAGCCCAGCGCCTGCCTGAGGTCCTCCAGGAGGTCCTCGACGTTCTCGATGCCCACGGAGAGGCGCACCAGGTCGGCGGGCACCTCCAGGGCCGAGCCCGCCGCGGACGCGTGGGTCATGCGACCGGGGTGCTCGATCAGCGACTCGACGCCGCCCAGGGACTCTCCCAGGGTGAACACCTGCGCCCGGTTGCACACCTCGACGGCCGCCTCCTCGCCGCCCTCGACCCGGAAGGAGACCATGCCGCCGAACGCCCTCATCTGCTTGGCGGCGACCTCGTGACCGGGGTGCTCGGGCAGGCCCGGGTACAGGACGCTCGTCACGCGCGCGTGGCGGGTGAGCATGTCGGCGATCTTCGTGGCGTTCTCGCTGTGCCGGTCCATGCGCACCGACAGCGTCTTCGTACCCCGCAGCACCAGCCAGGAGTCGAAGGGCCCGGCGACCGCGCCCATCGCGTTCTGGTGGTACGCCAGCTCCTCGCCCAGCTCCTGGTCCGCCACGATCAGCGCGCCGCCGACCACGTCCGAGTGGCCGCCCATGTACTTGGTGAGGGAGTGCACGACGACGTCGGCGCCGAGCGACAGCGGCTGCTGCAGGTACGGCGTGGCGAAGGTGTTGTCCACGACGAGCTTCGCGCCGGCGTCGTGGGCGACCTGAGCGACCGCGGCGATGTCAGTGACACCGAGCAGCGGGTTGGAGGGGGTCTCCACCCAGACGGCCTTGGTCTTCGGGGTGATGGCCGCCCGCACCGCCGACGGGTCGCTGGTGTCGGCGACGGACCACTCGATCCCCCACCGGGCCACCACCTTGGCGAACAGGCGGAACGTACCGCCGTACGCGTCGTTGGGGATGACGACGTGGTCGCCGGGGCTGAGCAGCGTACGCAGCAGGGTGTCCTCGGCCGCCAGCCCGGACGCGAACGCCAGGCCCCGGCGACCGCCCTCCAGCGCGGCCAGGTTCTCCTCCAGGGCGGTCCTGGTCGGGTTGGCGCTGCGGCTGTACTCGTAACCGCCCCGCAGGCCGCCGACGCCGTCCTGCTTGTAGGTGGAGACCTGGTAGATCGGCGGGACGACGGCGCCGGTGAGGGGATCGGCGGTGTTGCCCGCATGGATCGCGAGGGTCTCGAAGTGCTGACTGATGTGCCTGTCGCTCATGGGGACCGAGCGTAATGCGCCCGCGGGGCTGATGACGGACGCCCGGGCCCGGGCGGTGGAGCGGGAGGGTTTTCCACAGGCTCCCCCAACCGGTTGGCCAATGGTCGGCGGTGTCTGGTTCGCTTGACGCATGGCGATTCTCTGGGTGCTGATGGCGCTGCTCATGATGAGCTTCGTGCTGCTGCCGACGCTGCGGCGCAGGCGAGGAATGATCGAGCAGGTGACCCCGGACCACCCGGACGCCGCCGACCCGGCGGACTACGGCTTCGTGCGGCAGGAGGACCTGGACGTCCGGATGCCCGGCCCCGACCAGGACCTGCTGGACGTCCTGGACCTGGTGCAGCGCACCCAGGACTACCGCGCGGCGGCCCAGCTGCTGGCCGGCACCGAGTCCGAGGGCGAGCTGCGCTGGCAGCGGGTGCAGGCCTTCGCGGGCGCGGCGGCGCTGGAGCTGCGGCAGCGGCCCGGCGGGGTGCACGAGACGCCCGGCGGACAGTGGCTGCGGGTGTGGCGGGCCGAGCAGCCCAAGGACGCGGGCGGCGCGGCCGTGCACGCGGAGTTCCTGGTACAGCAGGCATGGCGTACGTCGACGCCGGGCACGGACGACTTCCGGATCATCATGGAGGAGGCCAGTGAGGCCTGCGCCCAGGCGGCCCTGCTGGCGCCCGGCGACCCGGTCCCGCACATCGTCGAGCTGTCGGTGGCCCGCGGACTCGGCTGGTCCCAGCCGGAGTTCGAGAAGCTCTGGCTGAGGATCCTGGACCGCGCCCCCGCCCACATGGGCGCCCATCTGGCGGCCCTGCACTACTGGTGCGAGAAGTGGCACGGCTCCCGTGAGCTGGCGTACTCCTTCGCGGAGGCCGCGGCGGCCCGCGCCCCGCAGGGCTCCCTGCTGGCCGCGATGCCGCTGTTCGCGGTGTTCGAGCACCTCCCCGAGGTGAACCTCGTGAGCAGCTTCTACCAGAGCGAGGTCGTCACCAGGGCGATCCACGGCGCGCTCCACGCGGTGCACGCGGCCCGCCCCGACGACCCGGTCCAGGCGCACGTCCGCCATCTGCTGTTCTTCTTCCTGGTGCGCGCCGAGCGCTGGTCGGAGGCCATGAACCAGCTGATACACGTCGACGGCCATGTCGGCGCCCTGCCCTGGATCCTGTCCGCCGACCCGGCCGCCGAGTTCGCCCTGCACCGCGCCCTTGCGGTGGCGGGCTACGAGGCGAACGGCGGCAGCCCGGCGACGCTGCTCAGCTGACCGGCGGGCCTCGGCCCGACCGGAATGCGACGGGTCCCCCGCACGTTGCAAGAGGTGCCATCGCGAGACGGTGGTCCCAGCCCCCAGACCGACAGGGAGACCCCATGCTCTTCGGCCGTACGCCCCAGCTGCCCACGCCCGAGCAGGCGCTCAAGGGCCGGCCCGCGCCCGCGTTCGAGGTCCCCGCCCGCCACACCGTCCTGGGCAACCCGCTTGAGGGCCCCTACCCCGACGGCCTGGAGGTCGCCGACTTCGGCCTGGGCTGCTTCTGGGGCGCCGAGCGCAAGTTCTGGCAGCTTCCGGCGGGGGTGTGGACGACCCTGGTCGGCTACCAGGGCGGCTACACCGAGAACCCCACGTACGAGGAGGTCTGCTCGGGGCTGACCGGCCACACGGAGGCCGTCCGCGTGGTCTACGACCCGAAGCTGGTCTCGTACGACCGTCTCCTGAAGACCTTCTGGGAGTCCCACGACCCCACCCAGGGCTTCCGCCAGGGCAACGACGTCGGGACCCAGTACCGCTCCGCCATCTACACCCACACCCCCGAACAGGCCGCCGCCGCCGAGGCCTCCCGGGCCGCCTACCAGAAGGTCCTGACCTCCTCCGGCCACGGCACGATCACCACGGAGATCCTCCCGTCGCAGGGCCGCCCCTTCTACCCGGCCGAGGCCTACCACCAGCAGTACCTCGACAAGAACCCGGCTGGGTACTGCGGGCTGGGCGGGACGGGGGTCAAGCTAAGTGACCCGTTCGAGACGAACTGGGGGGCTTCTTGCCCGACGGGGATCGCTCCGGCGCCGGAGGCCACGGACAAGTAGCCGGTAGCGTGCGGTAGGTCTGACGCGGACGCCGTGGCACCGGGGGATTCCCACGGTGCTGCGGTAGGCGGTCTCCGTCGCAGTGACCGGCAGTGGAAAATCAGTGGCCGCCCCGAACCGGCTGTCACCCCGCTGTACGCCATGGAACAACCGCAACGCGAGATCCGTGCGGCCTACGCGGACTCCACGATCACCGTCTACCAGGCGTACGGTCCGGAAATCGGCGAGTAATTGTCAATGCCTGTGGATCGAGTCGGGATCAGTGCTCGGTGACCGCTTGCTGTAGCTGAGCGGTGATTCCCTGCCGGTCGATCTGGATCCAGTACTCGACAATGAGTCCGTCCTCGACGCGATAGACCGCGCTGGTCATCGCCGTGACCTGCGCACCGGTCGGCGGGTGACCGTCCACCGGTCCGACGTGTCGCCCGTTCTGGGTCCAGCGGGCGTAGACCCGATCCCCTTCGGCGATCAGCTCGTCCACGGTCAGAGTGAAGGGGCCGTATGCGTCGAGCATCTCCTGGATGTGCTCGGTGTACTGCTGTGGCGTTCGCTCCACGACCACCGGTGCCTCCGAGACGACCTGATGGGCCCGGACCCGGTCGGCCATGAAGTGACTGGCTCGGTCAGGGTGCAGCCCCGAGCGCACCTGCAGGAGGAACTGGCGGACGGTGTCCTTGGCATTGATCATTGGCGAAGTGTGACATCCCGCTCACGTTGCGGCGTGCTGGGGGCGTTCGATGAGCTGACCGTTCTCGAATCGGGCGCCGTTGCGGACGAGGGCGACGAGGTGAGGTGCGGTGATCGCGCGCCAGCGTTCCCGGGCGGACTCGACGAGTTTGAAGACCATGGCGAGGGTGGCGGCCGGGCTTCCAGCGCCGCGTGTGACCTTGGTGCGGAGTTTCACCGCGGAGAAGGTTGATTCGGTGGGGTTCGTGGTGCGGAGATGGATCCAGTGCTGGGCGGGAAAGTCGTGGAACGCCAGCAGTTCTTCGGCGTCGTCGGTGATCTTCTTGACGGCCTTGGGCCACTCGCGCCGTAGGTCTTCGCGAACTCCTCGATCGCCTTCTCGCCCACCTACGCGGATGACGGACCGGTCCGCCCGACAGCCGGCTCCGGGTCACATGACAGCACAGGCTGGGCGGGACCGGGGTGTCCTGCCCGATCGGGGTCGCGGCGGCCAACGGCTGACGGGTCGGCGGCCGCGGCACGGTGAGATGTCCTCGTGCTCAGGGATCTGCCGAAGGGAGAGCCCGACACGCTCCCGGCCCCCGCCCGGCGGCTCGCCGTGCGGGGGCCGGGAGCGTGTCGGGCTCCCCTCGGCTCAGCTACTGACCGCACACTGCCCGCGGTCTGCGGTCTTCGGTCCCTCCGCGGTGGGACGGACGTCGAAGTCGAAGATGCCGGTCGGCAGGTAGAGGGAGCAGCAGGCGTTGGGGATGTCGACGATCCCGCTGATGCGTCCTTCGATGGGGGCCGAGCCGAGCAGCAGGTAGGCCTGCTCTCCGGTGTAGCCGAACCTCTTCAGATACTCGACGGCGTTGAGGCAGGCACGACGGTAGGCGACCGTCGCGTCCAGGTAGTAGTTGGTGTCGGTGTCGTGGTCCACGGAGATCCCGATGAAGGACATGAACTCCGTGTATCGCGGCTCGACGTTGCCCGGCATGAAGACAGGGTTGGTGGTGATCCCGAACTTCTCCATGCCGCCCTTGATGAGATCGACGTGGAAATCGATGTAGCCGCCCATCTCGATGGCGCCGCAGAAGGTGATCTCACCGTCTCCCTGACTGAAGTGCAGATCGCCGCCCGACAACTTGGCGTCCTTGACGTGGACGGGGTAGAAGACGCGCGACCCACGGGTGAAGTTCTTGATGTCGTGGTTGCCGCCGTTCTCCCGCGCGGGCACGGTGCGCGCCCCTTCCTGGGCTATGCGTTCCGCGTCCGATCCTGTCGCCTGACCGCCGAGGGCCTGGTCCGGGTCGGGTGTGAGCCCCAGAGGCGGGACACGATCCGGGTCGGTGTCCACCAGGGCCTGCTCACGCCTGTTCCACCGTTCCAGCAGCTCCGCGGACGGCGCGGTGCCGAAGAGGCCGGGGTGTGTGATGCCGGTGAAGCGGACGCCGGGAAGGTGCCTGGACGTCGCCAATTGCCCGTGGAAGTCCCATATCGCCTTGTAAGCGTCCGGGAAGTAGTCGGTCAGAAAACCTCCACCATTGGCCTTGGCGAAAACGCCGGTATACCCCCAGCCCTCGCCGGGGGCGTCCCCGACCTGCTGCGGCACCGGCCCGAGGTCCAGGATGTCCACGATCAGCAGGTCGCCCGGCTCCGCGCCTTCGACACCGATCGGCCCGCTGAGCATGTGGGCCCGCTTCAGGTCGACATCGCGCACGTCGTTGGCGGAGTCGTTGTTGCCGATCTGCGCGTCGGTCCACTCGCGGCATTCGACACGGAACTCGTCCCCCGGGCGGACCATGGCGACAGTCGGGACGTCCGGATGCCACCTGTTGTGTCCGGGCACCTCCTGGTCACGCATCGACCGGGACTGATCGACGCTGAAGACTATTTCAGGCATGTCAACTCCTAGTGTTGCGCCTGACGATGCGGTTTGGCATGGCGCCCGCGGCCCGAGTGCCAGCCATGCCTGCTGCTGCTCGCGTCTCGGCAACCACCTCCGGCTCATTCGCCCAGCAGGGTCAGCCGTGGCTTCCGGCCGGATGGCCGG
The DNA here is from genome assembly GCF_042894285.1 of Streptomyces sp. NPDC001544. Lineage (NCBI taxonomy): Bacteria > Bacillati > Actinomycetota > Actinomycetes > Kitasatosporales > Streptomycetaceae > Streptomyces > Streptomyces sp. NPDC001544. The sequence goes on along the minus strand of NZ_JBIAVN010000003.1, from coordinate 363,781 downwards.
GGGCTCCGTATTCCTCGTGCGCAGGCCTTCCGGGACCCCGGTGGCGGAGGACGAACCACAGCGAGGCGAAGGTCAGTACGCCGAAAGCGCCCAACGCGATCGCCGTCTCGTAGAAGTTCGCAGGAACCCAGTAACCCGTCAGCAGCAGGAATGCCGGGATGACACCGGTCACCCAGCCCTCGATCGCGGTCACCCAGCCCACATAGGGCGTCAGCGCCTCATTCTTGAGCCCCAGCAGCAGGAAGAAGAGGAACCAGAGAAACGCCCAGTAGAGCCATATCACACCGAACGGCTGGTCTTTCACCAGTCGGAAACTGACGAAGGAGAACCCCAGGGCAACGATGGCCACGAACAACGAGTAATAACCGACGCCAGTCGTGTCCAGCCCCATGAGCAGTCCGATACCTACATACAGGTATGTGAAGCCGAAGAGGAATATTCCCGACGCCAGCATGATGCGCCTTGAATCCCCGTTCGCGGCGATGATGAGGTATACGGGCGTGAGGACCTGAAGTCCCCCCACGAACAGGTTGAACACCGCTGCGGACCTACTGTCCACCTTGCCCAGCAGCATCAGCCCGTTGATGAACAGCACAGCGCCCACGAAGAGCAGTCCGACGTTGGCCAAGAGGACACACCTCCCGATATTCCGCTCCCGGCGGCTACACGTCCGCCGGCCTCAGGGCCGGGGAAGCCGGGCGAGCGCGGGATGAGCCCTGCTCGGCTTGGCGTTCCCGGCAGGGATTCGCGTAACCACCTCGGGGTTCTCCCGGGATCTCTCCTCCCGCCCACGCAGGGCCGCCACTGCGGGCGGCGTCGAGGCGAGTGCCGGAGAGGAGTACACACGCCGCGCGGCGTCCTTGCACCGAGGGCAGCTCGACTGCGTCGGCGCAGTGCCTATCGGCAGCTTTAGGTCGAATGATCCGCAGCGACCGCAGGAATATTCATACGTCGCCATAAAACGTCTCCACCCCGCCGCGCCTCCAACCATGGACGTGCATGAATTGCCAGTCCGGCGGGACGCCGCATAAGACACATCCTGATTCAAGGCAACCCCTCCGACGGCGGTGTGTCAAGGCGGGCCGAAGGCTGCCCCGGGACGCTCCCCGCGCCCGCCGCAAATGGGCACCGGAGGCGTGGGGCCGCCAAAGAGCAGCGACTCCCATTTCGTTCGCTGCGGACTGCCGGGGCGTCCACCTGTCGTGTCCGTTCGATGCCGGACTGCGCTCGGCGCGGTGAGTGTTCGGCGCCGACACGTCGCTGTGGCGGATAAGGCAGGTCCGGCCGCGCTGCGCGGCCGGACCTGCCTTATCCGCTGCGCGATGCCGCATTGAGAGAATCTTCAACTGAAGACGCTTCAACGAACGCGACTCAACGGAGCCACGCCAGGAATTCACGGAGAAAGCGGGGGGAAGCCGGGGAGGGCCGACCCGAAGAGGGCCGGAGTGCAGGGGGCGGCGGGACGGCGGATCCCTGTCAGGGCGTTCCCACGATCGCGCAAGCGCGGCACGGCGGTCGGCCGCAGGTGCACTGCAGAATGCCGTCCAGCACCTCATGGTCGTGGTAGAGACACTCGTCGCGGCAGGTGTGCCGTGGGACGAAGCCCGCCTGGAGCTCGTCCGGCCAGGGCTCCTCGCCCTCCCGGCAGCGCACGAACCGCTCCGGGTCCTCGGAGTGCAGCTGCTGCATCCTCTCCCGCGCCTCGCCCTCCAGGTCACGCGTCGTGGCGACCATGCCCTTGAGCTGGTCGGCAAGAACGCAGAACCTGGCGTCGCCGGTCCGTACATGGGCGGCATTCAGCGCCATGACGGCATTGCCCAGAAACCGCCGAGCATCCTGCAGATCGGTGACGTGGTGGAGTTGGATTCCCGTCACGCCTCGAACCCACACGGCGTCTTCGCTCACTTCTTCTGCCTTCCGAGCTCGAATTGCCCTCTGGTGATGCCGGCGACAAGTACGCCGCATCTCTCTCACACGCTCTGAAGTGTCTGGAAACAGCGACCGCTCTCCGGAGTTGTCCGGCCGGTCCGCTCCCGTCGTGTCCGTGCGGCCACTGCGCGAGGAGATCATCCATGAGGCTTGCACACTGCTCAAAGAGGCTAAAGTGCTGGATACAGATCAATCCAGCAATTCACCGGTGAAGTGAATCACAAGTGATGATCCGCTTTCCTGAGTGTGGCAATGAGTTCTGATCAGCAGTATTGGTGGCCGGGCTATGCGAAGACAGCCTGGGCGAAGGTCAGCCCCAGGAACACGGCCCCCAGGCCGCCGACGACCGATGCCGCCACGTTGGCCACCGCGAAGAAACGCGCTCCCGCTTCGACCAGGGTCAGCGTCTCGTAGGAGAAGGTGGAGTACGTGGTCAAGGCACCGCACAGCCCGATTCCCAGCAGATCCTGTACATCCTGCGAGGCGGCGCCGGACAGGGCCGCTCCCGTCAGGACGCCGAGAATCACCGATCCGGTGATGTTGGCCGCGAAGGTGCCCCAGGGAAACGTGGTGTCGTGATGGGCCTGGACGGTCCGGTCGATGAGATACCGCAGTGGGGCGCCCAGTGCACCGCCCAGTGCGACGAGCAGGAACCTCATGTGCTCGCCTCCTCCCGGCCCCTGTAGTGGATCACCTCGACTCGGTGCAGGGTGATCAGGCCGCTGATGGACAGTTCCTCCAGCTGCGGCACGAAAGACCGGATCCGGTCCTCCTCGTCGACTATCACGATCGCCGTCGGCAGGTCATCCGCCATGGACAGCAGCCGCGCGGTGTGCACGATCGACGTGGCCCCGAAGCCTTCGGCACCTCGGAAGACCGTCGCCCCGGCCAGTCCGAAGGCATGGGCGCGGTGCACGATCTCGGTGAACAGGGGCTTGTGATGCCAGGTGTCGGTGTCTTCGACATAGATCGTCATACAGAGTGCGCGTCCCTCAAGTGCCATCACGGCCCCCTCGTCGCGAGGATGCGCCGGGTGCCGACCACGCCGGCCTTCGCGGCGCCCATGGCGACGACCACGGTCCCCACCAGATAGGCCAGTGCCAGGCCGGGCCGGTCTTGGCGCACCAGGCGTTCGATGTCGATGCAGTACGTGGAAAAAGTGGTGAAGCCGCCGAGGACCCCGGTCCCGAAGAACGGACGGAGCAGCGGGTGCGGAGCCCACACCTCGGTGATCGATACCAGGAACACACCGATGACCAGGCATCCCACGGCGTTGACACCCAGCGTCGTCCACGGAAACCCGGCCTTGCCCGTCGGCCACAGCAGCGCCGCTTCGAACCGGGCGGAGGCCCCTATCGCTCCGCCCGCGGCAACGGCTGCGAGCACCGGCCACTGCCCGCGGCGGTCCTTGGGACGCCTGGACGCCTTCGCAACCGCGGAACGTCCCATGGGAGTGGCTGCCGTGGAAGGCCGTGCGGGCTCGTCAGTCACATCGCCTGGTCCAGCTCATTACGCACCCGACGTGCAACCTCGCGCGAGAACGAGGCCACACTTGTTCGCAGACCGGTTCGGACGGCCGCAAGAGCTGCTCACCTCTCGTGCCACCCAGCCTAGTACCGCAACCGGTACCCGTGCCGTTCGCCAGCCTCAAGGAAGGTACGGCGACCGTGCGTCACCTGGGAGCGGCCGGTCGGCGTCACACAACGCGATTGCCCATCACCGGCTGGTCGCGCGCTGATACGGCAGGCGGATCGGTCGGGCCCACACCCTTCGAAAACCGTTGGCCCGGCCGGATCCGCCGACCGCACTCTGTACGCCGTGGAAGAACCACGACACAGGATCCGCGCGCTGCACACGGCCTCCACGATCACCGTCTATCAGGCGTACTCGCCGGAGACCGGCGTGCCCGCGGTTCGCAGCGGTCGTTTCCCCACCGCGTGGAAGCGGGATCGCATGACGTGGGTCATCAAGCCGCGTTGACAGACTCCTGTGGGTTGGCAGCAACCTAAGCGGCAGACAAGTGAGCGTGTGAGTGCGGCGACCCATCCCTGTTCGGGATGCATCCTCTCGGTGCTCGGGCCATGCCGGTTGAGCGCAGATCGAGCCAACCTTCCTGCCTGCGACTTGGCCGGCCAGGCACTTGGGCATAGTCGTTGCCAGCACCGGGGTTGGGGGGACGATGGCTCGGAAGAAGTCGCTGACGGCACAGTTGGTCCAGGCGTACCGCGATGCTCAGAAGGCCAAGGAAGCCGAAGCCAAGCGTCGGCAGCAGCTGCAGGAGCGAGCGGCGCGCGCTGCCGAGCAGGAGCGGAAGCGTATAGAGCGGGAGCGTGCGCGGCAGGAGCGGGAGCAGGCTCAGGAGCGGACGCGGGCACAGAAGGCTGCGGAGCGGGAGCGCCTGGCTCAAGCGCGGGCCGCTGAACAGGTCGAACGTGACTTGGCCAAGCGCGAAGCGGTGCGAGGTCGACAGGCTGAAGCGAAGAAGAAGGCCGCGCAGCGGCAAACGGCTGAGCGGGAGCGACTTGCCAAACAGCAGGCGGCCCAGGAGCTGCGGGCGCAGGCTGAGCAGCGAACGGCGGAGGTGCAGCGGAGGGTCGTGCAGCTGAACTCTGTTCTCTCTTCGCCGTACACACCGTCACCCGATTGGCTTGAGAGAGTGCAAGCGGCGCTCGTGGGGGGCGATCCTGAGGCACTCACTGGTTCTGTGGAAGCCGCTATGACCGAGGCTTCCTACCCTGAGGGCTTGCGCGACTCGTGGCGATGCGCGTTTGTCCCAGAGGCACGAGAGTTGCTCTTGGAAGTGGATCTACCGGGGCAGTCAGTCGTACCGACTGCGGCTGCATACCGGTACAAGGCGTCGACTCCACCTGCTGTGACTGCCCAGCCACGCAAAGAGGCTGAGATCAAGCAGATGTACCGGCTCCTGGTCGCTCGCCTGGCCCTGCGCGCTATCAATGAAGTGCTCACGCTGACCCCTGCAGCATTGGTCGACGTGGTCGTCTCCAACGGCCATGTGAACGCGAAGAACCGTGCCACCGGCAAAGCGATCCGTCCCTGCCTCGTCAGCGTGCGCGCGACCAGGGAGACTCTGGACGATCTTGTCTTGGACGAGCCTGAACTCGACCCGGTCGAATGCCTCCGGCATCTCAACGCTGTCGTCTCACAGCACCCCTACGACCTTGAACCCGTCCGTCCTGTCGTCACCTTCGACCTCACCAAGTACAAGTGGGGGCCGGACATCGACGTCGTCGCCGGGCTCGATCACCGCCCCGACCTCATGGAACTCGATCCGATCGAGTTCGAGCACCTCGTTCGGCGCCTGTTCGAGGCCATTGGCCTCAAAGCCTGGGTGACGCAGGCTTCCCGCGATGACGGTATCGACGCCGTCGCCACCAACGAGGATCCCATCGTGGGTGGGCTGTGCATCATCCAAGCGAAGCGCACCCGCAATGCGGTACCAGCCGACACGGTGCGCGCTCTGGCCGGCGTCATGCATGACAAAGCCGCCGCGAAGGGGATCATCGTCACCACCGCATGGTTCGGTAAGGCCAGCAAGGATTTCGCCTACCGCACCGGCCGTATGGAACTCATCGACGGCCGCGGACTCAAAGCTCTCCTGCTGGAGCACCTAGGGATCGATGCACTGATCAGCCTGCCCAAGACTCCGCCCGGCTGGGAGACCCGTGACCAGCACTGACCGCTGAGCCGGTGCGCCCTGGGCTGCTGCCTACTGTTGGAACTGTGTTGGGCGAAACCGATGCAGTATGGATCATGGCTGCGTGACGAAGTGGACGAAGAACGAACCTCCGGTCGAGCAGCCAGGTCCTGAGCCGGAGCTTTCCCCGTACCAGCAGGCGATGCGGCAAAGGCTCCTCGCGGCCCCAGTAGTACCGGCGCCCGAGCCCTGGCAGCGCATCGCTTACGCCCCGGTCGGCGGACTTCTCGGTATCGGCTTCGCCTCGCACCCCGGCGCCGGCCAGGACTTGGTGATGGTCGTCTCGCACGACGGTCACGGTCTCTTCGACGCCGTCACGGGAGAGAAGATCGCGCGGGATCGTGACGCGGACCCCGAGGACAGCAGCCCCGACGCGGATCCCGCTCTGCAGTGTCCGGGATTGGGACCGGTCGCCGGAAGCAAAGTGCGCATCGCCGGGCTTTTCGGAGGAGCACTGCACACCACCAGCGGAGACGGTTGGAAGCTGGAGGTCGTTGCCCCGGCCTGGCCGAACGAGCGTGTCCTGCTCTCTCGCGACGGCGGTTTGCCGCATTCCGGTCCGCACGGGGAGCGCTGGTGGCACATCTTCCACTCCAACTACTCCGAGCTCCGTGCCGCTGGGTTCTCGCCCTCCGGGCAGACCCTTGCCGTAGCGACGAGCAGCGATCTGTCCCTGTGGACTCGTGGCGCCGACCACAGTCGCAGTAGCGACTGATGATCAGCCTGGGAGTGAGATCGTCAGTCTGCTGATTCTCGCTGGCCACCAGGCGCAGGCTATGAGGTTCCAGGTGTGACCCGTCGCGTTGCCCTGCGGTCGGCCGCAGGGGTGTCGCCCCGCTCGACAAATTGTTTGTGAGCGCGGCTTGACGTGGATCAAGCCGTCGTTCCTGTGGATGATGTACCGCTGCGGCTGGGGCACGAAGCCGGGGCAGGAGACCGTGCTGGCCGTCGAGATCGCTCGGGACGGCTTCGAGTGGGCGTTGCGCAACGCGTGCCTGTCGAGTTACGTACCGGGGCTGCATCCGGACCGGAGTGCCTGGCAACGGGAGGTGAAGCGTGCACCGGCCCGGGTGCAGTGGGACCCCGAGCGGGATCTGCGGCTTCAGCCGCTGCCCTACCGTTCGTTGCAGCTCGGCCTCTCCGGTGAGGCCGTACGGCGGTACGCGGACGAGTGGACGGTCTCCATCAGGGACGTGACCCCGCTCGTCACCGAGATCCACGCACGCGTCACCGGCGGCGACCTGGACGCCGCGGCCCGGTTGCTGCCCGAGGAACGGCCGTACCCCGCCGAGGACGGACTGCTCGCGCACCTGCGGTGACGCGAGGTGATCGGGCCGTGGCGGCGGCAGCCGTGACCGGCACGGGGCCAGGGGCCTCGGTGTCCGTCTGCGCTCGTGCCCCGGTGGGCCGGCGGGGGACAATGGGGCTCCCGGGACGGGCGAGGTGGTGGCGATGCCCGCATGGCGTCTGCGTGACTATCACGACGACGATCTCGACCAGGCGATACAGATCTGGGACCAGAGCCGCCATGCCGACGAGGACCCCGTCTTCCCGGTGTCCGAGGTGATGGCCGCGGCGAAGGCCGGGCAGCCCGCGGTGGTCGCGGCGGTCGGTGAGGAACTGGTCGGGATGGCCGTGGCCGAGGCGCACGGCAAGCGGGGGTGGATCCTGCAGGTCGCGCTCGCCTCCCGGTGGCGCCGGCGCGGGATCGGCAGTGCTCTCCTCGCCGAGCTGGAGCGACGACTGCGGGCGCTGGGAGTGCGGCACATCAGCGCGCTGCTGCCGGCGGACGCGGCCGGGACGAAGGCGCTGGAGAACTCCGGCTACCGGTTCCGCGAGGATCTGACCTACTACGAGAAGTTCGGGCCGCCCGGCGCGGCCGAGGCCGGGGTTCTCGCGGCGCTGGGCGGCCGCATGCTGCCCGACGGGCTCTGGGGCGCCATGGCCGGCATGGAACGGGAGAAGCAGGTCGTCGAGCGCCGTGTCGTGCTGCCGTTGACGGAGCCGGCGCTGGCCGACCGCTACGGCGTCCTGCCGCCCAAGGCGGTCATCCTGTTCGGTCCGCCCGGCACCGGGAAGACCAGTTTCGCCAAGGCGGTGGCCTCACGGCTCGGCTGGCCGTTCGTGGAGCTCTTCCCGTCCCGGCTGGCGGCCGACACGAGCGAGGGGCTGGCCGCGGCGCTGCGGGAGGTCTTCGCGGAGCTGGCGGAGCTGGACTCGGTGCTGCTCTTCATCGACGAGGTCGAGGAGATCGCCGGGGTGCGGTCCGGGAAGGCGGTCGATCCCGGGCACGGGGTGACCAACGAGCTGCTCAAGCTCATCCCCGTCTTCCGCGAGCAGGACGCGCGGCTGCTGGTGTGCGCCACCAACTCGGTCCGTTCGCTCGACGCGGCGTTCCTGCGGCCGGGCCGGTTCGACTACGTCATCCCCATCGGGCCGCCGGACCCCGCCGCCCGCGGGGCGATCTGGACCCGCTATCTCAGGGCCGCCGCCGGCTCGGTGGACCTCGCGCGGCTGGTCGAGGCCAGCGAGCTGTTCACTCCGGCCGACATCGAGTTCGCGGCCCGCAAGGGCGCGCAGGCGGCGTTCGAGCAGGAGGTCGCGCACCGGCGGGGACGGTCGGCCACCACCGAGGACTTCATGACGGCCATCGCCGACACCCGGCCGACGCTCACCACACGGGCGATCGAGGAGTTCACCGAGGACATCGAGAAGTACAGCCGGCTCTGATCCCCGCGCGGTCCCGGACGGGTGCGCGGACGGGGACGGGCCCCCGTCCGCGCCGGGTGGTCAGGGGGCGTCGACGCGGCCGTACTTCGGCACGGTCACCGTGCGGTGCCCCGGCGTTCCGCCGAGGACGACCTTGCGGTACGTGACGTTGTTGGCCGTGCTCTGCTCCTTGAGCCGGTTGTCCGGGTTGGCGATGACCTGGATGTAGTACGTGCCGTTCGCCAGGTTCGAGATGTCGAAGGACTGGCCGGGCCGGAACTGCTCGTAGGTGTCGCCGTTGCCGACGTTCAGGGCCTCGCGGACGGACACCGAGTTCTCCTCACCGCAGGCGGTGGCCAGGTCCGTGTTGTACGGGTGCCAGTCGGCGTTCTTCACCGTGTAGTCGATGGCGTCCGTGTTGGCCAGGCAGAAGGCCTCCTTGCCGCTGCGGACGATCTCCTTCTTGTCCGCGCCGAGCAGCCGGTAGCTGGCGAAGTCGCTGAAGTGCCAGTGCTGGTGGCCCTCGCGCGGGTCCCACTCCATGGTGCCGGTGCGGGTGTAGCCGACCTGCTTGCCCTTGGCGTCGTAGAAGTACTGGTAGGCGTCCATCTTGTCCTTGCCCGGGCTGCGGAAGCCGTCCACGACCAGGGGCGAGGGCCCACCGTTCCAGACGGTGGCGCTGAAGGCGAGGTACTCCTTGCCCGGGGCGGTGCCCTCCTCGCCGTCCCCGCCGTCGGTGACGGCGATTCCCCACGCGGGGAGGGCGCGCAGGTCCGGCTTCGGCGTGTCGGCGGGGACGGCGCCCCTGCCGACCGGGCGCTCGGACGCCGGCTTCAGGGACTTCAGCGCGCCCTTGTGGGCGTGTTCGCCGCGGGCGAGGCCGTGTCCTCCGCCCTCGCCTCCCTCGTCACCCTTGCGGACCGTCAGCTTGATCTTCTGGGTCGTGTCGGGAATGCCGAACAGGTCGCGGTACTTCTTCGCCACCGAGACGTCGGCGGTGTACTCGCCGACCGGCAGGTCCACCGGCTTGCCGTCGTAGGGCGACGCGGTGCGCGCGGCCCAGCCCTTCTCCACGCCCCACACACCGCCGAGCGTGAACGGGTTGTCGGAGCAGCTCCCACCGTCGGGGTACCTCGACGTGGCCGGGGCGTCCGGCCGGATCCGGCCCGCCCGGTTGTCGGGACAGAACGACTGGGTGGTGTCGAGCACCTTGGCGCCCGACGTGTCCTTGACGCTGATCTTGAGGAAGTCGGGCAGGCCCGAGAAGTCCTTCACCAGCCCGCTCGGCAGGGTCTTGGTCACGGTCCGGCTGCCGGAGTGGATGATCTCCGACACGACGATCGGGTCGTTGTAGGACTTGCGCGTCACCCGCAGCTCGAGCGGTCCGCCGTCGACCGTCACATAGGTGCCGAGGTCCAGGTAGACGCCGCCCTCTTGGTCGTAACGGTCGAGGGTCACCGCCTTGGTGGCGGCGATCACCTTGAGCTTCGGCGTGCCCGCCGTGGGCGCCGCTCCCGCGCCGGGCGCGGCGAGGGTTCCGGCGGCGCCGGCGGTGAGGGCGGCGACGGCGATGATCGTCGAACGGCGTAAGGCTCTACGGTGGTGTGTGGTCATGAGTTCCTCGCTGTGCGTTGATCGGGACGTGCAGTGCGCGTCTTGCAAGCGCCGATGGAGGTTCTTTGCGCCACCTGTGAAAAGTGCCAAAAGCGGCTCCGGGTTGCCCGGCATCCCGAAGTCGCCCCGAATGTCGGCCAGTTGCCGGTTTGCGACCGCCGCCCGCTCTCGTGGATGCGCGGCCGGGCCCGGCACGGCCCGGCACGGAGGAGGAACCACGGTGAGCAGTCCTACGTTTCTGACCGGCGGCGGGTGGGACGCCCCTGCCGAGGTCTACGGGCCGTTTCTGCGGGCGGCGGGGGCCGCGCCGCGCATCGGGTGCGTGATCGTCGACGAGGGGGACGGCGAGGAGCAGTTCACCCGGTACGAGGGGGCGTTGGCGAAGGCTGGGGACTGCGCACCGGTACCGCTGCTGGTGCCGGTCGGCGGGCGGTTCGACCCGGGGCTCCTCGCGGACCTCGACGGGGTGCTGGTGAGCGGTGGGCTGACGCCCGCGTATCAAGAGGCGTTCGCGGGGTGCCTCGACGGCCTTCGCCGGCTGCTGTCCGAGCGGGGTCTTCCGTACGCCGGGTTCTCCGCGGGGGCCGCGGTCGCCGCGCGTCGCGCCGTGGTGGGCGGCTGGCTGCTGGACGGGGTGCCGGTGTGCCCGCAGGACAGCGCGGAGGACCTGGCGGAGGTCGACGTGCGGGCCGGGCTGGGGCTCGTGCCCTTCGGGGTGGACGTGCACGCCGCGCAGTGGGGGACGTTGCCGCGGCTGATCGCCGCCGTCGGGCGGGGCGACATGCCGTACGGTGTCGCGCTCGACGAGAACACGCTGGTGGAGGTGGCCGGCGACGGGCACGCCCGGGTTTCGGGGCTCGGCCGCGCGCATGTCGTACGACCGACCGGCGACGGGGACGTGCTCGTGCGGTCCTACTCGGCCGGCGGGACCTTCCCCGTCACACCCGTCGACTGACCGGTCCGGGGGGCCGGTCGGCCGCGAGGGCCGACCGGCCGGGCCCGGGGCGGTTGACGATGCTGTCGGATCAGATCGTCGACGTGTCGATCACGAACCGGTAGCGGACGTCGCTCGCCAGCACCCGCTCGTACGCCTCGTTGATCTGGTCCGCGCGGATCAGCTCGATCTCGGCGCCCAGACCGTGCTCGGCGCAGAAGTCCAGCATCTCCTGGGTCTCCGGGAGGCCGCCGATGCCGGAGCTGCTGAGGCTGCGGCGGTTGCCGAAGACGGACTGAAGGGTGATGTTGACCGGCTCCTCGGGCAGGCCCACGTTGACCATCGCGCCGTCCGTGCGCAGCAGGGACAGGTAGGCGGCGAAGTCGAGCGGCGCCGAGACCGTGTTGAGGATCAGGTCGAAGGAGCCCTTGAGCTCCTCGAACGTCTCGGGGTCGCTGGTGGCGTAGTAGTGGTCGGCGCCCAGCTTGAGGCCGTCGTCCTTCTTGCGCAGGGACTGCGAGAGGACGGTGACCTCCGCGCCGAGCGCGTGCGCGATCTTCACGCCCATGTGGCCGAGACCGCCGAGGCCGACGACGGCGACCTTCTTGCCGGGGCCGGCGTTCCAGTGCCTCAGCGGCGAGTACGTGGTGATGCCGGCGCACAGCAGCGGCGCGGCCTCGTCCAGGGCAAGGCCGTCGGGTATACGGACGACGAAGCGCTCGTCCACGACGATCTTCTCGGAGTAGCCGCCGTAGGTGGGCTCGCCGTCCTTGCCGACCGCGTTGTACGTCCCGACGGCGCCGCCCGTGCAGTACTGCTCCAGGCCGGCCTTGCAGTTGTCGCACTCGCGGCAGGAGTCGACCAGGCAGCCGACGCCCACGCGGTCGCCGACGGCGAACTTGGTCACGCCCGGACCGACCTCGGAGACGACGCCCGCGATCTCGTGGCCGGGGACCATCGGGAAGATGGCCTTGCCCCAGCCCTCGCGGGCCTGGTGGATGTCGGAGTGGCAGATACCGGCGAACTTGATGTCGATCAGTACGTCGTTCTCGCGGACCGCCCGCCGCTCGATGGTGGTCCGCTCCAGCGGGGCCTTCGCGGCGGGGGTGGCGTATGCAGCAACAGTGGTCATGACGTCCAGCGTGCCCCATGGCTCCGGCTTCACCCAGATCACGCCTCTTCGTACGACTGCCGTGCCTACCACTGGCGGGGTCAGGCTCGTGGACGTACGACCATGAATACTGGCCTCATGGACGCACAACCCCAGCCCTCCGGCCCCTCCCTCGACCGGCGTGCCGAGCTGAGCGAGTTCCTGCGCACCCGGCGGGCCCGGCTGAAGCCGCAGGACGTGGGGCTTCCCGACCTCGGGCGGCACCGGCGGGTGCCGGGTCTGCGCCGTGAGGAGCTGGCGCAGCTGGCCGGGGTGTCCGTGGCGTACTACACACGGCTGGAGCAGGGCAACGGGCAGAACGTGTCGGCGGAGGTGCTGGACTCCATCGCCCGGGCGCTCAGGCTGACGGACGCCGAGCAGGCCCACCTCACCCGTCTCGCCAAGGGCAAGCAGCACAAGAAGAAGCCGTCGGCGCGGCCGCAGCAGGTGCGGGCGTCGATCGGGCAGCTGCTGGAGACCATGGACGCGGTGCCCGCGTACGTGGTCGGGCGGCGCTCGGAGATCCTCGTGTGGAACCGGATGGCGGCGGCGGTGTTCGGCGACTGGTCGGAGCTGCCGGCGGCGGAGCGGAACTGGGCGCGGCTGGTGTTCCTGCGGCCCGAGTACCAGGACCTGTACGAGGACTGGGAACAGAAGGCGATCGACATCGTCTGCGCCCTGCGGATGGACGCCGGCTGCTACCCGGACGATCCCCGGCTGTCCGCCCTGGTCGGCGAGCTCTCCGTGAAGAGCGAGGACTTCCGGCGGCTGTGGGCGACCCACGACGTCAAGGAGAAGAGCCACGGCGTCAAGCGGCTGCGGCATCCGCTGGTGGGTGCGCTGTCCCTGAACTTCGAGTCCTTCAGGATGACGGACGACGCGGACCAGTCCCTGATCGTCTACCACGCCGAACCGGGCTCCCCGTCGGCCGAGGCCCTGCGCCTGCTGGCCAGTTGGGGAGCGGACGCGACCCGCGCAGGGGCGAAGGGCTGACCGGGCGGCGCCCGGCCCGGCGCACGGCGAGGGGCGTACCGGAGATCTCCGGTACGCCCCTCTTACTGCCTGCGGACTACTTGCCGATCACTTGCCGTAGTACGCGTTGTAGATCGAGATCGTCGACTTGTTGCCCTTCTTGTCGGCGATCTTGGCGTGGAAGGAGATGGCCTTCCCGTTCGCCGGGTTCTTCACGGTGATCTTGCCGTTGCTGACCGTGACCTTCTTCCAGGTCTGGCCGTAGTCGTACGACACCCACACCGCGAGGGACTGCAGGTTGCGGCCCGCTGCCGCGCCCTCCACGGTGACCGGGAAGGTGACCGTCCTGCCCGCCTCGACGCGGCTGTCCAGGCCGGTCTTGGCGTTGAAGCGGACGGTGGAGGCGGGGAGCTGGGCGAAACCGCCGGCCGGCTTCTTGGAGTGGAAGGTCCAGCTCGCGTCGATCCGGGTGGAGGCGGCCGCGACCTTGACGGTCCGCGTCACCGAGGTGGTCAGCTTGTACTCGGCGTCACCGGCGGGAACCTTGAAGGTCTCGCCGAACAGCGGGTCCTTGTTGGAGCCCACCTTGGTGCCGTTGCGGTACAGGGTGGTGGTCGCCCCGGTGAAGTCCGAGAAACCGTCGTGCCCGCTGCTGTCCGCGAACAGCGGCAGGGCGCCGTAGATCTCGTTGTCCTGCCGGAACAGGCCGTACTCGGAGTTGAGGTGCGGGCCGAAGACCGCGGTGTTGAAGGTCTTGCTGTAGGTCTGACCCGCCTTGAAGGTCTGCGGGGCGCCCAGCAGGTAGAAGGCCTCCGAGATCGGGAAGCCGTCGGCGTCGTGGCCCCTGTACTGGTCGACGTCGAAGCTCCACTGGGCGCCGTCGACGGCCGACACGTACATCGTGCGCGTACCGGGCAGCTTCTGCTCCACCGGGTTGCCGAACACCGTGTCGTCGCCCAGGACGGCCCAGGGGGTGATGCCGCCGGTCTTGCCGGAGGCTGCGGCGCCGACCGCGTTCTTCACCGTGGCCAGTTCACCGGCCTTGAAGTGGCGGACCTTGTCACCCTGGATCTTCTTGACCTGCGTCCTGGTGGCCACGTCGTACTCGGTGCTCGCGCCCTTCGTCCACTGGCCGCCCCAGGTCTGGGTCAGACCGCTCGGGAGCTCCGGGCCGAGGTGCGCCATGCGGATGTTGGCGAAGCTGTCCAGATCGATCTCGAAGCCGTTGTTCGCCGGAGCGTACAAGTAGTTGATCATCGCGGAGGTGGACTTGGCCTGGGCGTCCGGCACGGTGATGTCCGCCGCCTTGGCGGTGCGGGCGTCGAGGTTCACCGTGAGGTCCTTGGTGACGCTCAGCTTCGGCTGCACCAGCCAGTCGACGCCGCCCTCGAAGGTGGTGAAGTTCTTCGCGATCACCGAGTTCAGCAGGTACGTGCCCTTGGGCAGACGCAGGGTCGTGGTACCCGAGGCGTCGGGCTGCGCCACGAAGTACTGGTCCTTGCCGATGCCGGTGTAACCGGACAGCTCGGTGTCGTAGACCCCCGTCGGCTGCCCGTCACGGCCGGTGTGCTTGAAGGTGACCGTGTAGGACTCCACCTCGCGCTGCACGGCCGCGGCCGTACGCACGGTCTGGCCGCCGCCGGTCGCCGTGACGTACGCGGAGTACGCGCCGTCGAGAGTGCCGCCCAGCTTGGTGTTGACGGTGAGGCCGACGGAGGCCTTGCCGCCCGCGGGGACCGTCACCTTGGTGGCGCCGAGCTTGAAGAAGCCCGCCGGAGCCGCCTGCCCCTTGGGGTTGGCGGCGGTGGCGGCCAGGTTGAGCGTGACGTCCTTGGTGCCGAGGTTGCGGTACTCGATCTGCTTGGTGACCGGGGTGTCGTCGGTGTGCGGCCACGCCTGCGTGCCGAAGCTCACCGACACCGGTTCGGCGACCACGGTCTGCTTGATGGCCTTGTCGACCGCGATACGGCCCGAACCCTGCTGGAACGGCGTGTAGTTGCCGCCCTTCGCGGAGCCGGTCAGCGCGGCCTTCAGCTCGGCGAAGCCCCAGTCCGGGTGCTCCTGCTTCAGGATCGCGGCGGCGCCCGCGACGTGCGGGGTGGCCATCGACGTACCGGAGATGGTCAGGTAGCCGGGCGCCGGGTGCGGGACCTCGGGGTCCGTGTCGATGACGCTGCCCGGCGCCGCGGCGGCGGTGATGTCCACGCCGGGCGCGGTGACGTCCGGCTTGATGGCGCCGTCGCCGGTGCGCGGACCGGTGGAGGAGAAGTCCGCCAGCTTGTCGGACTTGTCGACGGCGCCGACGGTGAGCGCGTCGTCCGCGCTGCCCGGTGAACCGATCGACTGGGGGCCGGAGTTGCCCGCGGCGATGGCGAACAGGATGCCCTTCTCGGTGGAGAGCTTGTTGACCTCGGCCTCGAGCGGGTCGACCTCGGGCGTGTCGTAGCCGCCCAGGCTGAGGTTGACGACGCTCGCGCCCTGCGAGGCCGCCCACTCCATGCCGGCGAGGATGCCGGAGTCGTCACCGGAGCCGCTGTCGTCCAGGACCTTGCCGTTGAGGATCTTGGCGTCGGGTGCGATGCCCTTGTACTTGCCGTTCGACTTGGCGCCGGTGCCCGCCGCGATGGACGCGACGTGGGTGCCGTGGCCGAAGTGGTCCTTGGCGTCGGCTGCCGTCGAGAAGTTCTTGGACTCGATGACCTGGCTCTTCAGGTCCGGGTGGGTGGTGTCCACACCGGTGTCCAGGACGGCGATCTTGACGCCCTTGCCGGTGTAGCCGGCCGCCCACGCGGTCGGGGCGCCGATCTGCGGGGCGGACTTGTCGTCGCTGGCCTTGCGGACGCCGTCGAGCCAGACGTGGGCGATGCCGGAGGCGGTCTTGTCACCGTTGGTGACCGCGTCCCACAGCTCCGGCGTTTCCTTGGCCGGGGTCTGCACCGCGTCCGCGTTCAGCGTCTTGAGGCTGTGGCGGAGGGTGCCCGCGTCGCGGACGTCGGACTTGGCGGCCGTCGCGGCGCCCTTGTAGCCGACGATGACCTTCAGGCCGTTCTTCTGGGACTTGCGGGTGGCGGCCTTGTTGAGTTCGGTGATGTCGAACAGCCGCTGGTCCAGCTTGCCGGAGGCGACCAGGTGAGCCGCGTCGGCGGGGATGACGAGGGTGTGTCCGTCGGCCCTGCGGATCTGGAACGGGATGTGCTCGCGTCCCTTGGCCCGCTCCAGGCCGACGACCCGGCCCTTGGCGTCGACGGCGACCCGGTCGCCGGTGATCAGGGTGATGCGGTGCTTGGACGTGAGCGATGCGGCGGCGGTCGTCGACCGCTGCCCGGGCTTCGCCGACGCCGGGCTGGTCATACCCGCGGCGAGGGCGACGGCGGCCGCGGTGGCCACGGTGGCCGCAGCCGCTCTTTTCACTTGTCTGCGCAAAACTCCCCCTGGAGACGGAGTACCGGGCGAATTCCCCGTTCACCCGGCCGGGGGCAGTCTCGTACGCATGAACGTCAACCCCCCGGAGCACGCAGTATGCCGGGGGGTGATCTGACGGCTCAATAGATGAGAGACAGGTGAGAAAGCGCTACCGGGAACTGTTACGCACCAGGGGGAACACCGTTACAGAATCGCGAAGTTCACTACCGGTGAGCGGTGCTATACGTGCTGCGCCCTCCAGCGGCGGGAAAAAACCGGTGCCGCCCCTGGGGGCGGCACCGGAAGGATGTGGGTCGGGTGAGCGTCAGACGGCCGAACCGGCCTTCCACTGCGCCCAGTCCATGTTCCAGCCGTTGAGGCCGTTGTCCGGGGCGACGGTCTTGTCGCCGGTGTTCTTCACGACGACGACGTCACCGAGGATCGAGTGGTTGTACATCCACGCGGCCGGTGTGTTCGGGTCGTTCGCGCCCTTGGTGTCCGACAGGCCCACGCAGCCGTGACTGGTGTTGACGCTGCCGAAGATGGACTTCGCGCCCCAGTAGTTGCCGTGCAGGAAGGTGCCGGAGCTGGTGAGGCGGATGGCGTGCGGCACGTCCTTGATGTCGTACTCGCCCTTGCCGTCGTCGTCCGTGAAGCCCACGGTCGCGCCGTTCATACGGGTCTGCTTGAACTTCTCCTGCATCACCATGACGCCCTGGTACGTCTTGTTCTCGGGCGAACCGGCGGAGATCGGGATGGTCTTGACGGTCTTTCCGTCCTGCGTGACCTTCATCTGCTTGGTCTTCGCGTCGACGTAGGAGACCTGGTTGCGGCCGATGTGGAAGGTGACCGTCTTCTGCTGGACGCCGGTGACACCGGAGGCACCCTCGACACCGTCGAGCGCGAGCTTCAGCGTGACGGTGGAGTTCTCCTTCCAGTAGTCCTGCGGGCGGCAGTCCATGCGGTTGGCGCCGAACCAGTGGCAGGCGACCTCCTGGCCGCTGCTGGAGGAGACCGTGATGCCCTTCTGGACGGCGGCCTTGTTGGTGATCGCCTTGTCGAAGTTGATCGACACGGGCATGCCGACGCCGACCGTGGAGCCGTCCTCCGGCGTGAAGTTGGCTATGAAGCTGTTGGCCGGGGAGACCGTGGTGAACGAGGCGTTCTCGTGGGCGACGCGGCCCTCGGAGTCCTTCGCGGCCGCGGCGACCTTGTAGGTGGTGGAGCGCTCGAGCTGGACGCTGGGCTTCCAGCTCTTCTTGTCGGCGGCCAACTGGCCCGCGACGGCCTTGCCGTCGGCGGTCGTCATGGTCACCTCGGTGAGCGTGCCCTTGGCGACCTGGACGGTGGCGGACTTGTTGATGGACGCGTTGTCCGAACCGTCCTTGGGCGTGATCGTGATCCGGGCCTCGGAGGACTTCTTGGCCGCCGCCTCGTCGGCCTGGGCCTGCGAGCTGTCGCCGCTGCCGCTGCCGGAGGACTTGTCGTCGCCACCGGAACACGCCGAGAGCACCAGTACACCACCGAGCAGTGCGGACGCGGCCATCAGGCCCTTGCGCCGCTTACTGTCCGTCATCACACGCTTCTCCATGTTCGCCGAATCCCCAAAGACCCCGAGTCCCCCGCCTGCGAATCTTCAACGCTACGACCGTTGCGCTCCGTTCCGCATTCCTGGCGGATGTGGGCCACACCACGTCCGCGGGACGGGTGGTGCGGAAGTCGGCCGTGCGCCCCCTGAGACGACGAAACCCCGGTCGGCGGTTGCCGTCCGAGGTCGCGCGCCCCCCTGATGCCCGGCCGATGCCGCCGTTTCAGGCCTCGTCGCCTTCGTCTTCCTTCTCGTCATCCTCCTCGTCGAGATCCCAGTCCGGCGAATCGGGGTCGTAGTCGATCCGCTCGGTGGACCAGGAGGCCTGCTGGAGTTCCACCCCGGGCACCTCACCGACCAGGTCGAACGGATCGACCAGATAGGCCAGGGCCTCCGCGGTGTCTTCCGTCACACTGCTCTCGGCCTGCGCCCGTTCGTCGTCCGGCAGCTCCGGATCCGCCGCGAGCCGACGCAGCGCGGCCCTGGTGACCTCGCCGTCGTCCTCCACCTCAAGGACCAATTCAACCCGAAGCCGTACAAAACGTGATGTCTCTTCAATGCTCATGCCCGGAGAGTACGGCGGAAACCTCCCGTGACTTTCCTGTGACCCGCGCCTTTCACTAACATCGCCCCACACGGCCAATTCGCCAGCGTCACAAGGGGATCGATATTCCGTGTCATCCGTTCGCCGCCCGCTGCTGACCGCCACCGCCGCGGGCACCCTCCTGGGCGCCCTGTGGTTCGTCCCGTCCGCGAACGCGTCGCAGGACACCACGGTGAGAGCGGAGACCCCGGCGGCGCAGGTCACCCAGGCGAAGGCGGTGTCCGAGGCCGAGACGCAGACGGAGACCACGTCGGCCTCGGCGGACGACGCCCGACTCGCCGACACCGGAAGCCCCGACACCACGCCGTATGTCATCGGCGGCACTTTCTGCCTCGCCGTGGGCGCCGGTTTCGTGGTGTATTCGGTGCGCCGGGAACGCCTCGACTTTTAAAGGCCTTGACGATCCTTTGACCCGTCTCTCATAGTCCGCTCATGAAGAGATCATCGGGCGTGCGACGGTGCGCCGCTGCCACAGTGAGCGTGCTGTCGTTCGCCCTTGTCACGGGCTGTTCAGACGGGGGTTCCGGCGATTCGGGGAACGGCGGGGGCGGCAAGGGCGAGAAGCCGGCCGCGAAGGCGCTGAGCGGCGCCGAGTTGCAGAAGCTGATCATCGCCAGGGGCGAGGTGCCCGGCTTCAAGGTCGGGGCCGTCCAGGGCGGCATCCCCGCCGACAGCGCGGTCACGACGGACGACGCCGGGTGCGACCCGCTGCTCGACGTCCTGACCGGTGTGGCGCCGGGCGACCCCGCGACGCACACCAGCCGCATGGCCAGGCAGGACAAGAAGGACCCCACGGACGACGCCACGTCCCTGGACGACCTGGCCGACGGCAAGTTCGAGGACGCGCTCAAGGACTCCATGGACTCGGACGTCACCGTGGTCACCCTGTCCTCGTACGACGGGGACGGCGCCGAGCAGGCCCTGCGGTCGGTCTCCGCCGCGGTGAAGGCGTGCGCGGGCGGGTTCTCGGGCGACCAGGCCGGCGAGAAGGGGAAGTTCACCAAGGTCGCCGAGGAGAAGTCCGCGGCCACGGGTGACGAGTCGCTGGCCTTCACGGCGACCAACAACACGCCGGACGGGGCCGTTCCGCTGCACGGCGAGGTCGTGCGGCACGGGAACACCGTCGCGACGTACAGCACCATCAACATCGGCGCCGCGATGGCCAAGAAGGCCTACACGGTGTCGGCCCCGGTGATCAAGGCCCAGGCGGCCAAGCTGAAGTGACGCACGGCATGTGGGGGCCCTGTCCGAGGACAGGGCCCCCTCTCGTCCGGGTGCTACTGGAGCGGTCCGGTGACCGTTTCCACGGCGGCCACGAGCCCGCCGTCGCGCACGAACGCCTCGGCGGCGGCCAGGTCGGGGGCCAGGAACCGGTCCGGTCCCGGGCCCTGCACGCCCGCGCCCCGTACGGCGTCGATGACGGCCTGCGAGGCGGGTGCCGGCGCGAGCCCCTCGCGGAGTTCTATGGCCCGTGTGGCGGCGTACAGCTCGACGGCGATGATCCGGGCCAGGTTGCCGACCGCGGTGCGCAGCTTGCGCGCCGCCGACCAGCCCATCGACACGTGGTCCTCCTGCATGGCGGAGGACGGGATGGAGTCGGCGGACGCCGGCACGGCGAGCCGCTTCATCTCGCTGACCAGCGCGGCCTGCGTGTACTGGGCGATCATCAGCCCGGAGTCCACGCCGGCGTCGTCCGCGAGGAACGGCGGCAGGCCGTGGCTGCGGTTCTTGTCGAGCAGCCGGTCGGTGCGGCGCTCGGCGATGGAGCCGAGGTCGGCGGCGGCGATGGCGAGGAAGTCCAGGACGTAGGCGACCGGGGCGCCGTGGAAGTTGCCGTTGGACTCGACGCGGCCGTCGGGAAGCACCACCGGGTTGTCCACGGCGGAGGCGAGCTCGCGCTCGGCGACCAGCCGGGCGTGCGCGAGGGTGTCGCGTCCGGCGCCGGCGACCTGCGGGGCGCAGCGCACCGAGTAGGCGTCCTGGACGCGGGGTGCGTCGTCCTGGTGGTGACCGGTGAGCTGGGAGCCCTTGAGCACGGCCAGCATGTTGGCGGCGGAGGCGCCCTGTCCGGGGTGGGGGCGGATGGCGTGCAGTTCGGGCGCGAGCACCTTGTCCGTGCCGAGCAGCGCCTCCAGGCTGAGGGCGGCGGTGACGTCGGCGGACTTGTAGAGCAGGTCGAGGTCGGCGAGGGCCATGACCAGCATGCCGAGCATGCCGTCGGTGCCGTTGAGGAGGGCGAGGCCTTCCTTCTCACGCAGCTCGACCGGCGCGATGCCGTGCTCGGCGAGCAGTTCACCGGCGGGGCGGACCGTCCCGTCGGGGCCTTCGGCGTCGCCCTCGCCCATCAGGGTCAGGGCGCAGTGGGACAGCGGGGCGAGGTCGCCGGAGCAGCCGAGCGAGCCGTACTCGTGCACGACCGGGGTGATTCCGGCGTTGAGGACGTCGGCCATGGTCTGGGCGACCTCGGGCCGGACACCGGTGTGCCCCGAACAGACGGTCTTGAGGCGCAGGAACATCAAGGCCCGGACGACCTCCCGCTCCACCCTCGGTCCCATGCCGGCGGCGTGCGAGCGGACGATGTTGCGCTGCAGCTGGGTGCGCAGGTCCTGGCTGATGTGCCGGGTCGCCAGGGCTCCGAAACCGGTGCTCACGCCGTAGACCGGCTCCGGCTTGGCCGCCAGGGCGTCCACGATCCCCCGGGCCGCCGCGAGGGCCGACACCGCTTCCTGCGACAGCTCGACGCGGGCGCCGCCGCGCGCCACGGCGAGAACGTCGGACGCGGTGACACCCGTCGTCCCCACCACCACAGTGTGCATATCCATATTCAGGAGCGTACGCATTGAATGCGGGGATGTCACTAGTGGGGTACGGGTGCGACCCTTACCTCATGGGCCGACGACGCGGTCACGGCCGGCGGCCGCGGAACCGGCGGCGCTCGGCCCGCTCGGGCGACGGCTCGTCGGCGAGGCGGACCACCGGATCGTCGGGGCCCTGCCGCCCGGCGACCACCGGCCGGCCCGCGCCCAGTGCCTTCGCACGGTACTGCGCCGCGTCGGCCAGCCGGAACAGCCGGCGGGCGGAACGCACGTCACCGATGGGGTCCGCGGTGGACGCGACCCCGCAGGCCACGCCCTCGCCCAGGTCCAGCTCCGCGGCGCGGCGGCAGAGTTCGTCCGCCGCCCTGACCACGGCGTCGGCCGGCGGCCCCACCGCGAGCAGACAGAACTCGTCCCCGCCCAGACGGGCCGCGAGGGCCCCGGGCAGCGTCGCCCCGCACAGCGAGAGCAGGGAGCCGAAGCGTTCCAGCAGCCGGTCCCCCACGGCGTGACCCTGGGTGTCGTTGACCCGTTTGAGCCCGTTCAGGTCGCACACGGCCAGACTGACCACGACGCCCTCCCGCCGGTGCCGCTCGACGGCCTCCTCCAGGCGCACGTCGACGGCGCGGCGGTTGGCCAGGCCGGTCAGCGGGTCGGTGTACGCCAGTCGCCGGGCCTCCCGCAGCCGTTCGGTCTGCGCGAGCCCCGCGGCGACGACGGCCGCCAGCACGGTCGCGAAGTCGGCGTCGCCCCGGCCGAAGACGGGGGCGTCGGCCGCGCGGGCGACGTACAGCTCGCCCCAGGCCCTGCCGTAGAGCAGGACCGGTGCGATCACGCAGCAGCCGCGTCCACGGCGGCGCAGGGCGGCGACGCGCTGGTGGAAGTAACCGGGACGGCCGGCGGCGGGCCCCTCGGAGGTCTCCACCCAGGCGTTGGGTCCCTGACCGCCCGCCCACCGCTCGTGCAGGAACTCGGTGATCTCCGGGAACTGGTGCACCGGATAGGCCTCGTGGTCCGGGAACTCCTCCTCGTCCGGGGCCCGCTCCCCCACGTTCACCAGGACCCGGAGCTGCCCCCGGTCCCGCTCCCACACGGACAGCGCGGCGAAGCTCCCGTCCAGCGCCCGGCACGCGCCGAGCGCGGCGGCCCGCCAGGACTCACGGGGCGTGCGCGCCGCCGCCATGCCCTGCGCCAGTGCGACCACGGCGGCGAGCCGCTTGTCCTCACCCATCACCCCAGGTTAGGTACGTTTCACCGGAAGCTCCGGAAAAGGATGGCAATACGGTGCCAAACGGGTCTGCGGTGCGGCCGCGGCCCGTTCACTCCCCCGGCCACTGGGGCTTGCGCTTCTCGTTGAACGCGGCCACCCCCTCCGCCCGGTCCCCCGAGAACGCCACCGCCCGCCAGGCCGCGTCCTCGACCTCCAGCCCGGCCCGCAGGCCCAGCCCCTGCCCCAGCCGCAGCGCCCGCTTCGCCGCCCGCAGCCCGACCGGCGAGTTCCCGGCGATCCGGGCGGCCAGCGACAGGGCCTCGTCCCGGTCCCGGCCCGCCTCCACCAACTGGTCCACCAGCCCCAGCTCCAGCGCCTCGGGCGCCTCCACCCGCCGCGCGGTGAAGATCAGCTCGGCGGCCCGCGCCGCCCCGACGCGCCGCGGCAGCAGCTGCGTGCCGCCGCCGCCCGGGATCACGCCCACGGACACCTCGGGCAGCCCGAGCACGGCGGTGCGGTCGGCCACGATCAGATCGCAGGACAGCGCCAGCTCGAAGCCGCCGCCCAGCGCGAACCCGTGCACCGCGGCGATGGTCGGCATCGGCAGTTCCAGCACCCCGGTGTACGCACCCCGGGCCACCGGCCGCTGGCGCACCAGGTCGGCGTCGCTGAACGAGTTGCGCTCCTTCAGGTCCGCCCCGACGCAGAAGGCCCGCTCGTGCGAGGACGTGACCACGACCACGCGCGCGTCCCGGTCGGCGGCGAGCGCGGCACACGCGGAGGCGACGGACCGGGCCATGTCGGTCGAGACGGCGTTCATGGCCCCCGGCCGGTCCAGCACGAGCTCCGCGACGTGCCCGTGCCGTCGCACCAGCACGAACTCCCCGAACCGCTCCTCGCTCATGACACCCTCCGGTTAACGCGGGTTAACTCCCTGACGCCCTGATCATCGCAGCCGGACCCGACCGGGGAAAGAGGCGGACCGCTACCCCGTTCGAGTGACATCCCGCCCGAGTCGGGCCCAACCGCCCACGGGAGCGCATAGCGTGCGCTGCTCGGGGTATCGGGGCACGCGGCGGGGAGGGAGCGACATGACAGACACGGACATACACACGAATACGGTCCCGGCGCGGACCTTGGCACCGCTGTTCCGGCGCGGCCGCCACCGCAAGCCCCGTCCCCGCAAGGCCCTGATCGCCGCCGGCGGCCTGGCCCTGGCCGCCAGTGCCCTCAGCCTCGTACGGCTGGCACCGGACGCGGGGGTCGGCGTCCCGCGCACCGCGGAGGCCGAGCCACGGCCCGACACCGGCGCCACCACGGACCGGTCCGTCACCATCGGCGCCGTACCGACGGAACTGCCCTCGGCGACCTCCACGATGGGCGGAGTGAGCGGGCGCCCCACGCCGGCCGCCGCTTCGTCGCCCATGGCGCTCCCGGGCTCCGCCCGCGCCGCGGCGACGGCACCCCCGGCGACCGTCCCCACGACCATCCCCACGAAGGCCGAGGACCCTGCGGCACCGGCGGCCACGCCGAGGCCGTCGGCGACGCACCACGCCCCTGCCTCGCCCCAGGCACCGGTGCCGGCACCGAGCCGGAGCACGGGCGGTCCCGCGCCGACGCGGAGTCAGCCGGGGGGCGTGTGCGTGCCGATCATAGGGCTGTGCGTGGAGCGGGCCTCGCGCTAGGCGTCGGTCTCCCGTCCCGGGCGTCGGTCGCCCTAGGCCTCGCTGTCCCGTCGCGAGAGCAGCCACGGCTCGACGACGCCGAGGCCGCGGACCGGGCGCTGCCACATCGGCTGGAGCGCGAAGCGGTACGTCGGAGGCTCCTCGCCCTCCTTCTCGGCGGCGGCCGCGGCCTCGGCCGCCTCCGCCTCCGACGCGGGTGCCTCGCCGGTGCGGATGATCTCCTCGGCGAAGGCGCTGTCGACGAGCACGGAGTCGCGGGGCGCTATCGACGTCAGTCGGGACGCCAGGTTCACCGTCGTACCGAAGACGTCGCCCATGCGCGTGGTCACCGTGCCGAACGCCATGCCGACGCGCAGCTCGGGCATGGTCTCGTCGTTCGCCATCGTCTCCACCAGGCGCAGCGCGATGTCGGCGGCCGTGCCCGCGTCGTCGGCGGCGTACAGGACCTCGTCGCCGAGGGTCTTGATGAGCCGGCCGCCGCGTGCGGCCACCAGGTCGGCGGCGGTCGTCTCGAACGCCTCGACGAGCTCGCCGAGCTCCTCCTCCTCCATCCGGCGGGTCAGCCGGGTGAAGCCGACGAGGTCGGCGAAGCCGACGGCCAGCCTGCGGTCGACCATCTCCTCGTCGTCCGCGGCCTGCACGACCCGGCCGGCCGAGGCGGCGAGCTGGCGGCGCCAGACGTAGACGAGGAACTCCTCCAGCTCGGGCAGGAGCAGCTCGACGATCGGGTACGTCACCTCGGTGCGGGTCATGCCCGGCTCGGGCGGCTCGGTCAGCCCCTCCAGGAAGGAATCGATCTGCCATTCCGCCAACCGGGCGGTGGTCTGCCCGGTGGAGCGGGCCACCTGCACGGCCATGGCCTCGCTCAGCAGCCCCGCCTCGACGAGACCGGCCAGCCGCCGCAGCGCCAGTACGTCGGCCTCCGTCAGCGCCTTGGCCTGCCCGATGTCGGCGAAGCCCATGGCCCGCCAGAAGCGGGAGGCCAGCTCCATCGAGACGCCGGCGCTGCGGGCCGCCTGGAAAGGGGTGTAGCGGCGCTCGGCGCCCAGGATGAGGTGCTCGAGGCGCAGGGCGAGCGGGTTGTCCTCGCCGGAGTCGGCGGCAAGGGGGTCCACCCGGCCGTCCGCGTCCGCGCCGGAGCCCGTGTCGTCGACGGTCACGCCTGCTGCCCTTCCGATCTGCCACGGTCAGTTATCGACCGGCCTTCACTCTACGGCAGGTGTGCGCCAGCTCACTCCGTTGGGTTCGGCGGGGGTTCAGTGGTCGGTGCCGGTTTGGTGATGGCCTGGTGACCTTGCCGTCGACTGGGGGTGCTGCCGCCCCCATACCCCCGCTTTCGGCCTGAACGGCCTCGTCCTCAAACGCCGGACAGGCCGGAATACGCTCACCCGGCGCTGCAGACCTCAGGCCGGCCTGAGGTGCACGATGTCCCCCGCCCCCACCGGCTCCCGTACCCCCTCCTCCGTCGCCAGGACCAGGCGGCCGTCCCCGTCGATCGCCACCGCCTCGCCGACGACCGAACGGTCCCCCGGCAGCTCGGCCCGTACGTGCCGGCCGAGGGTGGCGCAGCCCGCCGCGTAGGTCTCCTGCAGGCCGCTCGCCGTCGGGTCGCCCCCGGCCCGCCGCCAGCGCCCGTACCAGTCCTCCAGCGACCGCAGCACCGCCCGCAGCAGCGGGTCGCGGTCCGTGGTGACCGCGCCGGCGAGCGCCAGCGAACCGGCCTGGGGGACCGGCAGTTCCTCGGCGCGCAGGGAGACGTTGATACCGACGCCCATGACGACCCCGTCGCCCCCGGCCCGTTCCGCGAGGATTCCGCCGGCCTTGCGTTCCTCGCCGCCCACGGTGATCAGCAGGTCGTTGGGCCATTTGAGGGCCGTGTCGACGCCCGCCGCCCGCGACAGGCCGGTGGCCACGGCGACCCCGGTCAGCAGGGGCAGCCAGCCCCAGCGGGCCACGGGCACCTCGGCCGGGCGCAGCAGGACGGAGAAGAACAGGCCGGATCGGGCGGGGGCGGTCCACTGGCGTTCCAGGCGGCCCCGGCCGGAGGTCTGCTCCTCGGCGACGAGCACGGCGCCCTCGGCGGCCTCGCCCTTGTCTGCCCGGGCCACCAGGTCGCTGTTGGTGGATCCGGTGCGCTGCACCACCTCCAGCCGGGTCCACAGACCGCCCTCCCGCACCAGCGCCCGCCGCAGTGCCGCGGCGTTCAGGGGCGGGCGGTCCAGGTCGGACCAGCGGCTGTCTGCTGCATCTCGTGGCGTCATGCAAGCCACCCTAGGTGTGGCATACACCGCACTGCCGACCGGCGGGCACCCCACTACGCTTCGGATGAGTAATCGTCCCCACTTTTGAGCAGGCAGGGAGCCGCGTCCCGATGTCCGAGCCGGAAGAGCGTCAAGAGATCCAAGGGATCGACATCCACACGACCGCGGGCAAGCTCGCGGATCTCCAGCGCCGTATCGAGGAAGCGACGCACGCCGGCTCCGCACGCGCCGTCGAGAAGCAGCACGCCAAGGGCAAGCTGACGGCCCGTGAGCGGATCGAACTGCTGCTCGATGAGGGTTCCTTCGTCGAGTTGGACGAGTTCGCCCGGCACCGGTCCACCAACTTCGGGCTGGAGAAGAACCGTCCCTACGGGGACGGGGTGGTGACGGGTTACGGGACCGTCGACGGGCGGCCCGTCGCCGTGTTCTCGCAGGACTTCACCGTCTTCGGCGGGGCGCTGGGCGAGGTGTACGGGCAGAAGATCGTCAAGGTCATGGACTTCGCGCTGAAGACCGGCTGCCCGGTCATCGGCATCAACGACTCCGGCGGTGCGCGGATCCAGGAGGGCGTGGCCTCGCTGGGCGCGTACGGGGAGATCTTCCGGCGCAACACCCACGCCAGCGGTGTGATCCCGCAGATCTCGCTGGTCGTCGGCCCCTGCGCGGGCGGTGCCGTGTACTCGCCCGCGATCACCGACTTCACCGTCATGGTCGACCAGACCTCGCACATGTTCATCACCGGTCCGGACGTCATCAAGACCGTCACCGGTGAGGACGTCGGCTTCGAGGAGCTGGGCGGCGCCCGGACCCACAACACCGCCTCCGGGGTGGCCCACCACATGGCGGGCGACGAGAAGGACGCCATCGAGTACGTCAAGCAGCTGCTGTCGTACCTGCCGTCCAACAACCTCAGCGAGGCCCCGGTGTTCCCGGAGGAGGCGGACCTCACCGTCACCGACGAGGACCGGGAGCTGGACACGCTGGTGCCGGACAGCGCCAACCAGCCGTACGACATGCACACGGTGATCGAGCACATCCTCGACGACGCCGAGTTCTTCGAGACGCAGCCGCTGTTCGCGCCGAACATCCTCACCGGCTTCGGACGGGTCGAGGGCCACCCGGTGGGCATCGTCGCCAACCAGCCGCTGCAGTTCGCGGGCTGCCTCGACATCACCGCGAGCGAGAAGGCGGCCCGGTTCGTGCGGACCTGCGACGCCTTCAACGTCCCGGTCATCACCTTCGTCGACGTGCCGGGCTTCCTGCCGGGCGTCGACCAGGAGCACGACGGCATCATCCGGCGCGGCGCCAAGCTGATCTACGCGTACGCCGAGGCCACCGTCCCGCTGATCACGGTGATCACCCGGAAGGCCTTCGGCGGGGCGTACGACGTCATGGGCTCCAAGCACCTGGGCGCGGACCTCAACCTGGCCTGGCCCACCGCGCAGATCGCCGTGATGGGCGCGCAGGGCGCGGTCAACATCCTGCACCGCCGCACCATCGCCGAGGCGGAGGCCGCCGGCGAGGCGGAAGCCACCCGGGCGCGGCTCATCCAGGAGTACGAGGACGCCCTGCTCAACCCGTACGTCGCGGCCGAGCGCGGCTACATCGACGCGGTGATCATGCCGTCCGACACGCGCGGCCACGTGGTGCGGGGCCTGCGTCAGCTGCGTACGAAGCGGGAATCCCTTCCTCCGAAGAAGCACGGCAACATTCCGCTGTAAGGAGCCGTTGTGACGATCAGAGTGGTACGGGGCAATCCGACCCCCGAGGAGCTGGCCGCCGCCCTGGCGGTGGTCCGGGCCCGCGCCGCGGCGGCTGTGGACACGCCGTCCGGCGCGGAGGGGCCCCGGGACTCCTGGGCCGACCCGGCCCGCATCGCCGCCCGCCGGCTGCCCCGGCCGGGCCCGGCGGCGTGGAGCCGCACCTACTGGCCCGGGTGACCCGGACAAGCGGAATCCCCCGCGGCCAAGTTGAGTACGCGTACTCAGGCGCCGCGCGGGCGCCCCGCCGGACCATGGAGGGATGCTGTGGTCCGACCCCGAGAACGAGCCGCCGAAAGAACTGCGCGACATGCAGGACATGCTTCGGCGGCTCGGCCTCCTCATGGCACTGGCCATGGTGCTGGCGATGGTGGTGATCGGGCTGAGGTGAGGGGGCCACGCCGGCCTCGCTAACCTGGCCGCATGACTGCCAAGCCGCGCAGGCGACTCGTGCTCGCCTCCCAGTCCCCCGCCCGGCTCGGTCTGCTCCGGCAGGCCGGGATCGAGCCCGAGGTGATCGTGAGCGGGGTCGACGAGGACGCCGTCACCGCGCCCACCCCCGCCGAGCTGGCCCTCGCCCTGGCCGAGGCGAAGGCCTCCGTGGTGGCCGCCCGGCCGGAGGTGCAGGGCGCCCTGGTGATCGGCTGCGACTCGGTGCTGGAGCTCGACGGGCAGGCGCTGGGCAAGCCGGCGGACGCCGAGGAGGCCGCCGCCCGCTGGAAGGCGATGCGCGGGCGGGCCGGGGTCCTCCAGACGGGTCACTGCGTGTGGGACACGGTGGCCAAGCGGTACGTGTCCGCGACCGCCTCCACCGTGGTCCGTTTCGGTGAACCCACCGACGAGGAGATCGCCGCCTATGTCGCCTCGGGCGAGCCCCTCCACGTCGCCGGCGCGTTCACCCTCGACGGCCGCTCGGCACCGTTCATCGAGGGAATCGACGGCGACCACGGCAACGTGATCGGCATCAGCCTGCCCCTGGTCCGGCGGCTGCTGGGAGAACTGGGCGTCGGCATCACGGAGTTGTGGGCGCCGGCCCAGTGACCGGGGCGGGGGGCACCTCGTCCTGCGGCTCGGGGTCCGGGACCGGGGCGCCACCGGGGCCGCCGCCGTCGCCGGGCGTGCCCCCGGCCGCCGCCGCGGCGGGGCCCTCCTGACGGTCGTACGTCATCAGGAGCAGCACGATCAGCGCGAGCACCACCGCCATGAAGGTGAACGCCTTCCAGCCCACCAGCCCCACCGCGAACGCGCCCAGCAGCCCGTGCACCACCGCCACGCTGATCAGCAGGACGCGGCCGACGCCGGCCGGTGCGCGGTCGCGGACGGCCACCAGCAGCGCCACCAGGGCGCACAGCGCGAAGTAGAGACCGAAGAGCACTCCGCCGATCTTCGAGGAGAGTGCCATCTTGTCCGCGTCGAGGCCGGCGAGGGACATGTTCTGGTGGTCGACGACCACTCCGAGGAACCAGTTCAGTGCCGCGACACCGAACGCCTCGACGAGGAGTATGACCGCCACGATCCACGCCACCGGTCTGCGCACCACCGGCCCCACCCACTTTCGACCGCGGCTCGACCAGAGCCGCGTTGCCTGCAGTACGTCCGAGACATCCTGAACGCTACTAACGGGTAAACCTCGGGACAAGGGTCCGGTCGGGAGCAAAGAGTCGTTGGGCCATTCGTAGGGACTCGACAAAGAAACCGAGTGGGGCGCGGCACGCTCTCACAGAGACCTTGACCACATGACGGGACTAGGGTTGCCCGGTGGGGTCCTGCGCACCTGGGTGCGACATGGGCTTTCGCGGGTCGAGCGAGCCTCGAATCACGCTCCGTGTGGGCAAGCTCACCATTGGGGACGGGTCGAAGTGCCGTGTCGGCAGTCCCTAAACTCGGCTTGTTTCAAGGAGGGAGCCTCAATCGTGCGCAAGGTGCTCATCGCCAACCGTGGCGAAATCGCTGTCCGCGTGGCCCGGGCATGCCGGGACGCGGGTATCGCGAGCGTTGCCGTCTACGCCGACCCGGACCGGGACGCTCTGCATGTCCGCGCCGCGGATGAGGCGTTCGCTCTGGGCGGTGACACTCCGGCCACCAGCTACCTCGACATCGACAAGGTCCTCGGTGCCGCCCGTGAGTCCGGCGCCGACGCCATCCATCCGGGCTACGGCTTCCTGTCGGAGAACGCGGAGTTCGCCCAGGCCGTCCTGGACGCGGGTCTGATCTGGATCGGTCCGCCGCCGCAGGCCATCCGCGATCTGGGTGACAAGGTGGCGGCCCGTCACATCGCCCAGCGTGCGGGCGCCCCGCTGGTGGCGGGTACGCCGGACCCGGTCTCGGGTGCGGAGGAGGTCGTCGAGTTCGCCAAGGAACACGGGCTGCCGATCGCGATCAAGGCGGCGTTCGGTGGCGGCGGCCGGGGTCTGAAGGTCGCCCGGACGCTGGAGGAGGTCCCCGAGCTGTACGACTCGGCGGTCCGTGAGGCCGTGGCCGCGTTCGGCCGGGGCGAGTGCTTCGTCGAGCGTTACCTCGACCGGCCGCGGCACGTGGAGACGCAGTGCCTGGCCGACCAGCACGGCAACGTGGTCGTGGTGTCGACCCGTGACTGCTCCCTCCAGCGGCGGCACCAGAAGCTGGTGGAGGAGGCTCCGGCGCCGTTCCTGTCCGAGGAGCAGGTCGCGGAGCTCTACCGGGCGTCGAAGGCGATCCTGAAGGAGGCCGGGTACGTCGGTGCCGGCACCTGTGAGTTCCTGGTGGGCCAGGACGGCACGATCTCCTTCCTGGAGGTCAACACGCGTCTGCAGGTCGAGCACCCGGTGACCGAGGAGGTCGCCGGCATCGACCTGGTGCGCGAGATGTTCCGCGTCGCCGACGGCGAGGAGCTCGGCTACGACGACCCGCCGCTGCGCGGTCACTCGTTCGAGTTCCGTATCAACGGTGAGGACCCGGGCCGCAACTTCCTGCCCGCCCCCGGCACGGTCACCCGTTTCGACGGGCCCTCGGGTCCGGGTGTCCGGCTGGACGCGGGTGTGGAGGCCGGCAGTGTGATCGGCCCGGCGTGGGACTCGCTGCTGGCCAAGCTGATCGTCACCGGCCGCACCCGCAAGGAGGCCCTGGAGCGGGCCGCGCGTGCGCTGGACGAGTTCCAGGTCGAGGGCATGGCCACGGCCATCCCGTTCCACCGCACGGTGGTCAGGGACGCCGCGTTCGCCCCCGAGCTGACCGGCTCGGCGGAACCGTTCAAGGTCCACACCCGGTGGATCGAGACCGAGTTCGTCAACGAGATCAAGCCCTTCACCGCTCCGGCCGACGGCGAGACGGACGAGGAGCCGGGCCGTGAGACGGTCGTCGTCGAGGTCGGGGGCAAGCGGCTCGAGGTCTCGCTGCCCTCCTCGCTGGGCATGTCGCTGGCCCGCACCGGGCTGGCCGCGGGCGCCAAGCCCAAGCGGCGCGCGGCGAAGAAGTCCGGCCCGGTGGCTTCCGGCGACACCCTCGCCTCTCCGATGCAGGGCACGATCGTGAAGGTCGCCGTCGAGGAGGGCCAGGAGGTCAAGGAGGGCGACCTGGTCGTCGTCCTGGAGGCCATGAAGATGGAGCAGCCGCTGAACGCGCACAAGGCCGGCACGATCAAGGGTCTCAGCGCGGAGATCGGGGCGTCCATCAGCTCCGGCGCGGCGATCTGCGAGATCAAGGACTGATCTTCCGGTAGCTGTACGGGACTCCTGGCGCCCGGCGGACGAAGTATCCGTCCGCCGGGCGCCTTGTTGTCGGGGCGGCGCGAGGCCATGCCCGCCGGGGAGCGCGACGGCGTCGCCCGGCCCCCCTCGGGCCATACGCGCCGACGCCCGCCGGTACCACGACCGGCTGCTCGCCGAAACCCGCCCCGCGTTCGCCGCGTACGGCACCGACGCCTCCCTGGAGGACGCGACGCGGCGCGCGGGCGTCGACATCGGCACGCTCTACCGGCACTTCCCGAACCAGCAGGCGCCGGAGCCCCACCGGGGCCGGGGGCGGGAGCCCCGCCGGGGTGCAGGGACGGAAGCCCCCACCAGGGTGCACGGGCGGAAGCCCCATCGGGTCGGGGGCCGAAGCCCCACCGGGGTCTGGGGCGGAAGCCCCGCCGGGGTGTAGAGGCGAAGCCCCACCGGGGTGCAGGGGCGAAGCCCCACCGGGGTGCAGGGGCGAAGCCCCGCCGGGCCCCCGGGTATAGAGGCGAAGTCCCACAGGGGTGCGGGTGTGAAGCCCCGCCGGGGTCTGAGGCGGAAGCCCCGCCGGGGTGCAGGGATGAACCCCCGCCGGAGTCGGGGGCCGAAGCCCCGCCAGGGTGCAGGGCCGAAGCCCCACCGGGGTGCAGGGGCGGAAGCCCCGCCGGGGTGCAGAGGCGAAGCCCCACCGGGGTGCAGGGATGAACCCCCGCCGGAGTCGGGGGCCGAAGCCCCGCCAGGGTGCAGGGCCGAAGCCCCACCGGGGTGCAGGGCCGAAGCCCCACCGGGGTGCAGGGGCGGAAGCCCCGCCGGGGTGCAGAGGCGAAGCCCCACCGGGGTGCAGAGGCGAAGCCCCACCGGGGTGCAGGGATGAACCCCCGCCGGGGTCGGGGGCAAAAGCCCCGCCGGGTCGGGGGCCGAAGCTCCACCGGGGTGCAGGGGCGAAGCCCCGCCGGGGTCTGGGGCGGAGCCCCAGGGTGGGGTGACTGATCAGCCGGCCGTCACGGGTGGGTGGGTGGGAAACCCCCACGGCCCCTGGCGGCGCCGCAGGCGCAGAGGCAGCCCCGGCGGCACCGCACCCCCACTGCCCCGCCCCGCGGAGCGCTCAGCGGCGGCGCATGTCCGCCACGCGGGGGCGGTCCGCGGTCGTGGGCTGTTCGGTGCCCAGGACGGGGGCCGAGCGCAGGCCCGTACCGGGGACCTGGCCGCGACGGGGGCCGGGCAGGGGCACGTCCCGGCGCTGCTGACGCGCCGGGACGTGGTCACCCCCCAGGCTTCCCGTCGCCCCGGCCACGGCGATCTGCACCCCCTGGTCGGCCAGGGCCTGGAGCTCGGTGACGGCACGGTCGTCGTGGGCGGGCGGGTCGTCGGTGACCAGACGGGTGATGAGGTCCGTGGGGACGGTCTGGAACATCGTGTCCGTGCCCAGCTTGGTGTGGTCGGCGAGGACCACGACCTCCGCGGCCGCCTGCACCAGGGCGCGGTCGACGGACGCCGACAGCATGTTGGACGTGGACAGCCCGCGCTCCGCGGTGAGGCCGCTCCCGGAGAGGAAGGCCTTGGAGACCCTGAGCCCCTGCAGGGACTGCTCCGCGCCGGAGCCGACGAGCGCGTAGTTGGAGCCGCGCAGGGTCCCGCCGGTCATCACGACCTCCACGCGGTTGGCGTGGGCGAGCGCCTGGGCGACGAGCAGGGAGTTGGTGACGACGGTCAGCCCGGGCACCCGGGCGAGCCGGCGGGCCAGCTCCTGCGTGGTGGTCCCCGCCCCCACCACGATGGCCTCGCCCTCTTCGACGAGTCCCGCGGCGAGATCGGCGATGGCCGTCTTCTCGGCGGTCGCGAGATGGGACTTCTGCGGAAAGCCGGACTCCCGCGTGAACCCGCCCGGCAGTACCGCACCGCCGTGCCGGCGGTCGAGGAGTCCTTCTGCCTCCAGTGCCCGCACGTCCCGTCGTACGGTCACTTCGGAGGTCTGGACGACACGGGCGAGCTCACGGAGCGACACGGCCCCGTTCGCTCGCACCATTTCGAGGATCAATTGGCGACGTTCTGCAGCGAACACGAAACTGACAGTAACGCGGGTGACCGTCTGCTTTCAGCGGTTTGCGCCGAATAACAGAAGTTGTTCGCACGGCAGGGTGCGAAGTGGTATAGGGCCTATCCATCCCGCCTATGCCGCACGCATGATCCGGCAACCCCCCGTGACCAGCGGGGAGTTCGCATCACCGTCAGATCTCGGCACCCGTCTTGCGCGTGTGCAACTGTCGTGCCACTTCGGCGATCGAGCCCGAAAGCGACGGGTACACGGTGAAGGCGTTCGCGATCTGCTCGACCGTCAGATTGTTGTCGACGGCGATCGAGATCGGGTGGATGAGTTCCGAGGCGCGCGGCGCCACGACCACGCCGCCGACGACGATCCCGGTACCCGGACGGCAGAAGATCTTGACGAAGCCGTCCCGGATGCCCTGCATCTTCGCGCGCGGGTTGCGCAGCAGCGGGAGCTTGACGACCCGCGCGTCGATCTTGCCCGCGTCGACGTCGGCCTGGGAGTAGCCGACGGTGGCGATCTCGGGGTCGGTGAAGACGTTCGAGGAGACGGTCTTGAGGTTGAGCGGGGTCACCGCGTCGCCGAGGAAGTGGTACATGGCGATACGTCCCTGCATCGCGGCGACGGAGGCGAGGGCGAAGATCCCGGTCACGTCGCCCGCCGCGTACACACCGGGCGCGCTGGTCCGCGACACCCGGTCGGTCCAGATGTGCCCGGAGTCGCGCAGCCGTACGCCCGCCTCCTCCAGGCCGAGGCCCGCGCTGTTCGGGACGGCGCCGACGGCCATCAGGCAGTGCGAACCGGAGATGACGCGGCCGTCGGCGAGGGTGACCTCCACCCGGTCGCCGACCCGTTTGGCGGACTGGGCGCGGGAGCGGGCCATGACGTTCATGCCGCGGCGGCGGAAGACGTCCTCGAGGACGGCGGCGGCGTCCGGGTCCTCCCCGGGGAGCACGCGGTCGCGGGAGGAGACGAGGGTGACCTTGGAGCCGAGGGCCTGGTAGGCGCCGGCGAACTCGGCGCCCGTGACACCGGAACCGACCACGATGAGCTCCTCGGGGAGCTCGGTGAGGTCGTAGACCTGGGTCCAGTTCAGGATGCGCTCGCCGTCGGGCTGGGCGTCGGGCAGCTCGCGCGGGTGACCGCCGGTGGCTATGAGGACGGCGTCGGCGGTGAGCGTCTCCTCGGTGCCGTCGGCGGCGCGGACGACGACCTTGCGGGAGCCGTCGAGGGCCTGCATGCCCTCCAGCCGGCCGCGGCCGCGCAGGACCCGGGCGCCGGCCCGTGTGACCGAGGCGGTGATGTCGTGGGACTGGGCGAGGGCGAGCCGCTTCACACGGCGGTTGACCTTCCCCAGGTCCACCCCGACGACCCGGGCCGCCTGCTCCAGCGGCGGGGTGTCGTCCGCGACGATGATGCCCAGCTCCTCGTACGACGAGTCGAAGGTGGTCATCACCTCCGCCGTCGCGATGAGCGTCTTCGACGGCACGCAGTCGGTCAGCACCGACGCTCCGCCCAGACCGTCGCAGTCGACGACGGTCACCTCCGCGCCGAGCTGCGCGGCCACCAGGGCCGCTTCGTAGCCGCCGGGTCCGCCACCGATGATCACGATCCGAGTCACGTACTCCATTGTCCCGCACGCCTCGAAGTGCTTCCGTCCGGGGGCGCCGGGCCCAGGGGGTGTCTGGTGGATCATGCCGGGGTCGCGGGGTGGTACCGGGCCGACGGGGCCGGGCGTTCCGACTGCCGTACCCTCGATCCATGTCGTCGCTCTACGCCGCGTACGCCGGCAATCTCGACGCGCGGCTGATGTCCCGCCGCGCCCCGCACTCGCCGCTGCGCGCCACCGGCTGGCTGAACGGGTGGCGGCTGACCTTCGGCGGTGAGCAGCTGGGCTGGGAGGGTGCGCTGGCCACACTCGTCGAGGACCCCCTCTCCCAGGTGTTCGTGGCGCTGTACGACATCGCTCCGATGGACGAGGAGTCCATCGACCGGTGGGAGGGTGTCGGCCTCGGCATCTACCGGCGGATGCGCGTCCGGGTGCACACGCTGGACGGGTCGGAGCCGTCGTGGGTGTACGTGCTGAACGGGTACGAGGGCGGGCTGCCGTCGGCCCGGTACCTGGGGGAGATCGCGGACGCGGCGGAGTCGGCGGGGGCACCGCACGACTATGTGATGGAGCTGCGGAAACGGCCCTGCTGACGTGGTGCGCCCCTAAAATCAGGTCGACCGGAGCAGGAACGGGAGGGCACCCCACCATGGCCCCCATCACCACGTACGACGTGTACTACACCGAGCAGGCCGCCGCGGCCCGCGACCGGCTCGACGACCTGCAGCGCAACGCCTTCGACAAGGGCATCGCGCTCCTGTCCCGCGACCCCTTCCTCCCGGTGTCCCGCCCCATAAGCTCCACCGGCGACGACCGCACGATCCGGCTCACGCAGAACATCCTGGTGGAGTACACGGTCAGCCGGGGGCGTCTGCTGATCTTCATCGTCGAGGTCTTCAACGACAAGGACGTCCTCATCCCGGGCGAGGGCTGACCCGGTCCGGACGCCCGTCGCGCGGCTCGCCCGGAAACGACAAGACAACGATCGCATTCCCGTGAGCTCCGACATCTACGCGCGTAGGCTCGGAGCGGCTACCCTCGTCCGCGTGAACGCATCTCTTCTTCCGGACGACATCCAGGGCGACCCATACGCCGCCGCCGACACGGCCGCCGCCCGCCTGCGCGAGCTCACGGGCGCCGAGACCCACGACGTCGCCCTCGTGATGGGCTCCGGCTGGGCTCCCGCCGTCGACGCCCTGGGAGCCCCCGACGCGGAGTTCCAGGTCACCGAGCTGCCCGGGTTCCCGGCGCCGGCCGTCGAGGGCCACGGGGGCAAGGTCCGCTCGTACGTCATCGGTGACAAGCGCGCGCTGGTCTTCCTGGGACGCACGCACTACTACGAGGGCCGCGGTGTCGCCGCCGTGGCGCACGGGGTGCGTACGGCGGTGGCCGCGGGCTGCAAGACGGTGGTGCTCACCAACGGGTGCGGGGGGCTGCGCCAGGGCATGCGGCCGGGGCAGCCGGTGCTGATCAGCGACCACATCAACCTGACGGCGACCTCGCCGATCGTCGGGGCGAACTTCGTCGACCTGACCGACCTGTACTCGCCGCGGCTGCGGGCACTGTGCAAGGAGATCGACCCCTCGCTGGAGGAGGGCGTCTACGCCCAGTTCCCCGGCCCGCACTACGAGACGCCGGCCGAGATCCGGATGGCCCGGGTGATCGGGGCGGACCTGGTGGGCATGTCGACGGTGCTCGAGGCCATCGCGGCGCGGGAGGCGGGGGCGGAGGTGCTGGGCATCTCCCTCGTGACGAATCTCGCCGCCGGTATGACCGGGGAGCCGCTGAACCACGAGGAGGTCCTGCAGGCCGGGCGGGACTCGGCGGCGCGGATGGGGGCGCTGCTCGCGCGCGTGCTTGGCCGGTTGTAGGCGCGGGTGGGCTCCGGCGGGGCTCGGCCGGGGCTCCGCCCCAGACCCCGCCAGGGGCTCCGCGCCTGGACCCCGGGGTTCCCCACCCACCCACCCACCCGTGACAGCCCACTGAACAGTGCCCCACCTGGGGCTCCGCCCCAGACCCCAGCGGGGGCTTCGCCCCCTGCCCCCCCGGCGGCGATCAACATCATCCAGCCCGTCTGGGGGTGCCCCCTCTGGGGGAGTTCGAGGACGAGGCCGTTCAGGCCGAAGCGGAGGTCTGGGGGCGGCAGCCCCCAGCAGACGGCAAGCAGTAAGCGACACGAACGAGAGGTTGACCCGACGTGCACGACGATCTCATCGCACGGGCCAAGACGTGGCTCGCCGAGGACCCCGATGTGGAGACCCGCGAGGAACTCGCCGCGCTGATCGACGCCGGGGACGTCGAGGAGCTCGCCGCGCGGTTCGGCGGGACGCTGCAGTTCGGTACCGCGGGGCTGCGGGGCGAGCTGGGGGCGGGGCCGATGCGGATGAACCGTGCCGTGGTCATCCGGGCCGCCGCCGGGCTCGCCGCGTATCTGAAGAAGAAGGGGCAGGCCGACGGGCTCGTCGTCATCGGCTACGACGCCCGGCACAAGTCCGAGGACTTCGCCCGCGACACCGCCGCCGTGATGACGGGCGCGGGGCTGCGCGCGGCCGTGCTGCCCCGGCCGCTGCCGACGCCCGTGCTGGCCTTCGCCATCAGGCACCTCGGCGCGGTCGCCGGCGTCGAGGTCACCGCCAGCCACAACCCGCCCCGGGACAACGGCTACAAGGTGTACCTGGGCGACGGTTCCCAGATCGTCCCGCCCGCCGACGCGGAGATCGCCGCGGAGATCGACGGGATCGTCTCCCTCGACGACGTCCCGCGTCCCGACGCCGGCTGGGAGACCCTCGACGACTCGGTCCTCGACGCCTATCTCGCCCGTACCGAGGCGGTTCTGGCCGAGGGCTCCCCGCGTACCGCCCGTGCCGTCTACACGGCGATGCATGGCGTCGGCAAGGACGTCCTGCTGGCCGCGTTCGCGCGGGCCGGGTTCCCGGAGCCCGTCCTCGTCGCCGAGCAGGCCGAGCCCGACCCGGACTTCCCGACCGTCGCCTTCCCCAACCCGGAGGAGCCGGGGGCGATGGACCTGGCCTTCGCGAAGGCGCGGGAGGCGGAGCCCGACCTGGTCATCGCCAACGACCCGGACGCGGACCGGTGCGCCGTCGCCGTGCGGGACCGGGGCGAGTGGCGGATGCTGCGCGGGGACGAGGTGGGTGCCCTGCTCGCCGCCCATCTGGTGCGGCGCGGGGCGCGGGGCACCTTCGCCGAGTCCATCGTGTCGTCGTCGCTGCTCGGGCGGATCGCCGAGAAGGCGGGGCTGCCGTACGAGGAGACCCTCACGGGCTTCAAGTGGATCGCCCGGGTGGACGGGCTGCGGTACGGGTACGAGGAGGCCCTCGGCTACTGCGTTGACCCGGACGGCGTGCGGGACAAGGACGGCATCACCGCCGCCCTGCTCGTCACCGAGCTGGCCTCCGAGCTCAAGGAGCAGGGGCGGAACCTGCTCGACCTGCTCGACGACCTCGCCGTGGAGCACGGGCTGCACGCCACCGACCAGCTCTCGGTGCGCGTCCAGGACCTGTCGGTCATCTCCGAGGCCATGCGGCGCCTGCGCGAGCAGCCGCCGACCGCGCTGGCCGGGCTCGCCGTCACCAGGGCGGAGGACCTCACCGAGGGGACGGACAGGCTGCCGCCCACCGACGGCCTGCGCTACACCCTCGACGGGGCACGCGTCATCGTCCGGCCCAGCGGCACCGAGCCGAAGCTGAAGTGCTACCTGGAGGTCGTCGTGCCGGTCGCCTCGCACGAGGGGCTGCCGGCCGCCCGCACCCGGGCCGCCGAGCTGCTCGCGGCGGTCAGGAGCGATCTGTCGGCGGCCGCCGGCATCTGAGCCGTACGACCGGGCGCCGGGCGCCGGCTTCAGACCCGTACGAGGTGGCTGAAGCCGGTGTCCGGGCCCACGCAGGACTGCAGGGTGAGATCGCCCCGGTACAGCCCGGCGGCGGGGATGCCCCGGCCCGGGGTGAGGTAGTGGGCGTGGACCTCGTACGTCCCCGTGCCCCGTACGGTGCTCAGCGCGACCCGGCTGCCCCACCGGCAGGGTGGCGAACCGGTCGAAGCCCCGGCAGTAGTCGTGCCCGACGATCACCAGGGTGCGCAGCGCGTGGCCGTCGGCCCGTCGCGGGCGCCGGTCCGGCAGCCCACCGGCCGTCAGCCCGTCGCCCGCAGGATCGCCAGCAGGATCGCCCCGGCCACCGCGGGCGCCGCGATCTCGTACGCCCAGCGGACGGTGACCTCGCCCTGCGCCGTCTCCGCCTGCTCGCGGTCCTCCAGGAGCCCGCGCAGCTCGTCCATGATCTTGTCGGTCTCGGCACGGGGCGGACCGTCCGGCACGGCGGAGCCCCGCAGGCCGCCGACGCCGAGGTGGTTGCCCGGGCCGCCGGTCGCGCCGCCCGCACGGGCCTGCGCATCGGCGCGGGTCTGCTGCCGGGTGGCCTTCTTGCGCGCGCGGAGCGAGACGGGGATGGCCCACAGCTGGTACTTGGCGCCGGACTTGGTGACGACCTCGTTCGAGTAGCCGGAGCGCAGGGAGGCGATCTGGCCCCAGGGCAGCGTGATCACCCGGAAGGGGTTGCGCACGCGCAGCCGGTCGTCGCCCGCGAAGACCGCCGGGCGCAGGGTGAAGGCGGTCACCAGCGGAACGACGAGGATGAGACCGGCGAGCGCCAGCCACGGGGTGCGGTCGTGCCCCTTGATCAGCGCGTCGACGCCGAGCCACCCGACGATGGCGAGCAGCAGGACACCGCCCAGGAGCGCCATCGGGGAACGGTAGATCCGGTCCTTGGCGGCGGGCACCGGGGACTGCGGCGCGGGTGACTGGTGGTCCGGGGTCGTCATGCTCCCGATTCTGCCCGACACCCCCGGCAGCCCACGTACGCGGTCCCGGACGGGCCCCCGGCCACGGCACCGGCCACGGCACCGGCCAGGGGACGAGTACCCGGGGGTGTACAGCCGCTACGCGCGTAGATATGCTCGGCTGGTGACCATGCCCAGTACTGCACCCGCTGTTCTCGCTGACGTCACCGCGTCCGACAGCACGCTGCGCCGCTTCCTCCACGGGCTGCCCGGCGTCGACGCGGTCGGCCTGGAGGCGCGCGCCGCCTCTCTCGGCACCCGTTCCATCAAGACCACCGCGAAGGCGTACGCCATCGACCTCGCCATCTCGATGGTCGACCTGACGACGCTGGAGGGCGCGGACACCCGGGGCAAGGTCCGGGCGCTCGGCGCCAAGGCCGTCCACCCCGACCCGACCGACCGCACGACCCCCGCGACCGCGGCCGTCTGCGTCTACCCCGACATGGTGGCCGCCGCCAAGGAGGCCGTCGCCGGCTCGGGCGTGAAGGTCGCCTCGGTCGCCACCGCCTTCCCGGCCGGGCGCGCCGCCCTCGACGTGAAGCTGGCCGACGTCCGCGAGGCCGTGCTCGCCGGGGCCGACGAGATCGACATGGTCATCGACCGCGGGGCCTTCCTCGCGGGCAAGTACCTGAAGGTGTACGACGAGATCGTCGCGGTGAAGGAGGCCTGCGGGACCTCCGCCCGCCTGAAGGTCATCTTCGAGACCGGCGAGCTCTCGACGTACGACAACATCCGGCGTGCGAGCTGGCTCGGCATGCTGGCCGGGGCCGACTTCATCAAGACCTCCACCGGCAAGGTCGGGGTGAACGCCACGCCCGCCAACACCCTGCTCATGCTGGAGGCCGTGCGGGACTTCCGCGCGCAGACCGGGGTGCAGGTCGGCGTGAAGCCGGCCGGCGGCATCCGGACAGCCAAGGACGCGATCAAGTTCCTCGTCCTGGTCAACGAGACCGTCGGCGAGGACTGGCTGGACAACCACTGGTTCCGCTTCGGCGCCTCCTCACTCCTGAACGACCTGCTGATGCAGCGTCAGAAGCTGGCCACCGGCCGCTACTCCGGCCCCGACTACGTGACGGTGGACTGAGACCCCATGGACATGGAATTGCAGACATCGGTATTCGAATACGCGCCCGCGCCCGAGTCCCGCTCAGTCGTCGACATCGCGCCCTCGTACGGCCTGTTCGTCGACGGCGAGTTCACCGAGGCGGCCGACGGCAAGGTCTTCAAGACGGTCTCGCCGTCCACCGAGGAGGTCCTCTCCGAGGTGGCGCAGGCCGGCCCCGAGGACGTCGACCGTGCGGTGAAGGCAGCCCGCAAGGCCTTCGAGAAGTGGTCGGCGCTGCCCGGCTCCGAGCGCGCCAAGTACCTGTTCCGCATCGCCCGCATCATCCAGGAGCGCAGCCGCGAGCTGGCCGTCCTGGAGACGCTGGACAACGGCAAGCCCATCAAGGAGACCCGCGACGCCGACCTCCCCCTGGTCGCCGCCCACTTCTTCTACTACGCGGGCTGGGCGGACAAGCTGGAGCACGCCGGGTTCGGTGTGAACCCGCGTCCGCTGGGCGTGGCCGGCCAGGTCATCCCGTGGAACTTCCCGCTGCTGATGCTGGCGTGGAAGATCGCCCCGGCGCTGGCGACCGGCAACACGGTGGTCCTGAAGCCGGCGGAGACCACTCCCCTGTCGGCGCTGTTCTTCGCGGACATCTGCCGTCAGGCGGGCCTGCCCAAGGGTGTCGTCAACATCCTCCCGGGCTACGGTGACGCGGGCGCCGCGCTCGTCGCGCACCCCGACGTGAACAAGGTCGCCTTCACCGGCTCGACCGCCGTCGGCAAGGAGATCGCCCGCACGGTCGCCGGCACCCGCAAGAAGCTCACCCTGGAGCTGGGCGGCAAGGGCGCCAACATCGTCTTCGACGACGCTCCGATCGACCAGGCCGTCGAGGGCATCGTCACCGGCATCTTCTTCAACCAGGGCCAGGTCTGCTGCGCGGGCTCGCGCCTGCTGGTCCAGGAGTCGGTCCACGACGAGCTGCTCGACTCCCTCAAGCGCCGGCTCTCCACCCTCCGGCTGGGCGATCCGCTCGACAAGAACACCGACATCGGCGCGATCAACTCCGCCGAGCAGCTCGCCCGGATCACCGCGCTCGCCGACCAGGGCGAGGCGGAGGGCGCCGAGCGCTGGTCGCCGGCCTGCGAACTGCCCACGTCGGGTTACTGGTTCGCGCCGACGCTCTTCACCAATGTCACCCAGGCGCACACCATCGCCCGCGACGAGATCTTCGGCCCGGTGCTGTCGGTGCTGACCTTCCGTACGCCGGACGAGGCGGTCGCCAAGGCGAACAACACGCAGTACGGACTGTCGGCGGGCATCTGGACCGAGAAGGGCTCCCGCATCCTGGCCGTCGCGAACAAGCTGCGCGCCGGTGTCGTCTGGTCCAACACGTTCAACAAGTTCGACCCGACCTCGCCGTTCGGCGGTTACAAGGAGTCGGGCTTCGGCCGCGAGGGCGGCCGTCACGGCCTGGAGGCGTACCTCGATGTCTGATGAGCGACTTTCCGTCTTCAAGACCTACAAGCTGTACGTCGGCGGGAAGTTCCCGCGTTCCGAGAGCGGCCGGGTGTACGAGGTGATCGACGCAAAGGGCAAGTGGCTGGCGAACGCACCTCTCTCCTCCCGCAAGGACGCCCGTGACGCGGTGGTCGCCGCCCGCAAGGCGTTCGGCGGCTGGGCTGGCGCGACCGCCTACAACCGCGGCCAGATCCTCTACCGCGTCGCCGAGATGCTGGAGGGGCGCCGGGACCAGTTCGTGCGCGAGGTCGCCGACGCCGAGGGCCTGTCGAAGTCCAAGGCCGCCGCCCAGGTCGACGCGACGATCGACCGCTGGGTCTGGTACGCGGGCTGGACCGACAAGATCGCCCAGGTGGTCGGCGGCGGCAACCCGGTCGCGGGCCCGTTCTTCAACCTCTCCTCGCCCGAACCGACGGGCGTGGTGGCCGTGCTGGCCCCGCAGGAGTCGTCCTTCCTGGGCCTGGTCTCGGTGATCGCCCCGGTGATCGCGACGGGCAACACGGCGGTCGTGGTGGCGTCCGAGAAGGCCCCGCTCCCGGCTCTGTCGCTGGGCGAGGTGCTGGCCACCTCCGACCTGCCCGGCGGAGTCGTCAACGTCCTGTCCGGCCGTACGGCGGAGATCGCGACGCCGCTGGCCGCGCACCAGGACGTCAACGCGATCGACCTGGCGGGCGCCGACGAGGTGCTGGCGAAGGAGCTGGAGATCGCGGCGGCGGACAACCTGAAGCGGGTCCTTCGTCCACAGCCTGTGGACACGACCGACTGGTCGGCGGCTCCGGGCATCGACCGCATGACGGCGTTCCTGGAGACGAAGACCGTCTGGCATCCGACGGGTTCGCTGGGCGCGTCGGGCTCGTCGTACTGACCGGCGGCCGTTCCGGCCGGGAGCCGCGCTTCCCCCTCCGTCCGGGGGGGAAGCGCGGCACGCCACCTTCCGGCGCACTCGGTGACGAGTTCTCGACCGAGCGTGATTGAGGTGTGACGCACACTCCAAAGCCGACCCGCGGGGTCGGCAGAGGGCTCACCATGCGTCAAACTGGTGTTCCGTGAGCATTCATCCCCCGCCCCCCGCCCGTGTCGTGCTGCTGTGCGGCCCCTCGGGCTCGGGCAAGTCACTCGTCGCCGCCCGTTCCGGGCTCCCTGTCCTGCGCCTCGACGACTTCTACAAGGAGGGCGACGACCCGACGCTGCCTCTGGTGGAGGGAAGTTCCGACATCGACTGGGACCATCCGCGGTCGTGGGACGCGGACGTCGCGGTCGAGGCCATCACCCGGCTGTGCGCCACGGGATCGACGCCCGTACCGGTGTACGACATCGCGCTGAGCGCCCGTACGGGCGAGGAGACGCTGCGCATCGGCCGTGCCCCGCTGTTCATCGCGGAGGGCATCTTCGCCGCCGAGATCGTCGAGCGCTGCCGTGAGCTCGGGGTGCTGGCGGACGCGCTGTGCCTGACCCGCGGGCCGGTCACCACCTTCCGCCGGCGTTTCCTGCGGGATCTGCAGGAGGGCCGCAAGTCGGTACCGTTCCTGCTGCGCCGCGGCTGGCGGCTGATGCGCGCGGAACGGTCGATCGTCACCCGCCAGGTCTCGCTGGGCGCGCACGCCTGTGACCGGGACGAGGCCCTGGGCAGGCTGGCGGCCGCGGCGGTGGGCCGGCAGACCCGGGGCACGCGTACGGCGGCCTGATCGGCGGACGTACGCCGAAGAGAGGCAGCCGCAAAAAGCGGGCGTAAAAAAGCGGGACTGGACGGACCCCCCGGCCCTCCAGTCCCGCAC
Organism: Streptomyces sp. NPDC001544; assembly: GCF_042894285.1. Taxonomy (NCBI): domain Bacteria; kingdom Bacillati; phylum Actinomycetota; class Actinomycetes; order Kitasatosporales; family Streptomycetaceae; genus Streptomyces; species Streptomyces sp. NPDC001544. The sequence goes on along the minus strand of NZ_JBIAVN010000003.1, from coordinate 318,889 downwards.
TCCGTCCACGTCCCCCGTGACGGAGTTCCCCGCGATCCCCCTTGCTTCCCCCGTGTACTTCCCCCCGGGTGGTACTCCCCCGCCGAGCCCATCAGCGGCCTACGGCCGCGGGCCCCTACCTTCAGGCGACCAGCTCCCCGAAGGCGTATTCCTCGTCACGGCCGAAGCTGAGGACCTCGTCCTCGCGCAGCCGGCGGAGCGACCGCCAGATGCTGGACTTGACCGTGCCGACACTGATGTCGAGGATCTCCGCGATCTCCGGGTCCGTGCGGCCCTCGTAGTAGCGCAGGACCAGCATGGTGCGCTGGAGTTCGGGCAGCCGGGACAGCGCCTGCCACAGCACCGCGCGCAGCTCGGTGCCGCGCATGGCGTCCGTGTCGCCGGGCGTCTCCGGCAGTTCCTCGGTCGGGTACTCGTTGAGCTTGCGGCGCCGCCAGGCGCTGATGTGCAGGTTGGTCATGGTGCGGCGGAGGTATCCGCCGACCGCGGCCTTGTCGCTGATCCGGTCCCAGGCCCGGTACGTCGAGAACAGCGCGCTCTGCAGCAGGTCCTCGGCCTCGAAGCGGTCACCGGTGAGGTGGTAGGCGGTTGCGTACAGGGAGGCGCGGCGCTCCTGGACGTAGGCGGTGAACGCCGCTTCGGCATCCACGGTCTCCGTCGGCGAGCGGCGCTCCCCCGAGTCCTCCCCGTACGCGGCTCCCCCGTGCGATTCCCCCGTGTGCGCGTCAACCACCGACATGTAGGCCGGAAGCTGACGCCCGGCGCCGCGAGCGCACCCCCGCACTCCCCCACGCTCGGACATGCTCGCGCGGGAGGTGCCCCCATCCGCTCCGGACCTCTCGGAACCCCGGTTCACGCCGTGCAGCCGCGTGACCACTGCGCTGGTGCTGGTGCCGTGCAGCGTGTTCATCTCGCGCCCCCCGTCGTGGACTTTCCGGTGTTCGTCTCGCTCAGGCGGTCTGGCTTGCCTGTGCCGAAAAGCTTGCCGACGGCACTTCATGGCCATGTCCGCCGACTGTCACAGACCTGTCACAGGGGTCGGTCACACGGCTGTCACACCGTGCGCACAGGTGGTGGCGGTACGGGGTGCCGGGAGGGCACCCCGGCCCACAGGTCGTCCAGGAGCCTCTCCATAGGCCAGAATGAGCCCGTGCCTTCCCTGTTGCTGATCGAGGACGACGACGCCATCCGTACGGCCCTGGAGCTGTCTCTGACGCGCCAGGGTCACCGGGTTGCCACCGCTGCCACCGGCGAGGACGGCCTGAAGCTGCTGCGCGAGCAGCGGCCGGACCTGATCGTGCTGGACGTGATGCTGCCCGGCATCGACGGGTTCGAGGTGTGCCGGCGCATCCGGCGCACGGACCAGCTGCCGATCATCCTGCTGACCGCCCGCAACGACGACATCGACGTGGTGGTCGGGCTGGAGTCGGGGGCGGACGACTACGTCGTCAAGCCGGTGCAGGGCCGGGTTCTCGACGCCCGGATCCGAGCCGTGCTGCGGCGCGGCGAGCGGGAGTCCAGCGACTCGGCGACGTTCGGCAGTCTCGTCATCGACCGCTCGGCGATGACGGTGACGAAGAACGGCGAGGACCTCCAGCTGACGCCGACCGAGCTGAGGCTGCTGCTGGAGCTGAGCCGGCGGCCCGGGCAGGCGCTGTCCCGGCAGCAGCTGCTGCGGCTGGTGTGGGAGCACGACTACCTGGGTGACTCGCGGCTGGTGGACGCCTGTGTGCAGCGGCTGCGGGCCAAGGTCGAGGACGTCCCGTCGTCCCCGACGCTGATCCGTACCGTCCGTGGTGTGGGCTACCGGCTGGACACGCCTCAGTGACCAAGGAACAAGGGGGGTTCCGCGGCTGGTCCGCGGGGCGTAAGGGAGCCGTGTCGCGGCTGCGTTTCACCAGTCTGCGGCTGCGGCTGGTCCTGGTCTTCGGGCTGGTCGCCCTCACCGCCGCCGTGTCGGCGTCCGGCATCGCGTACTGGCTGAACCGTGAGGCGGTGCTGACCCGCGCCCAGGACGCGGTACTGCGCGACTTCCAGCAGGAGATGCAGAACCGGGCCGGTGCGCTGCCCGTGCCGCCCACCCAGGACGAACTGCAGCGCACCGCCGGGCAGATGGCGGCCAGCAGTCAGCGCTTCAGCGTGCTGCTGGTCGCGACGGACGCCGACGGCAAGGCGGTGTACGGCAACTCCGGCGGTCTGAACGGGTTCGCGCTGGACGACGTGCCCGGATCGCTGCGGGCCGCGGTGAACAAGCAGCAGAAGGTGGCCGACGGCAACAAGTCGCCGTACCACCTGTACTGGCAGCGGGTCGTCGACCACGGCACCCCGTACCTGGTCGCCGGCACGAAGGTGATCGGCGGCGGACCGACCGGCTACATGGTCAAGTCGCTGGAGCCGGAGGCCAAGGACCTCAACTCCCTCGCCTGGTCGCTGGGCATCGCGACCGGGCTGGCGCTGATCGGCTCGGCGCTGCTCGCGCAGGCCGCGGCGGGGACCGTGCTGAAGCCGGTGCACCGGCTCGGCGTCGCCGCACGCCGGCTCGGCGAGGGCAGACTGGACACCCGGTTGCGGGTCTCGGGCACCGATGAACTCGCCGATCTGTCCCGGACGTTCAACAACGCGGCCGAGGCACTGGAGCAGCGGGTCGCGGAGATGGCCGCGCGGGACGAGGCGTCCCGGCGGTTCGTGGCCGACATGTCCCACGAGCTGCGCACTCCGCTGACCGCCATCACCGCCGTGACGGAGGTGCTGGAGGAGGAGCTGGAGGCGGAGTCCGGGAGCATCGACCCGATGATCGAGCCGGCCGTGCGGCTGGTGGTGAGCGAGACCCGGCGGCTGAACGACCTCGTCGAGAACCTGATGGAGGTCACCCGCTTCGACGCGGGCACCGCCCGCCTGGTCCTGGACGACGTCGACATCGCCGACCAGATCACCGCCTGCATCGACGCCCGCGCCTGGCTGGACGCCGTGGAGCTGGACGCCGAGCGCGGCATCCACTGCCGGCTCGACCCGCGCCGCCTGGACGTCATCCTCGCCAACCTGATCGGCAACGCGCTCAAGCACGGCGGGTCTCCGGTGCGGGTCTCCGTGCGCATCGAAGGCGAGGACCTGGTCGTCGCCGTGCGCGACCACGGTCCCGGTATCCCCGAGGACGTCCTGCCGCACGTCTTCGACCGCTTCTACAAGGCCAGCGCCTCCCGGCCGCGTTCCGAGGGCAGCGGCCTGGGCCTGTCCATCGCGATGGAGAACGCGGGCATCCACGGCGGCCGGATCACCGCCGCCAACTCGCCCGAGGGCGGCGCGGTGTTCACACTGCGGCTGCCGAAGGACGCCTCCGCGCTGGCGGAGGGGAGCGACGGCAAGGGCGACGGTACGAAGGGTTCGAAGGGCCCCACGGGTTCGAAGGGTTCGAAGGAAGAGGCGTCATGAACGCACGACGCCTGCTGGCGCTCCCCATACTCGCCGCGCTGCTGACCGGCTGCGGGATCAGGGCCACCCAGGTGCCCACGGACTTCGGCGCGGCGCCCTCCCGGGTGCCGTGCTCGCTGACCGAGCCGGACCTCACCACGCAGTCCTCGCACGGGGTGCCCGTGCAGGTGTTCCTGCTGTGCGGCTCGTCGCTGGTCACCGTGGACCGGTCGGTGCGCGTCCCGGACGGCACGGCGGACGCCAAGCGCCGGGTGCTCGTGGCCCAGGGGCTGCTGGACCAGCTCGCCCAGACGCCGTCCGCCGGGGAGAAGAACGCCGGCTACACGACGTACGTGCGCGGGGGCATGGCCGTGACCGGGCCGCGCCCGAAGGACCCGGAGGACGCGCTGCGGCTGAGCACCGCCCCCGACCAGCTCACCCCCTACGCCCTCGCCCAGATCGTGTGCACGTTCTCCGACTCGGCCGCGGCCGAGGGGGACGGCTCGGTGGTCCTGGGCGGGCCGGGCAGCGGGCCGCTGCGCCGCTACGAGTGCACCGACGAGGTGCGGAACCGGCCGGGCAGTAGGAAACCGACGTCCAGTGAGGTGACCGCCGGCTGACCGGCGGGCGCCGTCCGTGCGGCGCCGGGTGCGCCGGAAGCCTTGTGTACCCGCGTGGGGCGGATCCGGAACCGATCGTGCACGCGCGCGCGTCTACGGGGGCGTGCAGCGTCAAGGCTCCATCGGCGGCAGCGCCGCGATCCGCGTCCGTGTGACAGGGGGTGCCCTCCTGGTCGCACACCTCGCGCTCGTCGCCTGGCTCACGCTGCGGCCCCTGGACGTGCCCTGGATGATGCCCGCCAACCTGCGTCCGCTGGCCGGGATCCGGGCCGACCTGGCGCTGGGCTGGGCCGAGGCGGCCCGCCGGATCGGTGCGGGCCTCGCGCTACTGGCACCGCTGGGCGTACTGCTGCCGATGGCGCACGGCAGGCTCGCCGTGTCCCCGCTCGCCTCCCTGATCCGTACGGCCACGGCGGCCGCCCTGATCTCCCTGGGCATAGCGCTGTTGCAGACGGGGGTGCCCGGGCGGGTCGTCGACGTCGACTCCCTGCTGCTGAACACGGCCGGTGTGGTGCTGGCCCACCTCGCCCTCGTCCCGGCGGGCCGGTCCTGGCTCCGCCGCAGGAACGAGCGTGTCCGCCGGCCGCAGGAGGAGGCCTCTCAGGGTCGGACCCCGACGATTCCCAGGGTCGGCATCGCACCGCAGAGCGACGCTTCGTCCGCTTCGTCCGCGTAGCGTGGATGTCAGTCGAGGCAGCCGACCGGGTGGCCTCGCCACAGACGCTCACGAAGGAGCCGACCATGACCGCCCTTGCCCGCCCCACCCATGGCCGCATGATCGGCGGAGTGTGCGCAGCGCTGGCGCGGCGCTTCGGCACCTCCGCGACGACGATGCGGGTGATCTTCCTGGTCTCCTGCCTACTGCCCGGGCCGCAGTTCCTGCTCTACATAGCGCTGTGGATCCTGCTGCCCGCGGAGGACAAGGCGCGCACGGCCTGGTAGGGCCTGACAGGTCCGGGCGGTGCCCCGCACCGTTCGCCGTCGGGGCGCGCCGCATGTGACGGCCGCGCCCCGACGGCAGGTGCGGTGATCCGGGTCAGACGAGCGGAAGACCCTTCGCCAGGCCCCCCGCCACCGGCAGACCGCCGAGCAACCCGCTGACCGGCGAGGTCGGGCCCTGCCGGAGCGCCTGGTCGGCGACCGGCCGGGCGGCGGTGGTGCCCGCCAGGACCGCGGGCCGGCCCTTGGAGAGCGCCTGACCGGCACCCGGCAGGGCCTTCTCGACGTTCTTGGTCGGCAGCGTCTTGGTGACACCGTCCAGCGTCTTTCCGGCGTTCGGGCCCGCGGCCGCGTCGGCCGTGCCCGCGCCGACGGCGGCGATGGCGACACCGAGCGCGGCGACACCGAGGGTCTTGACAGCAGACTGCTTCATCTTGAATTCGTCCTTGACTGGATGACGGGGGACTGAGCGGTCCACGACCGTAAACACGCGAAGCCACCCCCGCAAACATTGAAATGCGGACGACTGGTGGGAACCCGTCCGCATTCCGTACCGCCTCTCGCCCTCCGGTCAGCTCTCCGGATCCACAGAACCGCTGGTAGAGGCGGTCTGCCGAAAAAGCCATTCGGATTTCAGTTCGGCATATCCGGGCTTGATGACGTCATTGATCATCGCCAGTCGTTCATCGAAAGGGATGAACGCCGATTTCATCGCATTGACGGTGAACCACTGCATGTCGTCGAGCGTGTAGCCGAACGCGTCGACGAGATGCTCGAATTCCCGGCTCATGCTGGTGTGGGACATGAGACGGTTGTCCGTGTTCACGGTGGCCCTGAAATGCAGGCGCCGCAGCAGCCCGATCGGATGCTCGGCGTAGGAGGCGGCGGCCCCGGTCTGGAGGTTGGAGCTCGGGCACAGCTCCAGCGGGATGCGCTTGTCCCGGACGTAGGACGCGAGCCGGCCGAGCTCGACCGAGCCGTCCTCGTGGACCTGGATGTCGTCGATGATCCGTACGCCGTGCCCGAGCCGGTCGGCGCCGCACCACTGCAGCGCCTGCCAGATGGACGGCAGCCCGAAGGCCTCGCCGGCGTGGATGGTGAAGTGGTTGTTCTCGCGCTTGAGGTACTCGAAGGCGTCCAGGTGCCGGGTGGGCGGGTAGCCGGCCTCGGCGCCCGCGATGTCGAAGCCGACGACGCCCAGGTCGCGGTAGCGGTTGGCGAGTTCGGCGATCTCCAGGGCGCGGGCCGCGTGCCGCATGGCGGTCAGCAGGGCGCCGACCCGGATGCGGTGACCGCTGCGGCGGGCGATCGCCTCTCCCTCCCGGAAGCCCTCGTTGACGGCCTCGACGACCTCCTCCAGGCCGAGTCCGCCCTCCAGGTGCTGCTCGGGCGCGTACCGCACCTCGGCGTACACCACCCCGTCCTCGGCCAGGTCCTCGGCGCACTCCCGGGCCACCCGGACGAGCGCATCGCGGGTCTGCATCACGCCGACGGTGTGCGAGAACGTCTCCAGGTACCGCTCCAGGGAACCGGAGTCGGCGGCCTCGGCGAACCAGGTGCCGAGCTTGTCGGGATCGGTCTCGGGAAGCTGGGAGTATCCCGACTCGCGGGCGAGTTGGACGATCGTCCCCGGGCGGAGGCCGCCGTCGAGGTGGTCGTGCAGCAGAACCTTGGGCGCCCGGCGGATCCGGTCCGGCGTCGGGGTGTTCGCGGTGCTCTGGCTCGTCATTTCCGCACTCTACCTCCTACGCGCGTAGATCACCCGGTTTACGTTTTCGCCGATACGTAACAGTGACCGCACGGACGGGTGGCGTACACCGGCACTTCTGACACTGTTCTGTCATGGCACAGGAAGTGACGCCGGCCCGAACGGCCCGGCTGGGCAGGGCAGTCGGGCCAGTGCCGTCGGCGGTGAGCGGCGCGGTCCTGCTGCTGCCCGGCGGCGAGGAGGTATCCGACCGCAGGCCGTCCCCCGTCTGGGCGACGGCCTTCGTCCGCGCCCTCGGGCGCCGGCTCGCACGCGCGGGCCGCGACGAGGGGCTCGCCACCCATGTCGTGCACTACCGCTACCGCGGCTGGAACGGCGGCGCGGCCCATCTGGCGGGCGACGCCTCCTGGGCGGCGGACGAGGTCGTACGGCGCTACGGCGACGTCCCGGTCTGCCTGGTGGGGGTCGGGATGGGCGGGCGGGCGGCACTGCGGGCGGCCGGGCACGAGGCCGTGAACTCCGTGGTGGCCGTCGCGCCCTGGCTGCCCGAGGACGACATGGCCGCCCCCGCGGAACCGGTGAAGCAGCTGGCCGGACGGCGCGTCCTGGTCGTGCACGGCACCAACGACGGGCGCAGCGACCCCGAGCTGTCGTTCCGGCTGGCGGTCCGGGCGAAGAAGGCGAACCGCGAGGTGTGCCGGTTCGAAGTGCACTCGGACGGACACGGGTTGCACCAGTACCGCAGTGAAGTGCAGGCACTGGTCGAGGACTTCACGATGGGGACGCTGTTCGGGCACACGCTGGCCCGCCCGCTGGAGGACGCGTTGGCCGCGCCGCCGCCGATCGGGCTGCGGATGCCGCTGGCCGCGGGGTTCGGGCGGTCGATCCGCAGGGGCTGACGCAGGAGCCGGCACAGGAACCGGCACAGGGACCGGCACAGGGACCGGCACAGGGCCCCACCGGGGCCGCCCCCTCAGGGCAGCAGATTCCCGCGGCGTGAGAGCAGGAACCTCTTGAAGGCGGCCACCGGAGGCGTGTCCGGGTGGCCCGCCAGCCAGGCCACGCCGATCTCGCGTGCCGCTCGTGGTGCGGTGACCGTCAGTTCCACCACGCCCGGCCGGGGGAACACCGGCGGTGGCAGGAGGGCCACGCCCAACCCCGCCGCGACCAGGCCCCGCAGGGTCTCCGCCTCCTCGCCCTCGAAGGCGACGCGGGGTTTGAAGCCCGCCTCGCTGCAGAGGTCGTCGGTGATGCGGCGCAGACCGTAGCCGGGTTCCAGGGTGACGAAGGTTTCGTCGGCGGCCTCGGCGAGCCGGACGCGCCTGCGGCCGGCGAGGCGGTGGTCGGCGGGGACGACCAGGCGCAGCTTCTGCTCGTCGAGGCGGCGGGCGACCAGGTCGGGGGCGTCAGGGACCGGGGAGGTCAGGCAGAGGTCGAGTTCCCCGGCGCGCAGCCGCTCCAGCATGGCCTCGCCGTAGTTCTGGACGAGGCTGAAGCGGACGCGGGGGTGGTCGGCGCGGAAGGCCTGCAGCAGACCGGGGACCGTCTCGGCGCCCATGGTGTGCAGGAAGCCGAAGGCGACCTTGCCGGTGGTCGCGTCGGCGTCGGCGCGTACCTCCTCGGCGGCCCGCCCGATGTCGGCGAGGGCGCGTTCGACGGAGCCGAGGAAGGTGCGCCCCGCGGGGGTGAGGGACACGGTGCGGCCGTGGCGGGCGAAGAGGTCGACGCCCAGGTCCTGTTCCAGGCGGACCATGGCCCGCGAAAGCGTGGACTGCGGGACGCTCATCTCCTGGGCGGCACGGGTCACGTGCTCGGTGCGGGCGACGCCGGCGAAGTACGCCAGGCGTGGCGCGAGCAACGTGACGATGTCTTCTGTGTCACTGGATCGTGACAGACGCTCCTGTGACCTCGGCTGATGCACCATGGGAACGATTATGGCGAGTCCGTGCATTGGACGGATGAAAGGGCTCGTCCGTAGGTTCGAAGCATGTCTCCCGCCGATACCGGGGCGTCCACCGTCGTGGGCGCCGCAACGTCTTCTTCCTCCGATTCCTCGGACTCGCGCATGGCCCCCGGCGGCCCCGGCTACGGCCGGATGAGGCTCGCCCTCTTCCTGGCCGGTGTCGCGACCTTCGCCCTGCTGTACTCCACCCAGGCCCTGCTGCCGCTGATCTCGGACGACTTCGGGGTGGCGGCGAGCGAGGCCAGCTGGACGGTGGCGGCGGCGACCGGCGGGCTGGCGCTGTTCGTGCTGCCGATGAGCGCGCTGTCGGAGCGCTTCGGCCGCCGTACGGTGATGACGGCCTCGCTGGCGGTGGCGGTGACCGTGGGGATGCTGGTGCCGTTCGCGCCGTCACTGGGTGTCCTGGTGGTGCTGCGGGCGCTCCAGGGCGCGGCCGTGGCCGGGGTGCCCGCCTCCGCGACGGCGTACCTCGCGGAGGAGGTCCGGCCGAGGGCGCTGGTCACGGCGATCGGCCTGTTCGTCGCGGGCAACAGCGTCGGCGGTATGAGCGGCCGGGTGATCACCGGCTGGGTGGCCCAGGAGTGGGGCTGGCGCGTCGCGGTCGGCGTGGTCGGCGCGGTCGCGGTGGCCTGCGCGGTGGCGTTCCGGCTGCTGCTGCCGGCCCCGAAGCACTTCACCCCGGGCTCGCTGCGCCCGCGGGTGCTGGCCCGCGCGGTCCGCGACCACCTCGCGAACCCGCTGCTGGGCCGCCTGTACGCGATCGGCGCGCTCTTCATGACCGTCTTCGGCGGCGTGTACACGGTGATCGGCTACCGCCTGACGGAGGAGCCGTTCGGGCTGCCGCAGGGCATCATCGGTTCGATCTTCCTGGTGTACCTGGTCGGTACGGCCTCGGCGTCGGCGGCGGGCCGGCTGGTGGGCCGCCTCGGCCGACGCGGCGCGCTGTACCTGGCCGGCGGCACGACGGCGACGGGCCTGCTGCTGTCCCTGACGGTCTGGCTCCCCCTGGTCCTGCTGGGCCTGGTGCTGATCACCGGGGGGTTCTTCGCGGGCCACGCGGTCGCGTCCTCGGCGGTCAGCAAGACGGCGACGACCGGCCGGGCCCAGGCGGCGGCGCTGTACCAGTCGACGTACTACATCGGCTCCAGCGTGGGCAGCACGCTCGGCGCGACGGCCTTCCACGCGGGCGGCTGGGCCGGCACGGTCGGGGTCGGCCTGCTGGCGGTCCTCGGCGTCGTGGCGATCACGGTGTTCGGCTCGCACGCGGCCCGGGTCGCGGCCCGGCGGGAGCCGGTCGGCGCGCACTGAGCCCTTACGGCGTACCCCCTGCTCGGGGCCGGTTGTCAGTGGTCGCCAGTAGCGTCCGCCCGTCAGCTGGATCGAGCAGGGGGTTCGTCGTATGGAGTTCCGGATCGCGCGCGTGGATCTCGCCGAGGCCGTCGGGTGGGCGGCACGCGCGCTGCCCGCGCGTACGCCCGTACCGGTGCTGGGCGGGCTGCTGCTGGCGGCCGGGGCCGGGCGGCTGACGGTGTCGGGCTTCGACTTCGAGACCGCGGCGCGCATCGAGGTGGACGCCGAGACGGAGACGGCCGGTGAGGTGCTCGTCCTGGGGCGCAGACTGTTGGACATCTGCCGGGTGCTGCCGGACGGGCCGGTGAGCTGCGCGCTGGAGGGCACGCGGTTCACGGTGGAGGCGGGCGGCACGCGGTTCGGGTTGTCGACGCTGCCGCGCGAGGAGTACCCGGCGGTTCCGGCGCCGCCTCCGCTGTACGGCGGGGTGGACGCGGCGGCGTTCGCGACGGCGGTCGGGCAGGTGGCCGTGGCGGCGGGCCGGGACGACACGCTGCCGGTGCTGACCGGCGTCCAACTGCGCATGGAGGCCGGCGAGATGACGCTGTCCGCGTCGGACCGCTACCGGTACGCCGTACGCCGGCTGGAGTGGAAGCCGGAGGGGGCCGCCGCCGAGGAGGCGGTGGCGGTGCTGCTGCCCGCGCGGCGGCTGCTCGACGCCGCCCGGTCGCTGGCGCGGTCCGGGACCGTACGCCTCGGGCTGGACGCGGGGTCGGCCGGTTTCGAGGGCGCGCGGATGCGGACGGTCGTCCGGCGGCTGGACGGGCGGCTGCCGGGGTACGGGGCGCTGTTCGACATGGCGGGCGCCGTGGTCGCCGAGGTGGAGCGCGAGGCGCTGGCGGAGACGGTGCGGCGGGTCGCGGTGGTGGCGGAGGCGAACAGTCCGGTACGGCTGGACTTCTCGGCCGAGGGGGGCGGGTCGGTGCTGGTGCGGGCCGGGTACGGGGACGACGTGGCGGCGCAGCGGCTGCCCGCCTCGCTGAACGGCGGTGCGGAGGCCTCGGTGGCCTTCAACCCGGCGTACCTGGTGGACGCGGTGAACTCCTTCGAGGGGCCGCGGCTGCGGCTGGAGATGCTGGGGACGGGGCAGCGGGCGCTGCTGAGCTCGGGCGGGGATGGTCATGAGGGCGGCGGGGGCGGGGAGCCGTTCGAGGCGCACCGGCATCTGCTGATGTCCGTGAAGCAACTCGTCTGACCGTGCCCCGTTCTGACCGTGCCCCGTCATGGCGCTGACCTGCCCTTTCGAGCGCTCCGGGGGCCGTTGTCAGTGGGCTGCGGTAGCTTCCGGAGTACTGGGCGTGAAGGCGCGCCACAGGATCGGGCACAGGGGTGGGTGGACGATGGGAAACAGCAGCACCGCGACGACGACGGACCTCGACGTCGCACTGGAGAAGCACCGGACCGAGCTGACCGGTTACTGCTACCGCATGCTGGGTTCGTCCTTCGAGGCGGAGGACGCGGTACAGGACACCCTGGTCCGCGCCTGGCGGAGCTACGACAAGTTCGAGGGCCGCTCCAGCCTGCGCTCCTGGCTGTACCGGATCGCGACGAACGTCTGCCTGGACATGCTGTCCGCGGGCAACAAGCGGGCCCGGCCGATGGACCTCACGGAGTCCACGCCGCTCGCCCGGGCGGCCCTTTCCCCCCGCCCGGACCACACCTGGCTGGAGCCGATGCCGGACGCTCGTGTGCTGCCGATGGTCGAGGACCCGGCGGAGGCCGCCGTCGCCAAGGAGTCGGTCCGGCTCGCCTTCATGGCGGCGCTGCAGCAGCTTCCGCCCAAGCAGCGGGCCGTGCTGATCCTGCGCGAGGTGCTGGCCTGGCGGGCGAGCGAGGTCGCCGAGCTGCTCGGCACCACGGTCGCCTCGGTCAACAGCGCGCTGCAGCGGGCGCGGGCCACGCTCGCCGAGCGGGACGACAAGGGCGCCGGGGCGGCGGTGTCCGATCCGCTGGACGAGCAGCAGCAGAAGCTCCTGGAGCGCTATGTGAAGGCGTTCGAGGGGTACGACATGACGGCGCTGACGGCCCTGCTGCACGAGGACGCCGTCATGACGATGCCGCCGTTCGACCTGTGGCTGACCGGCCACGACGACATCACGGGCTTCATGACGACCCTCGGCGCGGCCTGCGCGGGCTCCCGGCTGCTGCCGGTCCAGGTCAACGGGCTGCCGGGCTTCGCCCAGTACAAGCCGGACCCGGAAGCCGGTGGGTTCACCGCGTGGGCGGTGCAGGTGCTGGAGATATCAGAGGGCCGGATCACCGGGTTCCACTGCTTCCTCGACACCCAGCGCTGGTTCCCGCTCTTCGACCTGCCCCTCCACCTGGAAGCGGAGGCCGACCAGGTCGAGCAGGGCGCGTAGCGCGGGAGTGGGGTCCCGCAGGCGTATGCGGCCTCCGGCCCGGCGGGCGGTGAGGGCGAGGCGGGCGAGCAGATCGACGACGCCGAGTCCGGGAGGCCCTAGCCCGGCGACATCGCAGACGACGACTCTTCCTCCGGTCGCGTCCAGCAGCGCCCGTAGGTCGTCGCAGAGCCCCGGCACGTCGCCTCCGGTGACGGGGCCGGGGAGGACGAGTACGGGGGGTGTGTTGGGGTCCACGTGCTGTAGACCCGGCGAGGGGGACTAATTCATCGGGCGTCGAGGCCGGGCCCTACGTGGTCGGGAAATCGCTGGTGTCGATCACAAGGTCGAACGGAGCGGGAAGCCTGACGGCCTCGCCGAACTTTGCGGCGCTCAGCGGTCGGTAGACGTCGTCCTTGGGCTCTCCGTATAGCGTCACCGTGGGCCCGTTGGGGGCCCAGCGGTCAACGAGGAGGTACAGGGGGATACCAGCAGCCGCATACCCAGCCAGTTTGCTGACGCGGTCGTGGCGGGCATTGGACTTCGACGTGACTTCAACGACCAGCTCCGCCATGCCGGCCGGCATGTACGTAGCCATGTCGTCGTCTTCCGGAACGGGCGCCACCATGAGGTCGGGGGTGAACATGCCGAAGCGCGAGGGCACGGCAATGGACTGGGTCTGGAAGATCTCGCAGCCTTCGGGAATCACCGGGACCAGGCGCCGGTGAATGCGCGCCACGATCACGTTGTGGCGAAAGGCGGGAGCAGGCGACACGGTGACGATCCCCTCGATGATCTCCACCGTGCTGCCCTCAGGCCATTCCATCTCCTCCCAGAACCGGACGAGGTCGTCCCAGCTCTGCTCGGGCTCCTGGCTCACGGTGAGTGCGCTCATGGCCGTTCTCCAATCGGTGCGTCACCGATCCCAGCATGCCGAACGGGACCGGCAAAGGTCCACCGATCCCGTTCACCCGAAAGGGCAATGGCCTGGTCAGGCGATACGTTCCAGCACCACCGGCGACGCCGAGAACTCCGTGCCCTCGGGCGCGATGTCGAAGGAACCCTCCACCGACTGCAGCGCGTACTCGAAGCGCTCGGGGGTGTCGGTGTGCAGGGTCAGCAGGGGCTCGCCCGCACGGACCGGCTCGCCCGGCTTGGCGTGGATCTCGACGCCCGCGCCCGCCTGCACCGGGTCCTCCTTGCGGGCGCGGCCCGCGCCGAGGCGCCAGGCGGCGACACCGATGTCGTAGGCGTCGAGGCGGGTGAGGACGCCGGAGGCCGGGGCCTTGACCACGTGCTGTTCCCTCGACGTGGGGAGCGGAGCGTCCGGGTCGCCGCCCTGGGCCGCGATCATGCGGCGCCACACGTCCATGGCCGAACCGTCGGCCAGGGCCTTCGCCGGGTCGGCGTCCTTGACACCGGCCGCGTCGAGCATCTCGCGGGCCAGGGCGACGGTCAGCTCGACCACGTCCGCCGGGCCGCCGCCCGCGAGGACCTCGACCGACTCGCGGACCTCCAGGGCGTTGCCGGCCGTCAGGCCGAGCGGGGTCGACATGTCGGTCAGGAGCGCGACCGTCTTGACGCCGTGGTCGGTGCCGAGGCCGACCATCGTGGAGGCCAGCTCCCGGGCGTCCTCGATGGTCTTCATGAAGGCGCCCGTGCCCACCTTCACGTCCAGGACCAGCGACCCCGTGCCCTCCGCGATCTTCTTCGACATGATCGACGAGGCGATCAGCGGGATCGCCTCCACCGTGCCGGTCACGTCCCGCAGCGCGTACAGCTTCTTGTCCGCCGGGGCCAGTCCGTCGCCCGCCGCGCAGATCACCGCGCCGGTGGTGTCCAGGACGTGCAGCATCTCCTCGTTGGAGAGCAGCGCGCGCCAGCCGGGGACCGACTCCAGCTTGTCGAGGGTGCCGCCGGTGTGGCCGAGGCCACGGCCGGAGAGCTGCGGGACGGCCGCGCCGCAGGCGGCGACCAGCGGGGCCAGCGGCAGGGTGATCTTGTCGCCGACGCCGCCCGTGGAGTGCTTGTCGGCCGTCGGACGGGACAGCGCCGAGAAGTCCATGCGCTCGCCGGAGGCGATCATCGCGGCGGTCCAGCGGGCGATCTCGCGGCGGTTCATGCCGTTGAGCAGGATGGCCATCGCGAGCGCCGACATCTGCTCGTCGGCGACCTCCCCGCGCGTGTACGCGTCGATGACCCAGTCGATCTGCTCGTCGCTGAGTTCACCGCGGTCCCGCTTGGTGCGGATGACGGAGATGGCGTCCATGGCCATGGGTTTCCCTTCCGGGGTTGCGAAGGTGCACGGCCCCCCTGAACGCGTCGAGGGGGGCCGTACGGGACTTACTTGGTGAGATGGTCCGGGCCGAAGGCCTGGGGCAGCATCTCGGAGAGCGGCAGGACGCCCGCGGGGGTGTCCAGGAGCAGGTCCGGCCCGCCGAACTCGTACAGCAGCTGGCGGCAGCGGCCGCACGGCACCAGCAGGCCGCCGGTGCCGTCCACGCACGTGAAGTGCGTCAGCCGGCCGCCCCCGGTGCGCTGCAGCTGGGAGACCAGCCCGCACTCGGCGCACAGCCCGAGCCCGTAGGAGGCGTTCTCGACGTTGCAGCCGGTGACCGTGCGCCCGTCGTCGACCAGGGCGGCGACCCCGACCGGGTAGCCCGAGTAGGGGGCGTAGGCGTGGGACATGGCCTCCCGCGCCTCGGCCCGCAGCGGCTCCCAGTCGAAGCCGGCGGCCGACGGGGTCGACGTCACTTGCCCTGTCCCTTCCGGTAGGGCAGACCGTCCGCCTTCGGCATGCGCAGCTTCTGCGCGGACAGCGAGAGGACGAGCAGCGTGACGATGTACGGGGTGGCCGTCACCAGCTGTCGCGGGACCTCGTTCGTGGAGGTGTACCAGACGAACATCAGGGCCGCGATGACGAACGTGACGACGGCGGGGACGTACTTCTTGCGCCACGCCAGGTACGCCGCCCCGAACACCAGCAGGATCGCCAGCAGCAGGATCAGCGCGTGGACGTTCACCGTGCCGCCGCGCAGGTTGAGGCTGTCGGTGTAGCCGAACAGGCCCGCACCGAGCGCCAGGCCGCCCGGCATCCAGTTGCCGAAGATCATCGCGGCGAGACCGATGTAGCCGCGGCCGGCGGTCTGGCCGTCGAGGTACACGTTGGACGCCACGATCGACAGGAACGCGCCGCCGAGGCCGGCGAAGCCGCCGGAGATGATCACCGCGATGTACTTGTACTTGTACACGTTGACGCCGAGGGACTCGGCCGCCACCGGGTTCTCACCGCAGGAGCGCAGACGCAGACCGAAGGCGGTCCGCCACAGCACCCACCAGGTCGCCGGGACCAGGGCGACAGCGACGACGGTCAGCGGCGACAGGTCGGTGACCAGGCCGCCGAGCAGGCCGGCGAGGTCCGAGACCAGGAACCAGTGCTTCCCGTTGAGCGTGTTCAGCCAGTCCGCCAGGCCGGGGATGCTGAAGTCGCCGAGGGAGTCGATCGGCGGGGACTGCTTGGTGGAGCCCTGCGGGGCGTCGGCGAAGGTGAACTTCGACAGGTAGCGGGTCACGCCGAGGGCCAGGATGTTCAGCGCCACACCGGAGACGATGTGGTTGACGTTGAACGTGACGGTGGCGATGGCGTGCAGGACGGCGCCGAGCGCGCCGCCGATGATGCCGAAGACGACACCGGTCCACGGGCCCCACTGGTAGCCGGCCCAGGCACCGAACCAGGTGCCGAGGATCATCATGCCCTCGAGGCCGATGTTGACGACGCCCGCGCGCTCGGCCCACAGGCCGCCGAGGCCCGCGAGACCGATCGGCACGGCGAGCTGCAGCGCGGTGGACATCTGTCCGACCGAGGTGATGCCGTCCGCGCCCGTGATCAGCCGGACGATCGAGGTCAGCACCAGCACACCCGCGATGACCAGCAGGAGTACCGGGAGCGACATACGGCGGCCACCCTTGCGGGGCTGCTTCGCCTGCGGCTTGGCGATGGTCGCGGTGGACATCAGGCAGCCACCTCCTTCTTGGTGTTCTGGACGGCGGCCGCGGCCAGCTCGGCGCCGACCCGGCGCTGCTGGCGGCGCAGGGCCCACTGCTGGACGGCCGCGTACGAGATGACGACCGCGAACACGATCAGGCCCTGCATGATCGTGGCGATCTCCTTGTCGTACGCCACGGGGGTCGCGTAGTCGAGGGCGGGCGAGGCCTTGTCGAGGAAGGCCCACAGCAGGGCGGCGAGGGCGATGCCGCCGGGGTTGTTGCGGCCGAGCAGGGCGATGCCGATGGCGGTGAAGCCGAGGCCCGCGGGGAAGCTCAGGCTGTAGGTGTGGGTGTCGCCGAGCAGCAGCGGCAGTCCGGCCAGGCCCGCGATGGCGCCGGAGATGAGCATGGAGGTCAGCACCATGCGCTTGGCGTCGACGCCGGAGGCCGCGGCGGCGGTCTCCGAGGCGCCGGTGGCGCGCAGGTCGAAGCCGAAGCGGGTGCGGTTGAGGACGACCCAGTAGCCGACGCCGAGCAGGACGGCGAGGAAGACCAGACCGTAGATCGAGCCGACGTCCGGGCCCAGGTCGATGCCAGGGAACCAGCCGGACTTCTTCATCACGCCGGTCGTCACGTTGTCGCCGACCTGCACGCCCCACACGTCGGTGAGGGTGACGTAGCCGATGACGGCGGTGGCGATCGAGTTCAGCATGATCGTCGCGACGACCTCGCTGACACCGCGGGTGACCTTCAGGACACCGGCGATGCCGGCCCAGAAGGCACCGGTGCACATGGCGACCAGGAGCAGCAGCGGGATCTGCAGCGCGGCAGGCAGCGCCACGTGCGCGCCGACGACGGCGGTCATCACCGCGGCCAGGCGGTACTGGCCGTCGACGCCGATGTTGAACAGGTTCATGCGGAAGCCGAGGGCGACCGCGATGGCGGCGATGTAGTACAGCGACGCCTGGTTGATGATCAGGACCTGGATGTCCGAGTACGGCAGCTGCTGGAGCATCAGCGTGTACGGCTCGATCGGGTTCTTGCCCGAGGCGAGCAGGACCACGGAGGTCAGCAGGATCGCCAGGACCAGTGCGATGACCGGTCCGGCCACCGCGACGAGCACCCGCTCCTTGTCGAACTTCTTCATCGGGCCTCGTCCTCCGGACCGGCGTTGTCGTCGCCCTGGGGGGCGGTCTCTTCGTGCTCCAGGTGACCGGACGCGGCACCCGTCATGGCCGAGCCCAGCTCCTCCGGCGTGATGGTGGCCGGGTCTGCGTCGGCGACCAGCCTGCCGTCGTAGATGACGCGCAGGGTGTCCGACAGACCGATCAGCTCGTCCAGGTCGGCGGAGATCAGCAGCACGGCCAGGCCCTCGCGGCGGGCCTCCCGGATGCGGTCCCAGATCTGCGCCTGGGCGCCGACGTCCACACCGCGGGTGGGGTGGGCGGCGATCAGGAACTTGGGATCGTGGCTCATCTCGCGGCCGACGATCAGCTTCTGCTGGTTGCCGCCGGAGAGGGAGGCCGCCGTGACGTCGATGCCCGGGGTGCGGACGTCGTACTCCTCGACGATCCGGCGGGTGTCGGCCTGGGCGCCCTTGGGGTCCAGCCAGAAGCCCCTGGCGTTGGGCTTCTCGGTGACATGACCGAGGATGCGGTTCTCCCAGAGCGGGGACTCCAGCAGCAGGCCCTGGCGGTGGCGGTCCTCGGGGATGTAGCCGACGCCCCGCTCACGACGCTTGCGGGTGGCCCAGGGGGTGATGTCCTCGCCGAGGAAGTGGATCGAGCCGGAGTCGGCGTGCTTGGTGCCGATCAGCGCGTCGATCAGCTCGGTCTGGCCGTTGCCCTCGACACCCGCGATGCCCATGACCTCGCCGGCGTGGATGGTGAAGGTGACGTCGTCGAGGACCTTCTTGACCTCGCCGGCGGGCGCGAACTCGGTGAGACCCCCGGCGGAGGGCTCCTCCTCCGTGCCCATGGAGACGGCGCCGCGGGCGTGGACGGTGAGGTTCCTGACCTCCAGCACGGCCCGGTCGGTGACCGTGGACTCGGCGGTCTCCGGCGTGGGCAGCTCGCTGCCGACCATCAGCTCGGCCAGCTGGCGCGGGGTGGTCTCGGACGGGATCGCGGTCCCGACCGTCGTACCGCGCCGGATGACGGTGATGTCGTCGGCGACGGAGAGCACCTCGCCCAGCTTGTGGGAGATGAAGATGACGGAGAGGCCCTCGGACTTCAGCTCGCGCAGGTTGGCGAAGAGCGCGTCGACCTCCTGCGGGACGAGGACGGCGGTCGGCTCGTCGAGGATCAGGGTGCGTGCGCCGCGGAAGAGGACCTTGAGGATCTCCACGCGCTGGCGGTCGGCGACGCCGAGGTCCTCCACGAGGACGTCCGGGCGGACACCGAGACCGTAACGGTCGGAGATCTCTTTGATCTTCTTGCGTGCGCCGCCGCCGATGCCGTGCAGCTTCTCGCTGCCGAGCACCACGTTCTCCAGCACGGTCAGGTTGTCGGCCAGCATGAAGTGCTGGTGGACCATGCCGATGCCGCGGGCGATGGCGTCCGCGGGGCTGGCGAAGCTCACCTGCTCGCCGTCGACCGCGATGGTGCCCTCGTCCGGCTTCTGCATGCCGTAGAGGATCTTCATCAGGGTCGACTTGCCGGCGCCGTTCTCGCCGACCAGGGCGTGCACGGTGCCCTTGCGGACCGTGAGGTGGATGTCGTGGTTGGCCACGACACCCGGGAATCGCTTGGTGATGCCCGCGAGCTCTACCGCGACTGTCGACTGAGCGGTGAGCGGAGGGCTGCTGGACGCGTCGATGGCGCACTCTCCTCGGGAAAGGGGCCACTCTACGCGCGTAGCGCCCCTGCTTTAAATAGTGCTCGGACCTGACCGGCCTTGTCCAAGTTGTTCAAGTACCCGATCCGTTCCGAGCATTCTGCCGCGCGAACGGGGCGCGGACTGCATCCTGCCCGTGCCCCGTTGCGCGGCCGTAACGCTGCCATTGCAGCGCCTTCCGGCCAAGGCCTCCGACCGAGAACGTCAGGAGGTCTTCACCTTGATGCTGCCGTCCTTGATACCGGCCTCGGCCTTCTTGATCGCGGCCTGCATGCCGGCGTTGTTCTTGAAGGCCGGGTTGGAGTCGGACAGACCGACGCCACCGTTGTCCAGCGAGCCGCGGACGTCACCGGAGAGCGGCTTCTTGTCCTTGATGACGGACTTGGAGAGCTCATAGACCGCGCCCTCGACGTTCTTCAGGGCCGACGTCAGGATGTAGTTCTTGTACTTCGCCAGGGCGGCCTGCTTGTACTGGTCGGAGTCGACGCCGATGGCCCACACCTTGTGCTCGGCGGCGGACTTGATCACGCCCTGACCGGAGAGGCCGGCGGCGGCGTAGAGCACGTCGGCGCCCGCGTCGATCTGGCCGTTGGCCGCGTTCTCGCCCTTGTCGGGGCTGGAGAAGCCGCCCTCCTGAGGCGTCTGAGTCAGATACTGCGACTCGATCTTGATCTTCGGGTTGACCGACTGGGCACCCTGCTTGAAGCCCGCCTCGAACTTGTGGATCAGCGGAACGTCCACGCCGCCGATGAAGCCGATGTGGTTCTTCTTCGTCGCCTTCGCGGCCGCGACACCGGCGAGATACGAGGACTGCTCCTCGTGGAACAGCATGTCGGCGACGTTCTTCGCCTGCACCTTGTCGTCATCGATGATGCCGAAGGTCACCTTCGGGAACTTCGCCGCGGCCTCCTTCACCGCCGGCGCATAGGCGAAACCGACACCGATGACCGGGTTGTAACCCGCCTTCGCCAGGGTCACCAGACGCTGCGTCTTGTCCGCGTCCGACTCGCCGTCCTGTGGCTCGACATCCCGCCCGCTGACGCCGAAGTCCTTCTGGGCCTTCTCGAAGCCGGCGTAGGCGGCGTCGTTGAAGGACTGGTCGCCCTTGCCGCCGACGTCGTACGCCAGGCCGATGCCCTTGGACTTGCCCCCACCGGAGGCGGAGGACGTGGACGAGCTGCCACAGGCAGAGACGGTGACGGCGAGCGCTGCGGTCGCAACGCCTGCAATCGTGATACGGGACACCCGGCGCATGGAACGTGACTCCTTTGTGCAAGCGCCCAACCCAGGCGCTGGTTCCGCGGCAGCGTAACGCGCGTAGACCTGGCGGAAAACCCCCAATGTCCGGTCCGTTATCCAGCTGTGGCCACAGTCACGGCTCCAGGTTACGGACAGCGATGTGCCCCTTGCGGGTGGCAAGGGACACCTATCAGTTCGAAGGGAATACAAGATCCCTCCCGAGGGTGATCTTCCTCGTGCCCCACACCGGCAGAATCCCGGACGTGCAACCTCCGCAGGTCCGACCAACCTGCGGCATCTCTTTCGATCTTCGGGGAGGATCATGAAACTGACCAGGATCGGCGCCGCGGCAGTCGGCGTCGGCCTTGCCGTGTCGGCGACCGTCGTCGGCGTCGCCACGCCCGCGCTCGCCTCGGCCAATTGCACCACCTGGATCTCCCACGACCAGGGGACCGGCTACGCCAAGTGCACCGGGGGCGGCACCCGCTTCGACACCCACCGGGTGAAGGTCGTCTGCATGAACTCCGCCGGCCACACGCACAACGTCAACGGCCCCTGGGTCAACACCCGCGATGGTGAGACTTCGAAGGCCGTCTGCAGCACCGACCCGGGGCACACCGGTATCGAGGTGTACAGGATCAGTGTTGAGACGGACCCGTTCGACTAGAGCGAGCCGCGCCCCGCACAGCGCGTAAAGAGGGAGCCCCGGCCGATCGATTTCGGTCCGGGGCTCCTTCTTCAACTGCCTGGGACGACGCTTCAGGGGCGATGCCCCCTCACTGCGTGTTGACGGTGACCTTGCCGTCGATGATGTTCTGCTTGGCCTTGTCCACGGCCGAGACCACGGCGGTCAGTGCCTTGTACTTCGGGTTGGAGTCGGCGAAGCCGACGGCGCCGGACTTCAGGTCACCTCGGACGTCGCCGCTGAGCGGCTTGCCCTCGTAGACGGACTTGACGAGGTCGTAGACGGCGCCACCGACGTTCTTCAGGGCGGAGCCGAGGATGTAGTCCTTGTACTTGGCCAGCGCGGCCTGCTTGTACTGGTCGGAGTCGACGCCGATGGCCCACACCTTGTGCTCGGCGGCGGACTTGATCACGCCCTGACCGGAGAGGCCGGCGGCGGCGTAGAGCACGTCGGCGCCCGCGTCGATCTGACCGTTGGCCGCGTTCTCACCCTTGTCGGGGCTGGAGAAGCCGCCCTCCTGAGGCGTCTGAGTCAGATACTGCGACTCGATCTTGATCTTCGGGTTGACCGACTGGGCACCCTGCTTGAAGCCCGCCTCGAACTTGTGGATCAGCGGAACGTCCACGCCGCCGATGAAGCCGATGTGGTTCTTCTTCGTCGCCTTCGCGGCCGCGACACCGGCGAGATACGAGGACTGCTCCTCGTGGAACAGCATGTCGGCGACGTTCTTCGCCTGCACCTTGTCGTCATCGATGATGCCGAAGGTCACCTTCGGGAACTTCGCCGCGGCCTCCTTCACCGCCGGCGCATAGGCGAAACCGACACCGATGACCGGGTTGTAACCCGCCTTCGCCAGGGTCACCAGACGCTGCGTCTTGTCCGCGTCCGACTCGTTGTCCGTCGGCTCGACATCCCGGCCACCGATCTTGAACTCGCCCTCCGCCTTCTGGAGACCGGCGTAGGCGGCGTCGTTGAACGACTGGTCACCCTTCCCACCGATGTCGTACGCCAGGCCGATCCCCTTGCCGGAGTACTTGCCGTCCTTGGAGGACGTCCCGGTGGACTCCGTGCTGGACTTGCCGCACCCGGCGGCCGCGAGGGCGACGACCGCGACGGTCACCGCAGCTTGGGAGAATCTCGTCCTCCGAGAGATCAGACGCACAGCAAGCACCCCTTCGTCCCCACGGCCCCGTCACACGGTCCGCTCTTCCCCAATGTGCCGCCGGTGGCGAGGGTGCCGCCGGTGGTGGCGATTCCGGCGCACAGTAACGCGCGTAGAAGAGGAGGGGAACGGGGTTTTCCCGGGCCGTTACCGATTCGTGCCGCCCCCCGGTTACAACGGTCTACCGCCGGTTACACCCGGATGACGCAAGGGGACGAAGGGGCGCCGACCGGACACCCCTCCCCCGACCCCACGCGTGCCCTACTGCACGGCGTCCAGCAGTGCCGCGGCGGTGAACAGCTCCACGCCGACCGTGATGGCCCGCTCGTCGGCGTCGAAGTCGCCCTGGTGCAGATCGCGCACCGTGCGCTCACCCGGGGTGCGCACCCCGAGTCGGGCCATGGCCCCCGGCACGTGCTCCAGGTACCAGGAGAAGTCCTCCCCGCCGAGGCTCTGCTCGGTGCTCTCGACGGACTCGATCCCGCGCCGCGCGACCATGGCCTCCCGCAGCAGTTCGGTCACCTCGGGGTCGTTGACGACCGGCGGCACCCCGCGCACGTAGTTGATCTCGGACTTGGCCCGGTGCAGGGTGGCGACCTCGTCGATCGCGGCGTGCAGCACGTCGGGCGCCAGCCGCCAGGCGTCGATGTCGAGGCACCGCACGGTCCCCGAGAGCTCGGCGTGCTGCGGGATCACGTTCGGCGCGTGCCCCGACTCGATCCGCCCCCAGGTCACCGCGAGGCCGCTACGGCTGTCCACCCGCCGGGCGACGATCGCCGGCACGTCGGTGGCGACCCGGGCCGCGGCGGTCACCAGGTCGGTGGTCAGATGCGGCCGGGCGGTGTGCCCGCCGGGCCCGTCCAGGGCGATCTCCAGCCGGTCGCAGGCGCTGGTGATGGGCCCGTGCCGCAGCCCGATCCTCCCGGCGTCCACCCGGGGGTCGCAGTGCACGGCGATGATCCGCCCCACTCCGTCCAGCGCCCCGTACGCGATGACGTCGGCGGCGCCTCCGGGCAGCACCTCCTCGGCGGGCTGGAAGATCAGCCGCACGGGACGGGGCAGCAGCCCCTTCTCGTGCAGTGCGGCGAGGACCAGGCCGGCGCCCAGCACCACGGTCGTGTGCACGTCGTGACCGCAGGCGTGCGCGCGGTCCGGCACGGTCGACCGGTACGGGGACTCGGTCTTCGTGTCCGGGATGGGCAGTCCGTCGATGTCGGCCCGCAGCGCCAGTATGGGCATCCGGCCAGCCCCCTGATCGGGGTCCGCCCCGATGTCGCAGACGAGCCCGGTCCCGGCGGGGAGGACCTGGGGCCTGAGCCCCGCCTTCTCGAGCCGCCCCTTGATCGCGGCGGTGGTACGGAACTCCTGGTTGCCCAGCTCGGGGTGCATGTGCAAGTCACGCCGGAACGCGACGAGCTCCGCGTACAGCGACTCGCTCAGCAGGCCGGGGAGCACGGCATCGCCAGGAAGGTCGGCCTCGGACTCTGGGGACATCAATTGGTTCACCCTCTGAAGGGTAGGACGCCGGACCGGTCAACTGACCCTCGATCAACAAAACTTCAACCTGTTAGGGGAAGAAAATCCGACCGCCCGACGCATAGCCGATGTATCGGATGGGTAAACTTTCGCGGTTTCGCCGCATCTGGATCACCCATCCATCCTTTCCTCCACGGATACCACGCGGCGCCAAAGCCACGCTGGTGCGGTCCACGTACCGGAACCGCCGGAAGGAAAGCCGCAGGTCGGAGCGGTGCGGGCGGAGCAGGGTAATCTGCGCCCCCGTGAGCCAACCGAACGCGGACCTCAACGCGGACCTCAACGCGGACCTCGGCACGGACCTCAACGCGGACTTCATGGCCGCCACCCGCTCGTCCTACGACGCGATCGCCAAGGAGTACGCGGAGCGCTTCCCCGCCGATCTGGACATCGGCCCCGTGGACCTGGCCCTGATCGCCGCCTTCGCCGAGCTGGTCAGGGCGGGCGGCTCGGCGCCGGTCGCCGACCTCGGCAGCGGGCCCGGTCATGTCACCGCCCATCTGCACGGGCTCGGGGTGCCGGTCTTCGGGGTCGACCTCTCCCCCCGGATGGTCACGCTGGCCCGCGAGGCGCATCCGCACCTGCGGTTCCACGTGGGCTCCATGACCTCGCTGGACCTGCCGGACGGCACACTGGGCGGGATCATGGCGCTCTACTCGGTCATCCATGTCCCGGACGACCACCTGCCGGCGGCGTTCGCGGAGTTCCACCGCACCCTCGTCCCGGGCGGGCACGTGCTGCTGTGCTTCCAGTCGGGCGACGACGCCGGCCGGATGCGCCTCACGGAGCGGTTCGGGCACGAGATCGACCTGCACTACTACTGGCGCACACCGGACACCGTCTCCGCCCTGCTCGCCGAAGCGGGCCTGGAGCCCGTGGCCACGACCGTCCGCGAACCCGTCGCCGACGAGAAGCGCCCCCGGGCCTTCCTGCTGGCCCGCAAGCCGGGCAGCACCGGCAGCGCGGACCATGGGGACGTGACCCTCTAGGCCGGGCTCACCGCCGCCAGCCGGTGGACGTCGCGGGCGGTGCCGGTGACGCCGGACAGGAAGCCCTGGGCCCGGGGGGAGGCGTGTTCCGTCAGCCAGCCGGGGTCGATGTCGCACACGGCGACCCGTACACCGGTACCCGCCAGGGCCAGGGGCAGGGTGTGCACGACCGTCGAGGGGAAGCTCAGGATCGTCCGCCCGATCGGACCGCGCCGGGCGATCAGCTCCAGCGGCAGGTCGGGGCGGACGATCTCCAGGCCGGTCTCCGCGGCGAGCCGGTGGAGCTTCTCGGCGCTCTCCCGGCGGTGGGCGAAGTAGCGGGTGGCCCCGTGGGCCTTGGCCAGGTTGCGGACCGCCTCCAGGTACCGGTCCCCGTCGACGACGCCGGTCTCGACCAGCGAGGTGCCGACCATGTCCGCGCCGCCGGTGATGCGGGGCGGGCCGAAGCGGGCGCGGGTCCAGCCGAAGTCGTTGGCGGTGACCGTCACCCCGTCGGGTCTCTCCTGCACCGGCATGGAGGAGAAGACCTCCACCCGGCGGTCGGCGTTCGGGGTCAGCCGGCGCCGCGCGGAGGAGGACACCGGCGCGAACAGCAGGTCGCGCGCGCCGGGACGGCCGCCCTTGCGGTGCCAGCGCACCAGGCGCTCACCGCGGGCGAGCTGGGCGACGAACTCCATCGTCGCCGTGCCGTCGTCGACCACCACGAGGTCCTTGGCCCGGGTGATCGTCAGCAGCAGCTGCACATAGCGGGAGAAGGGGTCGCCCATGACGATCCGGTCCGCCCGGCGCAGCCGGCCGGTGAGTCCGCCGATCGTCTGGAAGGGTGCGGCCGGGCCGCCCCGGGCCTCCTCCCAGCGGACCCGGTACCCCTCGTCCCGGGCCAGGTCGGCCATGCGGCGGAGCTGGCCCCGGGTCATGGGGTCGGTCGGGGACAGGACGACGACGGTGAGCTCCGCGCCGGACCGCGTCTGCGCCGGCTGCTCGCCGTCCACGGGGCGCCGCACCTGCGCGGGCAGGGGCACCACCCGGCCCGCGCCGGACGTGTCCGTCCCGCGCAGGCCGTGGACATGCGCCCACTCCAGCACGTTCAGCAACTGCACCGGACTCTCCACGAAGGCGAGAGTGCGGGGGCCGGTGTTCCCGGCGCGGGGGCTCATCGACGTACGACCGTCCCGTCGTAAGGGGCTGGTGGGGCCCGTTCTCACACCGTGACCGGCTCGCCCGCCGCCGCGGCGATCTCCGCCTCGGCGACGACGCCGCTGACACGGCGCAGCTTCTTCATGGGGCCGAGCTCGGAGTCGTAGACCTTCTTGACGCCGTCACCGAGGGAGGCCTCGATGGTGCGGATGTCGCGGACCAGGCGCTGCAGGCCCTGGGGCTCGACGGAGGCGGCCTGGTCGGAGCCCCACATCGCGCGGTCGAGGGTGATGTGGCGCTCGACGAAGGCGGCGCCGAGGGCGACGGCGGCCAGCGTGGTCTGCAGACCGGTCTCGTGGCCGGAGTAGCCGATCGGAACGTTCGGGTACTCCTTCTCCAGCGTGTTGATCACGCGGAGGTTGAGCTCCTCGGCCTTGGCCGGGTAGGTCGAGGTGGCGTGGCAGAGCAGGATGTTGTCGCTGCCCAGGACCTCGACGGCGTGGCGGATCTGCTTCGGGGTCGACATGCCGGTGGAGAGGATGATCGTGCGGCCGGTGGCGCGCAGGGCCCGCAGCAGCTCGTCGTCCGTCAGGGAGGCGGAGGCCACCTTGTGGGCCGGGACGTCGAACTTCTCGAGGAAGGCGACGGCCTCGGTGTCCCACGGGGAGGCGAACCAGGCGATGCCCTTCTCCTTGCAGTACGCGTCGATCTTGCGGTACTCGTCCTCGCCGAACTCCACGCGGTGGCGGTAGTCGATGTAGGTCATCCGGCCCCAGGGGGTGTCGCGCTCGATGTCCCACTGGTCGCGCGGGGTGCAGATCTCCGGGGTGCGCTTCTGGAACTTGACGGCGTCACAGCCGGCTTCGGCGGCCACGTCGATCAGCTTGAAGGCGTTCTCCAGCTCACCGTTGTGGTTGATGCCGATCTCGCCGCAGATGTAGACGGGGCGGCCGGGGCCGGCCTGACGCGGACCGAGGTTACGGATACGGGAGTTGGTGCTCATGGTGGAGATGTCCTTACTTGGTGAGGGAATCGAGAGAGGGGCCGAGGATCCAGCTGGCGATCTCTCGGATCGCGCCGTCGCCACCGGGGACGGTGGTGACCGCGCGTGCGGCGCCGCGCACGACGTCGTGGGCGCTCGCGACCGCCACGGGCCAGCCGACGAGGGCGAAGCACGGGAGGTCATTGACGTCGTTGCCGACGTAGAGCACGCGCTCCGGCGCGATGCCCTGCTCCTCGCACCACTGCTTGAGGGCGAGGTCCTTGCGGTCGATGCCGTGCAGCACCGGGAGCTTGAGCTTCCGGGCGCGGGCGGCGACGACCGGGTTCTGTTCCGTGGACAGGATCAGCATCTTCAGTCCGCTCCTGCGCAGGGCGGCGATGCCGAGGCCGTCGCCGCGGTGCACGGAGACGAACTCCCGTCCGTCGGAGTCGACCAGCACCCGGTCGTCGGTCTGGGTGCCGTCGAAGTCCAGTACGACCGCGTCGATGTCGTCGGCGGTCGGCAGCGAACCGGGGCGGTCCGCGTCGAAGAGGGGGGCCAGCGCGCGGGCGCGGGCCAGGTCGTGCGGGTCGTCGATCTCCAGCACGCGCGCGGGGTCGGTGCGCACGAGTTCGGTGCGGCCGAAGAAGCGGTGCTGGTGCTCGCGGAAGCCGGCCGCGTCCATGGCGTAGGCGGCGCCGGTCTCCAGGAAGTCCTGGGGGCGGTCCTGGCGGCGCGGGCGGAAGGACTTGTCGTGGTTGACGCCGTGGCCTGAGGCGGTCCCGGTCCCGCCGTCCGCGGCGGGTTCACCGGCCGCCTCACGCCAGACGAAACCGTGGAACGGGGCCACGGTCACCGCGGTGTCCGCGCCGTTCTCCACGACCGCGCCCGCCACCCCGTCGATGTCCTCGCGGACGATGAACGGGCTGGTGCACTGCACCAGGAGGACCACGTCGACGGAGGCGCCGTGCAGGGCCTCGTGGGCGTCCACCGCGTGCAGGACGGCCGCTTCGGAGGTGGCGGTGTCCCCGGCGATGGCGGCCGGGCGCAGCACGACCTCGGCGCCCGCCTCGCGTGCCACGGCGGCGATGGCCTGGTCGTCGGTGGAGACGACCACGTCCGTGACGAGGCGGCTGGCCAGGCACTCGCGGACGGCCCGGGCGACGAGCGGGACGCCGCCGACGGGGGCCAGGTTCTTGGCGGGCACTCCCTTGGAGCCGCCCCGCGCGGGGATCACCGCGAGGACGCGGCGCACCCCGGCTGACGTGTCGGACATGGGTGTTTCTCCTTGAGGACTCACAGCTCCCCCATCCGCCGGATGACGGGCGCCACCCGCTGCACTCCGTGCCGGTAGGCGCCGCGCGCCGCCCGGCGGACGATCTGCCGGACGGGTCCGGGCTCCTTGTCGGCGGCGGGCGCGCCGGGCAGCGGGCTGCCGTCCGGGCCGAGGTGGTGGCGGGCGAGGATGCCGGGCAGGTAGCCGGGCGCGGTCGCGGGTGTGTAGTACGGGGTCAGCGGCGCGAGGCCGCCGGGCTGGGCGAGCAGCTTGGCGATCCGCTCGCGCGCCGCGTCGAAGGCGGTGGCGTAGTCGCCGTCGGCGGCGACGCCCTGCCGGGCCACCCATGCGGGCTCGGGTGCCGGCCGGTGCCCGGCGTCGAGCTGGTCCCAGGAGGCCAGGCAGCCGGAGCCGACGAAGTGGTGGTTGCCGAGGGTCTCGCGGACGCCGAGGTCGGTGAGGACGACGGTCGGGATACGGCGGTGCAGGGACTCCAGCGCGGCGGTGGAGCTGATCGTCACCAGCAGGTCGGTGCGGTCGAGGACCTCGCCCATGTTCCCGTACACGAGGCGGAAGTTGGCGGGCGGGTCCAGCCGCTGCACCAGCTTCTGGTAGGGCAGCTCCTCGATGTGCGTGGTGTGCTCGCCCGGCTTGGAGCGCAGTTTGAGCAGCACTTCGCGGTTGGGGTGCAGGCGCGCGTGCTTGACCAGGCGCTCCAGCAGGTAGATACGGTCCCTGCGGCTGTCCGGCACGGAGGGCTGGGCCGCGAACACCACGGTGTAGGGCCTGCGCCCTTGCTCCGCAGAGAGGTCGTGTTCGCCCTCGTACGGGGTGCCGCCGAGGAACGGCAGTGCCACCTCGGTGACCGCCGAGGCGTCGGCGCCCACGCCCTCGTACACGTCCCGGAAACGGTCCGCGTCCTGGCGGGAGTTGGCGAGGACGAGGTCCGCGCCGTGCCGGAGCAGCAGGCCGTCGGCGAGCTTCTCGTAGACGACACCGACGTAGCCGGTGACGACGACGGGACGCTTCGAACGGCCCTCCCAGACCCGCTTGAGGCCGTGCAGCACCGCCTGCACACCGCCACCGACGAGGGCGAGCACGACGATGTCGTACGACTCCTCGGCCATGGCGCGCAGGAACTCGACCGCCGTGACCTCGCGCAGCGAGTCGGCGGTGACGCCCACCTCGGCCAGCTGGCGCGGGGTCGGCGTCGCCCGGCCGCGCAGCAGGAACCCGCTGAGCTCGGGGCCCCCTTGCGCGGCCTCGTGCGCTGCGGATTCCATGGACGGGCCCGGCGCGATACGAGCCGCGGTCAGCGCACCCCATTTCCATCGGGTGTCGGAGTCCGCGAGTACCGCGATTCGCGTGGGCTTCGGTGTACTTGGTGGCACGACGAAGACGCTAGGAAGCAATTCCTAGGTAAAGCCCAACCGCATCTCAACAAAAAGTTAACAACACATCGCCGTGGGCCCAACTGGCCTGCTGGAGCCCGAGAAGTACACGGGATGCACCGATCCGACACATGGAGTTCACCCTCTGTACGAATACCCGAAAGTTGCTCAGCCGGGCGGCCTTCTAGTGTTTCGCGAGTGCCAAAGCTTTCCGTGATCGTGCCGTTCTACAACGTGCAGCAATACGCCCTTGACACCCTCCGAAGCCTTCGCCTGAACGCCCGTTCCGACTTCGAGTTCGTCCTGGTGGATGATCATTCGAAGGATGGGACGCCGGCGATTCTCGAACGCGCTGCCGAAGAGCTTTCCGACGTGGCGCAGGTGCGTTACATCCGCCATGAGAAGAACGGAGGACTCGCCACCGCGCGCAACACCGGCCTGGACGCGGCGCAGGGCGAGTACCTCACGTTCCTGGACGGCGACGACTGGCTGGCCCCGGGCTACTACGCCCAGCTGGTGGCCGCCATCGAGGATTTGGGGTGCGACTTCCTCCGCACCGACCATGTCCAGGCCACGGCCCGCGCACGGACGGTGCACCGGGTGCCGCACGGGCGGCGCCGCCACGTCATGAACCCGCGCGACGCGATACTGCCCGCCGACCGGTCGACCTCGGTGGACTACGCCTACGCCTGGGCCGGGATCTACCACCGCCGGCTGCTGGACAAGCGCCTGCTGCACTTCACCGACGGGCTGCGCACCGCCGAGGACCGGCCGTGGATCTGGAAGCTGCACCGCGAGGCGGAGTCGTTCGCGGTGGTGAGCCTGCTGGGCGTGTTCTACCGGCGCGGTGTCGCATCCTCCCTCACCCAGATCGGTGATGTCCGCCAGCTGGACTTCATCCGCGCGTTCGACCAGGTCATCGAGGAGACGGCCGCGGACCCGGACGCCGACCGGCTGCTGCCGAAGGCGGTCCGCACCTACTGCGCGATCATCGCCCACCACCTCTCCGACCAGAGCAAGTGGGAGCCGGCCGTGGCCAGGCAGCTGCGGTCGATGAGCGCGGCGGCCATCCAGCGCATGCCCCAGGACGCGCTCGGCGACGTGCTCGACACCATGGACTTCGACCGCTCCTCCAAGCTGCGGCGGCTGCGGCGCCGGATCACCACAGCGAAGGCGGCTGCCTGATGCCCCGTACCACCCGCATCTTCTGCGTCTCCACCCTGTACGGCGCCGCCACCCTGGCCGCCGCGCTCGACTCGGGCTGCTTCGAGGAGGTGGACCGCAGCCTCCTGCTGGTCTTCAACAACTCCACGACCCCGGAGATCACCCCGGCGGTCGACGCCATGCCGGGCTTCGAGCCGCTGCGCGACCACTTCGACGCGGTGCTGTCCTGGAACGAGGCCATCCGCCCCTTCCATCCCGGCGGCTGGACGCCGCGCTCGGACGACATCCCCCTGTTCGAGCGTTATCTGCGGCTGCTGTGGGACCTCGGCGACGACGACGTGGAACTGGTCCTGGAGTCCATCCAGGTCACCCCCGCGCTGACCGTGGCCCAGCTGTTCACCGAGGCCGTCGTCGACGTCTACGCCGACGGTCTGATGAGCTACGGCCCCACCCGCAACAAGATCGACCCCCTGGTCGGCACGCGGGTGCGCCGCCTGCTGCACCTGGACCTGGTGCCGGGGCTGACGCCCATGCTGCTCACCGAGTTCGACGTGCGCGCGCAGGTCGTGCCGACGGCCGCGTTCCTGAAGGTGATGGGCGAGCTCGCGGCGACGGTCACGGACCTGCCCGCGCTGCCCGAGGGCGCGGCGCTGCTGCTCGGCCAGTACCTGTCCGCGCTGGACATCCTCACCCCCGACGAGGAGGAGGACCTGCATGTGCGGATGATGCGCGGGGCGGTCGAGCGCGGCCACCGCAGCATCGTCTTCAAGCCGCACCCGACCGCGCCGGCCCGTTACAGCCGTGCCCTGGAGGACGAGGCCGCGAAGCTGGGCGTGGACCTCACCGTGCTGGACGTGCCCGTGCTCGCCGAGGTGCTGTTCGAGCGGACCCCGCCCGCACTGGTCGTCGGCTGCTTCTCCACCGCGCTGTTCACCGCTTCCGCGTTCTACGGCCTGCCCGTCGCCCGCCTCGGCACCGAGCGGCTGCTGGACCGTCTCGCGCCCTACCAGAACAGCAACCGGGTGCCCGCGGTCCTCGCCGACGCGCTGGTGCCGGACCTGTCGGGCGGCAAGGGCGAGGCACCGGTCGCCGCCGACACCCTGGGCGCCCTGGTCACCGCGGTCTCCTTCGCCATGCAGCCGCAGATCTACCCGGGGCTGCGACCGGCGGCGGAACGCTACCTGTCGACGCACCTCGGCCCGCGCACCAAGCGTTACTTCAAGCGCAGGCGCCTCACCGCCCTCGGCCTGCCCGGCGGCATCCCCGACCGGCTGGCCTTCATCCCCCGCAACGCCACGGCCCGCCGGGTGGTACGCCGGGCGAAGGCCCTGCAGAAGGCGGTACGCCGCTGAGGGCAGGGAGAACGCACAGCCACCGGATCCCGGCGGAGAAGCTCCTTGCCGTTGTGTGAAGTGCTCAGCACCGCACGACGGCGAGGAGCTTTTCTGTTTCTGCAGCTCCGCCGGACTCGACGAGCACGCTCACGAACTCGCCGATCGCTCGGCCCGGTTGCCGCGGTCCGGGTGAGACAGGCCTGGTGCGGCGACGGCCGCGCGGGCGAACGGAAGGAAACCAATGCGACGCCCAGGTGAACCGCTGGCGACCGCTCAGCGAAGTGTGTGGCGGTCGAACAGAGGACCACAGGGTGAACTCATATGGTCTTGATTGACGATCCTCAGTGCATTGCGAGGGATACCAGCATGACCGAAACGGTCGTGACGACGGCGAGGTCGCAACCCGCCTCGGCAGCACCCGTTCAGGAAGGCACTCCGCCCGGACCACCCCCGGTGGTGCCGGCCGGCGGAGGCCGGCTACGGGCCCTGGACGGGTTGCGGCTGGTCGCTGCGCTGATGGTGGCCGCGTACCACTACGGCGGCCGGGACGGCGATGTCACCAAGGCCTGGGGAAGCAGCCCGCAGCACCAGTTCCCCGCCCTGCACACGTATTTCGCGTACGGCTGCCTCGGTGTCCAGGTCTTTTTCGTGATCAGCGGATTCGTGATCTGCATGAGCGGCTGGGGGCGGCCCCTCAAGTCGTTCTTCGCCTCCCGCGCGTCCCGGCTGCTGCCCGCCTACTGGGTGGCGGTCATCCTCGTCACGGGCGTGTTCGCACTGCCCGCGGTCGCCTACAAGACGGTGTCGCCGAGCGACTTCCTGGTGAACCTGACCATGCTGCAGCAGCCGCTGGGCGCGGAGCGGGTGCTGGGCGTGTGCTGGACGCTGTGGGCGGAGGTCCGCTTCTACGCGCTGTTCGCGCTGCTGATCGTGCTGCCCGGCGCGAGCCGCCGGCGCGTCATCCTCTTCTGCGCGGGCTGGACGCTGGCGGCGGCGATCGCACAGGGCGCGCACCAGCCGCTGCTGGACATCGTGCTGATGCCGGAGTACGCGCCGTTCTTCGTGGGCGGCGTCGGGCTCTACCTGGTCCACCGCGACCGGCGTGACGTCTACGCGTGGGGCATCGTGGCGGTGAGCTGGCTGATCGGGCAGCACTACGCGGTGAAGAGCCTGTGGAACGCCGCGAACCCGCACGCCTTCGCCCACCGCACCTCGTTCGGCATCATCCTGGTGGTGACGCTGGGCTTCATCGCGGTCGCGGCGATAGCGCTCGGCTGGCTGGGGTGGGCGAACTGGCGCTGGCTGACGGTGGCCGGGGCCCTGACGTACCCCTTCTACCTGGTGCACGAGCACCTGGGCTGGGTGGTCATCAAGGTCCTGCACCGGAACCTGCACATCCCCTCCTACGGGACCTTCCTGCTGACGGTCCTCTTCATGCTGGTCCTCGCCTGGCTGCTGAATCGGTACGTGGAGAAGCCGCTGACCCCGCGCATACGTGCGGCGCTGTCCCGTCCGCCGGTCCGGCATTAACCGCGAACACCGCTGGAATTGGCCCCGAATTCACCGGGGGCCGGGCATGGAAATCCCTCCTTGGGCAGGCGTGTGGCAGTTCACGGCTCAACCAGGGAGTGCCCATGCCCGCCACCTCACGACCGGTCCGACCGCCCCGCACGTTCGACGACGTCCCCGGCTGGTTCCCCGTTCTCGACCAGGTGCTCTTCGACTGGTTCCTCGACCGGCAGGAGCGCACCGGGTTGCGGGGCGACCTGGTGGAGATCGGGGTGTACCTCGGCAAGAGCGCGATCTTCACCGGGCGCCGGCTGCGCGAGGGCGAGCGGTTCACCGTGTGCGACCTCTTCGAGGGCGACGCGCCGGACGAC
Source organism: Streptomyces sp. NPDC001544 (assembly GCF_042894285.1). Lineage (NCBI taxonomy): Bacteria > Bacillati > Actinomycetota > Actinomycetes > Kitasatosporales > Streptomycetaceae > Streptomyces > Streptomyces sp. NPDC001544. The sequence goes on along the minus strand of NZ_JBIAVN010000003.1, from coordinate 284,965 downwards.
GCCAACCGGGCGGAGTCGACGAAGTCGTACGGCACCCTGACCCGGCGGGCCTTCGAGGAGAACTACCTCGCCTTCCACGACGAGCTGCCCCGCGTCCTGCACGGCCCGAGCTCCCTGGTGCCGGCCGAGGTGGCGCCGCGCTCCTGCCGGTTCGTGCACGTGGACGCCTCGCACCTGTACGAGCACGTGTACGGCGACATCGGCGCCGCCCGCGATCTGCTGGTGGACGGCGGGCTGGTGGTCCTGGACGACTTCCGCTCCGAGCACACGCCGGGCGTCTCCATAGCCGCCTGGGAGGCGGTGCTCAACAGGGGACTGCGGCCGATCTGCCTGAGCACCCAGAAGCTGTACGGCACCTGGGGCGACCCCGGCCCGGTGCAGGAGGAGCTGCTGGCCATGGTCCGGGCCCGCACGGACTGCCACCTCAGCGTGCAGGAGGCCGCCGGGCACCGCATCGTCCGCCTCAAGTCCAAGGGCATGCGGGCTCCGGTGCTGCCGCTCTCCCGGCACCACGCCGAGGAGCCCGCCCCCGCCGCGGCCGCGGTCCCCGCGCAGCCCCGGCCGGCCGCCCACGCCGCCCCACCGCGCGGGCGCCACGCCCGCCGCATCGCCGCGGACCTGCTGCCGCCGGTCCTCACCCGGGCGCTGCGCCAGGCCCGGAGTGTCCGGTGAGGCCCTCACGTGATGCCGTAGCGGGCCTCGATTCCCGCCACGACCAGGGCCAGGCCTTCCTCGAACTGCTCGTCGTAGTCGTCGAAGAGCAGCTTCCCGGCCTCGGCCGCCAGCGGGTAGTCGGCCAGGCGGCGGGCGCGCTCCCCGATGTCGTAGCCCTCCCGGCGTTCGCCCGGGAGGGGCCGCACGCCCTGCTCCTCGGTGACGAAGCCGATGGTGTACGCGTTCGCGGTCCGCGCCGCCCGCACCGCCTGCGCCAGGGTGAAGCCGGCGGACGTGAGGACGCGCAGGGCCGCCTCCATCTCGCGCCCGTGGTCGGCGCCGGTGAAACGTGAGCCGCTGAAGACCTTGGCGCCGTCGCGGTAGCCGAGCAGGGCGGTGCGCAGCCCCCGGTTCTCCTTGAGCAGCCGCTCCTGCCAGGTGTCGGCGGGGTCGAGCGCGGTACCGGCGGCCATCCGGCGGTACATCTGCGTCGCCATCTCGTCCAGCAGCGCCTGCTTGTCCTTGAAGTGCCAGTAGAGCGCGGGCGCCTTGACGTCCAGCTCCTTGGCGATGGCCCGCAGGGTCAGACCGTCGAGGCCGACCTCGTTCAGCAGCCGCAGCGCCGTGTCCGCGACCCGTCGGCGGTCCAGGGGCGCGCGTCGTTCCGTACTCACGCTTGACAGCTTAACAGCGTTAAGGGCACTCTTGCCGGCGACGGCACTTAACGGTGTTAAGGAGATGGGTGATGGATGTTCTGATCGTGGGGGCGGGTCCCACCGGGCTGGCGCTGGGCATCGACCTGGTCCGGCGCGGGGTGGACGCACTGGTCGTGGAGCGCGGGGACCGGCTGTTCCCGGGATCGCGCGGGAAGGGGATCCAGCCGCGCACCCAGGAGGTCTTCGAGGACCTCGGCGTCCTCGACGCGATCCGCGCGGCGGGCGGCCCCTACCCGGAGCGGACGGTCTGGAAGGACGGTGCACGGGTCGGCGAGGAGTCGCTGTTCGAGGCGCTGGAGGCGGAGGAGGGTGCGCCGTACACCGAGCCGTGGATGGTTCCGCAGTGGCGCACCCAGGAGGTCCTGTACGCGCGGCTGGTGGAGCTGGGCGGGCAGGTGGCCTTCGGGCGCGAGGTGACGGGGCTGGAGCAGGACGCCGAAGGCGTGGGCGTGCGGTTCGCCGACGGTACGGCCCTGCGCGCGCGGTACGTCGTCGCGGCCGACGGCGGACGTTCGGCGGTACGGCGGGCGGTGGGTGTGGGGATGGCCGGCGAGACGGTCGACCCGCATCCGTTCCTGGTGGCCGACGTGCGGCTGAAGGGGCTCGACAGGGACTACTGGCACACGTTCCCCGGGCCCGACGGCACCGGCCTCGCGCTGTGCCCGCTGGCCGGCACGGACGACTTCCAGCTGTCGGGGCGGTTGCCGCAGGGTACCGAGCCCGAGCTGTCCCTGGACGGCATCCGCGAGCTGGTCGCCGGATACACCCACCTGGACGCCGGGGACGTCACCGAGCTGCGCTGGGCCTCGGAGTTCCGGCCCCGGACGGGGCTCGCGGACCGTTTCCGGGTGGGCCGCGTGTTCCTCGCGGGCGACGCGGCGCACGTGCACTCGCCGGCGGGCGGGCAGGGACTGAACACCAGCGTCCAGGACGCCTACAACCTGGGCTGGAAGCTGGGCGCGGTGCTGCGGGACGGGGCGTCCGAGGCACTGCTGGACACCTACGAGGAGGAGCGCCGCCCCAATGCCGCGGCCATGCTGGGCCTGTCGACGGGCGTGCACCGCGGCGAGGTGCGCCGGGGGAAGGCGACGGTCCAGCTCGGGCTGGGCTACCCGGAGTCGTCACTGAGCGAGGAGAGGCGGGCCACCCCGTCCGGTGTACGCGCGGGCGACCGGGCGCCGGACGGCACGGTGGGCGGGGTGCGGCTGTTCGACGCGTTCCGGGGGCCGCACTGGACCCTGCTCGGTGCGGAGGCGGCGCCTGTGGCGGGGGTGCGGGCGCTCCCGGCGGCCCCGAAGTCGTACGGCCCGGGGGTGTTCCTGGTCCGGCCGGACGGTTACGTGGGGTGGGCGGGGGATTCTGAGGTGGGGGTCGGGGAGTACCTGGCGGGGGTGGGGTGCCGGTAGCTAGTCGTCGCCGTCGAGGAGGATGTCGACGGAGAGGTCGAGGGTGACGCCTACGGACTCGGGGACGGGGACGGTCTGGCCTCGCTTGTAGCGGGTGGGGGCGGCGTACTTGCCGTCGGCCGGATCGGCGTAGAGCAGGACCTCGTCGTGTTTGCGGTTGACGATGAGATACGCGGGGATGCCAGCCTGGGCGTAGCACTCGACCTTGGTGTGAAGGTCATCGGACCAGTTCGAGGGGGAGGTGACCTCCACGACCATGCGAAAGACATTCGGGGCGTAGGAGTTCTTTCGGACAAGGGCATCTCGGAAGTCCTCGTCCACGACCGAGAAGTCCGGGACTGCGAAATCGTCCGGCAGCGCAGGCAGCCACAGTCCAATGCCTTGAACGTAGCGGAGCCCGACCTTTCTGGCCCCGGCCCCTCCGAATGCTTCAACCAGCCAGGTCAACGACAGTGCATGCGAACCGTCCGGCGGCGGTGTCACGATGAGCCTCCCCTGGAGGATCTCTACGCGGCGGCCGGGCAGTGCACGGGCAAGCATGTCGGCAACTTCGCCGACAGTCAGCTCCTGCTGCAGTTCTTGCTGCAGTACGGCCATGGCGTCCTCCTTTTCGGGGCCACTCTTCACGAGACTAACCGCGAGCGGACGATTTCCGCTCCTGATCACTCAAATGAGGTAACCGCCCAGCTCAGAACACATCGCTCGGCACATAACTCCCCCAAACCCCCCGGAGGGCGTCGCACACCTCCCCCACCGTCGCCCGCCCCCGCAGCGCCTCCTTCATCGGGTACAGCACGTTGTCCTCCCCCTCGGCGGCCTTCTTCAGCGCGGCCAGCGCCGAGTCCACCGCGCCCTGGTCCCGTTCCGCCCGCAGCCGGGCGAGCCGCTGCGCCTGCCGGGCCTCGATCGCCGGGTCCACGCGGAGCGGCTCGTACGGTTCCTCCTCGTCGAGCTGGAAGCGGTTGACGCCGACGACGACCCGTTCGCCCGCGTCGGTCTCCTGGGCGATGCGGTAGGCGTTGCGCTCGATCTCCTCCTTCTGGAAGCCCCGCTCGATCGCCGCGACCGCGCCGCCGAGGTCCTCGACCCTCCGCATCAGGTCGAGGGCCGCCGTCTCCACGTCGTCCGTCATCCGCTCCACCGCGTAGGAGCCGGCGAAGGGGTCGACGGTCGCGGTCACGTCCGTCTCATGGGCGAGCACCTGCTGGGTGCGCAGGGCGAGCCGGGCGGACTTGTCCGTGGGCAGGGCGATCGCCTCGTCGAAGGAGTTGGTGTGCAGGGACTGCGTGCCGCCGAGCACCGCCGCCAGGGCCTGCACGGCGACCCGGACCAGGTTCACCTCGGGCTGCTGGGCCGTCAGCTGGACCCCCGCCGTCTGGGTGTGGAAGCGCAGCATCAGCGACTTGGGGTCCCGCGCGCCGAACTCCTCCCGCATCACCCGCGCCCAGATCCGGCGCGCGGCACGGAACTTGGCGACCTCCTCCAGGAGGGTCGTACGGGCGACGAAGAAGAAGGACAGCCGGGGCGCGAAGTCGTCGACGTCCATGCCGGCCGCGACCGCCGTACGGACGTACTCGATGCCGTCGGCGAGGGTGAAGGCGATCTCCTGCGCGGGTGAGGCACCCGCCTCGGCCATGTGGTAGCCGGAGATCGAGATGGTGTTCCACCGGGGCATCTCGGCCTTGCAGTACCGGAAGATGTCCGCGGTCAGACGCAGGGAGGGCTTCGGCGGGAAGATGTACGTCCCGCGCGCGATGTACTCCTTCAGCACGTCGTTCTGGATCGTGCCGGTGAGCTGTCCGGGGGACACGCCCTGTTCCTCCGCCACCAGCTGGTAGAGGAGCAGCAGCAGCGCCGCCGGCGCGTTGATCGTCATCGAGGTCGAGACCTGGTCCAGCGGGATCCCGCCGAACAGCACCCGCATGTCGTCGATCGAGTCGACGGCCACGCCCACCTTGCCGACCTCGCCGTGGGCGAGGGGCGCGTCGGAGTCGTGGCCCATCTGGGTCGGCAGGTCGAAGGCGACGGACAGACCCGTGGTGCCGTGTTCGATCAACCGGCGGTAGCGGGCGTTGGACTCGGCCGCCGTGCCGAAACCCGCGTACTGGCGCATCGTCCAGGGCCGGCCGGTGTACATGCTGGGGTACACGCCCCGGGTGAAGGGGTATGCGCCGGGGTCGCCCAGTTTCCGGGCGGGGTCCCAGCCGGCCAGGTCACCCGGCCCGTAGACCGGCTCGATCGGCAGTCCCGACTCCGACTCACGCGCCATGGTGTGTGCCTTCCGAGTTGCGTTCGGTACTCCTCACCATGCCCCGTTGTTCGGCGGCGGTCACGCTGGGAAGCATCTCCGGCATGAGTCGCATCGGACGCGTCACCGCCGCACTCGTCCCCGCCGTCGCACTCGCCCTCCTCTGCGGCTGCACGGCGCAGGTCCCGGACACCGACGGCAAGCAGCGCTCGCCGGTGCACATCGAGCTCCCCGGCAGCCGGACGCCCGCCTCGGACACCCCGCGCGCCCCCGGGTCGGGCCCCGCCCCCGCAGTACCGCCCCAGGCCCTGTGGTCCCGCGGCGACAGCGGTACGGGGGTCCGCGAGCTGCAGGCCCGGCTGCGGCAGATCGGCTGGCTCTTCGACGGGCCCACGGGAACGTACGACGACCTGACCGAGCAGGCGGTCAAGGGCTTCCAGCGCAAGCGCGGGCTGCCGCAGACCGGCGAGACCGACGCCGCCACCTGGCGGCGGCTGCTCGGCATGACGCGCCAACCGGGCCAGTGGGAGCTGTACCTGATGGGCGGTCAGCCGGCCGCCGCACCCGATCCGCGCTGTCTGACCGGCCGGGTGCTGTGCATCAGCAAGACCAGCCGGACGCTGCGCTGGATGATCGACGGGCGGACGGTGTCCACGATGGCGGTGCGGTTCGGCTCGCAGCGCACCCCCACGAGGGAGGGGGTGTACCACGTCTACTGGAAGTCACGGCACCATGTGTCGACGCTCTACGACTCCCCCATGCCCTACGCGATGTTCTTCAGCGGGGGCCAGGCGGTGCACTACTCGTACGACTTCGCCGCGCGCGGCTACGCCGGCGGCTCCCACGGCTGCGTCAACGTGCGGGACGAGGCGGCGATCGCGGCTCTGTTCGCGCAGGTGCGGAACGGCGACAAGGTCGTCGTCTACTGGTGAGCGCGAGGGGGGCGCTGGCGGCAGTGGGAAGTTGCGGGGCGCGGGCGGGACCGGGGGAACGTGTCCCGCCCGCGCCAGGTGCACGAGCCGTGGGTACGGGGGGAACCCCGGCTCAGTGCGACGGCCGATGACCAGTCGGCTCACTCTCTTCTGCGTACCCGGGCCCGAAAACGTTACGCGTTACCGCAAAAAAGTTTCTCCACCTACGAAAGCGCAGGTCAGCGGCGTGTGATCGCCGGAGCGAGTCAGAGCGCGGTGTACGTCGGGCTCGGCGACGGGAGCGGAGTGGCCGCCGTGTGCTGCGGCACCAGCGGGGCGAAGGTCGGCGGGGTGGGCGTGCCGAGGCCGCCGTCGCGGTGGTGGTCGCCGCCCCGGCCTCCGTGGCCGTCGTCGTCACCGCCCTGACCGCCGTTGCCCTTCTTCCCGTCCCCGCCGTCGCGGGTGCCGTGGTCGGCCCTGCCGTGGCCGTCCTCGCCGCCGCTCGTGTTCCCGGCCGCCCCGAGGACGCCCTTGCAGTACTTCCACACGAGCGCGGAGCCGCCCGCCACCCCGTCCAGGGCGCGCTTGCGGCCGGGCGTCAGTTCCTTGCCGGCCCGGATGTCGCGGCAGGCCGAGGGGGCTCCGCTCCACACGGTCCCGGCGCCGTGGGACGCGTTCGGCGAGCCGGTGGCACCGCCCGCGGACTTCTCGGGTTCCGCCCCGGGCGAGGAGGTGCCGCCGGGGGTGCCGCTCGCACCGCCGCCCGGCGGCAGCAGCCCGCTCGTTCCGTCCCCGGTCTCCTCCCGGGAGGGCGAGGCCGCCGGGCCCCGCGGGCTCGGGTCGGCCGACACCGAGGCACCGGGGCCGGGGCCGGGGGTGTGGTCGCGGAACGGCGTCGGCAGCACCCCGCTGCCCGCGGCCATGGCGACCCCGCCGAGGGCGCCCGCGGCCAGCGCGGCGGTGACCGCCAAGCGCGCGGGGCGGATCCAGCCGGGGCGGCGTACGGCGTGGGACCGGGCGCCGATGCGGACCAGCCCGACGTCGGCGGACCCGTCGGCCGCGTGACCGGCGGCGAGCTGCGCGGCGGCGTCCGCACGGGCCTCGCGCGCCTTGCGGAAGGCGGCCAGCGCGGCTTCCTCGCCGGGGAGTTCCGTTTCGTCCCGCGCCGCCTCGGCGGACAGGGCGCCGAGGGCCTCGGCGAGCCGTTCTGCCCGCTCGCGGGCGGCGGGGTCGACGGCTTCGAGCGGCTCACCGCGCAGTAGACGCTCCGCCGTTCGGCGGTTCAGCCACCTGTAGTGCTCGTCGGCCATCACATGTCCTTCTGCGTCCGCGCCCGCGTATGCGTCACAGTGCCGGACGTCACCGCGCGTCCGCGCGGTTCTCGCTGGGGCGGCAGCGCCTGGAGTCCGCCCGCCGATTCCGGATCCGCGCCGATCAGCTCCGCGAGCCGCTTCAGACCGCGGTGGGCGGCCGTGCGGACGGCGCCGGCGCGCTTGCCGAGGGTCTCGGCGGCGGTCTTGGCGTCGAGGCCCACGACCACGCGCAGGACGACCGCCTCGGCCTGGTCCTGCGGGAGCCGCGCGATGAGGGAGAGGGTGCTGTCCGTGGACAGGGCCTCCATGGCCTCGCCCGCGGTGTCGGACTCGGCGGGCCGGCCGGTCAGCTCGGTCTCGTCGCCGCCGATCACGGGGCGGCGGCCGCGCATCCGTATGTGGTCCAGGGCCCGGTTGCGGGCGATACGGGCGGCCCAGCCGCGGAAGCGGTCCGCGTCCCCCGTGAAACGCTCGAGGTCGCGGGCGATCTGCAGCCAGGCCTCGGACGCGACGTCCTCGGCGTCCGGGTCGCCGACCAGTGTCCGCACGTACCCCAGCAGCCTCGGATGCACCGCCCGGTAGACCGTGCGGAAAGCGGTCTCGTCCCCGGCCTGTGCCGCACGTACCGCGGCGGTCAGCTCCGCGTCGTCCCCCAGCACCTGGTTGGTTCCTCAGTAGATGGTCGCGGCCCCGAGGCCGCCGATCGTTGCAGTGATCATGCATTCGCGCTACGACGCGAAAGGCACGTTACGACCTGAAACCGCTCCTCGTCCATGTCCGTCCAAGATGCAACTGACTCGTGACGCGGTGGATCACGGCGAGGTGTGACAGAAAACGCACTCAAGACGCTGTAGGAGATACGGGTCGCCGCGCGGCCCGTGCCGCGCGACGGCCGGGGCCTCTCCTGTGGGGGGTGGCGGCTCCGGCCGTCGCCCTGGCGGCGGGTCAGTTCCGCCGTCCGGTCTGCGCCGTCGCGTCCCGGCACAGCAGCCGCAGCGACCCGTGCCCGCCGTAGCAGCGCCGGGCCTCGTCGATCGGGTCCCACAGACGTCCGTCGGGCGTACGGATCCAGTGGTCGCCGCCGGTCGCCCACCACTCGGCGCCGGTCTGCCGGGTTATCACCTCACCGGCGTACGCCCCGAAGCCGCGCAGCACGTCCCGCACCGCCTCGGCGGGAGGCCCCTCGCGCCGGATCTCCTCGATCAGCCGGTCGACGCGCCACAGGCTCTGCGCCGAGTAGTCGAGCCGCACCCGTGCGCCCTCGCGCATCGTCGCCACCGTGTCCGCCGCCCACCGCACGGGCTTCGTCGCGGCCTGTGGCCTGGTCTGCTGCCGTTCAGTCACGTACTGGGTAGTCACATAGGGGAAAGCGGAGCCGACGGGCCTTTCGTCACACGGATCCGGGCCGTTCCCGCAACGCGCCCAACACCGCCCCGCCTTGGCCGCAGGACGGTCACAGGACCTGCGCGCGACCGAGGTTTAGGCCGGGAGTGACGTTCGGGTCCTTCTGTGCGCTGTCTTCTGCGATGGCTATGTGCTTCCACCTCCGCGCGGTGCCGCCCGGGGAGTTACGAGACGACGTGCGTTCACTGGAACGGCTGTTCCAGGACGACTGGGAGACCGTCCGGGGACGGATCGACCGGCGCCGGGAGGAGGTGCTGGACCAGCGCTACCTGGACCACGAGCTGCTGTACGCGAGCTCGCCGCCGCACCTCGGGGAGGACGGCCCGCACGCCCAGGTGGTGCTCGGCGGCCGCCCGGTGTTCCACTCGGCGCTCGGGACGCCCCCGTTCCTGCTGCTGACGCCGGCCGAGACGGCGGCCGTCGCCGCTTTCCTCGCCTCGGCCGACTTCACGGCCCTGTGGCACGGCTCCCGTGCGGACCTGCTCCCCTGGTACGGCGGTCCCGCCGCCGAGCCGCAGACTCGCGGCGCCTTCGCGGCGGCGCACCGTGGCCTGAAGGAGTTCTACGCCCGCGCCTCGGACTCCGGCGAGGCCGTCGTGAAGTGGCTGCAGCTCTGAGCGCGGCGGGTCCTGCCCCGCCCTACCCCCGGCCCCGGGCGCGTCGGGAGACCACCGCGCGCAGGACCCGGCGGCCCTCGGTCGAGGTCTCCAGGGCGCCGCGGAGGCCGGCGACGCCGTGGGCGGTGAGCAGTTCCAGGACCGCCACCTGGCGGCGCAGCTCGGCGGCGACCAGCGGGGGCATCCCTTCCGTGCTGCCCTCGCGGCGGGAGTCGACCGAGGAGGCGTCGGCGGCGGGGTCCAGGAGCCGGTGGATCTGGAGGGAGGCCACGGAGCAGGCGTCGGCCCACACCCGCACCCCGGCACCGGGGTACTCGGCCGGGGCGGCGTCGAGCATCCGGCGGGCGAGATGCGCGGCCTGGTCCTCGACCGCGGCCCCCGGGTCGGCCGAGCCGAGCGCGGCGCGCGCCTTCTCCAGGCCCTCGGTCCAGTCGCCGGTGTCCGCGAGGCTCCCCCACAAAGGCCGCAGGACCTCGTCATCGCCGCCCAGCAGGGGCACGCACCGATCAAGACAAGCCAGCCCACTGGCGGCCAGCGCCCGTTCGTCGGCCTGAGCGATCAGTTCCACCAGGCTCATGGAATCCTCCCTCGCCAGGGCGCCGATCTTTACGGAGCCCGCACTTCCCCTTACTGCGTGCGACGGCCCCGGAGTGTCACAGAGGCATGGTTTCGGCCACCGGGGCGGGTCCGCCCAGGGCCTTGTGCCGCTGCATGCCGGTCAGCCGCAGCACGACGAAGACCGCGAGGGCGGCGGCCGCGATGTCGACGGTGTCGGAGAAGAGCATCAGACGGGCGGCGTCATGCAGCTCCCGCGCGCCGTCGGCCCGCCGGTAGGAGGTGAACGCGGCCCGGTCGGCGAGGAGCGAGATGATCCACAGGGTCCACCAGGCGTTGACCGGCGCGTGCGAACGGGGCGCGCCCCACGGGCTGCTGGCGTCCCAGATGTCGAGGGTGATCCGGCGCGGCATCCAGAGGTTCACGACCGGGGTGAACCAGGCGCCGATCGCCCAGCCGCGCTTCCTGCTGTGCCCGAAGGGGCTGAAGACCTCGGCGTTGACCCGGACCCGGTGGAACCAGCACAGGTAGACGACGATGCCGGCCAGCAGCGCGGCCGTCTGGACGATACCGGCGGCGCCGTAGAGGGTGTCGGCCCGGTCCGCACGCCGGAGGATCTCCGTGCCGTGGGCGCCGTCCAGGAGGTCGCCCGCGACGTCGTACTGCAGCAGGTCCGCGTAGATCGCGAACAGGTCGGCGGCGATGACGAGTCCGAGCACCGCCGCCGCGGCCCGGCCGAGCCCGACCGGCGAGCGCAGCCAGGCGCCGGGCGCCCCGGCGAACGGCGGGGCGGGCGGCTCCGGCGCGCCCGCGCAGCGGGTGCACAGGGCGCCGCCGGGCATGGCGGCGAAGTGATGGCAGCGCGAGCAGATCACGGTGGGTCCCCCGAGGCGTGACGAGACGCCGGGCGCGGCTCTCCCCTGAGGCACCCGTGCGGCACGCGGAAGATACGGTCCGCGGATGCCTCCCGTCCACCGGATATGACCGTGCTCAGCCGAGGCGGTTCGCCAGCTTCTGGAACTCGGCCCAGGTCAGCGCCGGTTTTCCGGGATCCCACAGTTTCTGCGCGGTCGCCCGCAGCGGCATCCGGATACCCGCGGCGACCTGGTCCTGGGTCTGCGCGTTCGCGATGTCTGACCACACGGCGAAGGACCCGCCGAGGATCTGCCCGTCGTAGCGCGCCGGGACGGCGGTGGTGCCGCGCAGGACCCGCGGGTTCCACTGTTCGTAGATCCGCTTGCCGGTCGGGTAGACGAAGGTCTGCGGCTCCCCGAGGACGTAGTAGAGGAACTCGTCGTTGTGGTTGAGCACCTTCCGCCCCGCGCTCAGGTACTCCACCGGCTGCCGGGCGCCGATCTCCTTGCCGGTCCAGTACGCGACCTGGAGGTCCTTCGCGGGCGGTACGGACGTCCGCCGGAAGAACCCGTCGTTCCACGCCCGCATGGTGCGGTCGTGGGCGCGGAGCGTGTCGGCCCGGTCGTTCAGCCAGCCGGTGGCGAGGTCGGAGACGGTTCCGTCGGCGCCGTAGGCCTGCCGGGCGGCGGCGGCCAGCTGCGGGTAGGAGGCCTGCGGGTCGGCCACGGTCAGCGCCTGGTACTCGTCGCCGCCGAGGTTCCACTGGGAGCCGGGGAACAGACCGGCGTACTCGTCGAGGAGGTCGTCCACGATCGTGGCGGCGCTGTCCTTGGAGATGTCGACGGCGCCGCGCGTGGGGACGCCCCGCGCGTTGCGGAGCTGCAGGTCGGGGTGGGCGGCGATGACGGCGCCGAGGTGTCCGGGCGAGTCGATCTCCGGCACGACCGTGATGTGCCGGGCGGCCGCGAGGTCGACGATCCGCTTGACCTGGGCCTTGGTCAGATGGTCCTTGGAGACGACCTCGGGGTGGCTCGTGGACTCGATGCGGAAGCCCTGGTCGTCGGAGAAGTGCAGCCCCAGCTCGTTGTACTTCAGATCGCCGAGCTCCTTGACCCGGTCCTCGATCCAGGAGGCGGTGTAGGGCTTGCGGGCGATGTCCAGGTTGAAGCCGCGCCGCGGCTTGGCGGGCTGGTCGCGCACGACGCCCTCCGGGGCGGTGCCGCCGCCGTGGACCTCCTGCTTGAGGGTGCGCGTGCCGTAGAAGACCCCCGCGTCGGCGGGCCCGCTTATGTTCACGCGGCCACCGCGCACGGTCATGGTGTACGACTCCGGGTTCGCGCCCTCGTCGTCGTTCAGCGCCAGCCGTACGTCCCCGGCGCGCACGTCGTCCCGCTCGCCCGCGTACGACAGGCCCAGCTCACCGGCGATCAGCCTGCCCTCGTCGGCCAGGTCGGCGTCGCTCACCACCACGCGCTCGCCGTGCGCCGGACGCCAGCCGGGGCCGCGGGCGGAGGTGTGGGACCGTACCGCGGGGATCGTGCGGGGCGCCTGGGACAGCGGGTAGGAGCGGCTGGGCGTGGGACTCGGCTGCGGCGAGGCGGAGCCCGACCGGTTCGCCCCGCGGTCCGCGGACCGCTGCGCCGACGTCGCCGTCGCCGGCCCGCCGTCGTCCGCCCAGGCCCAGACCCCGACCCCCACACCGAGCCCGACCGTGCCGACGAAGGCCACGGCGGCCACCGCCCGCTTCCTCCTCACGTTCTGCGCCGACGCCCGGCGCCTGTGCTGACTCACCGCTCCAACCTACGGCCGGCGTGCCGATCACACGTCACCCACACGCTCCGAAACTCTCCCGTCCGAGTGAAATTCGGGCATCCATCGGACATAGCCTGACCACTCTCGATAACGTGACGACACAGCTCTTCACAAGATCCCCAGACACACCACATGTGACGCGAGGACCCACGCTGCCTGCGCACCCGTACCCCTCCGCCCGAGTGGCCATACCGGCGCTCCCGGAGCAGACCCGCACCCCGCCGCCCGCCACCGCGGTCGAGGGGTTCAACACCGCGCCCGCGGACGAGGTCCACAGCACCCTCCTGGGCTGCCTTCGCAGCGTCCACTGGGCTCGCCGCATCGCCGCCCACCGCCCCTACCCGGACCTCGACTCCCTCCTGGCCGCGGCGGACGAGGCGGCGTACGACCTGGCACCGGCCGACCTCACGGCGGCCCTGGCCGCGGAGTCCCTCCCACCCCTGCCGGAGGGCACCTACACGGCGGCCCACACGGCCCTGAGCGCCGCTCACGCCGCCTACGAAGCCCGTTTCGGACACGTGTTCGTCATCAGCCTGAGCGACACCACCCCGAACGAGGCCCTGGACCGCATCCTCGAAGGCATCCGATCACGATTGACGAACGATCCCGAAGAGGAACGTCTGGTGGCATGGGAGGAACTCCGTCGCCTCGCGAGAGGGCGGTTGATCAGCTCCCTCAGGGGCGCGGGGCTGTGCCGATCTGCGGCTCCGCCGCGGGGCGCGACCAGCCCAAACGGCGCCGCACCCGGCAATTGACAGGACACCCCACCCCGTAGCCGCCTAAATAGCCCGTCCGTGCACCTTTAGATGCCAGTTTGATCACACAGGCAACCCCCCGCTGAGCCCAGCGCAAGCGTCTCGCTACGATGCTGGGGGCCGGTGGACCGTACCCGGCCGGGCCCGACCGACACCGAAGCCGGCGCGGCCCTAGTCCCCGCTCCCGGAGGGTTCTTCCGTGCCGGCTGGAACGCTGTACCGCGGCCGGGAAGGAATGTGGTCCTGGGTGGCTCACCGAGTCACCGGCGTCCTCATCTTCTTCTTCCTGTTCGTTCACGTGCTGGACACCGCTCTCGTGCGTGTCTCCCCCGAGGACTACGACAAGGTCGTAGCCACGTACAAGACGCCGATCGTCGCCGTGCTGGAGTACGGCCTCGTCGCCGCCATCCTCTTCCACGCGCTCAACGGCCTGCGCGTCATCGCCGTCGACTTCTGGTCGAAGGGCCCGCGCTACCAGAAGCAGATGCTGTGGACCGTCGTCGGCGTCTGGGTCGTCCTGATGGCCGGTGCGATCTACCCGGTCCTCGGCCACGCCGCTCGAGTCCTCTTCGGGAGCTGACGCCGCCCATGTCGAACAACTCAGTCACCACTGAAAAGACCGCTTCCGGGATCGGCCCCGTCGAGGGCGGCTCGCTCTACAACGTCGACAACCCGGCCCCCTTCATCGAGGCCCCGCGCAAGCGCACCAGGAAGACCCCCAAGTCCACCCGGGGCAACTTCGAACTGGCCGCCTGGCTGTTCATGCGCCTGTCCGGCATCGTGCTGGTCGTCCTGGTCATCGGCCACCTGCTGATCCAGCTCGTGCTGGACGGCGGCGTCTCCAAGATCGGCTTCGCCTTCGTGGCCGGCCGCTGGGCGTCCCCGTTCTGGCAGGTGTGGGACCTCCTCATGCTGTGGCTCGCCATGCTGCACGGCGCCAACGGCCTGCGCACGGTCATCAACGACTACGCGGAGCGCGCGAACACCCGGCTGTGGCTGAAGGGTCTGCTCTACACCGCCACGGTGTTCACCATCCTGCTGGGCACGCTGGTGATCTTCACCTTCGACCCGAACATCCGCTAGGCACGGGGCTGCGAGAATCATGAAGATCCACAAGTACGACACCGTCATCGTCGGCGCCGGTGGCGCCGGTATGCGCGCCGCCATCGAGTCGACGAAGCGCAGCCGCACCGCCGTGCTGACCAAGCTCTACCCCACCCGCTCCCACACGGGCGCCGCGCAGGGCGGCATGGCCGCCGCGCTGGCCAACGTGGAGGAGGACAACTGGGAGTGGCACACCTTCGACACGGTCAAGGGCGGTGACTACCTGGTCGACCAGGACGCCGCCGAGATCCTGGCGAAGGAGGCCATCGACTCCGTCCTCGACCTGGAGAAGATGGGCCTGCCGTTCAACCGCACCCCGAACGGCACCATCGACCAGCGCCGCTTCGGCGGTCACAGCCGCAACCACGGCGAGGCCCCGGTCCGCCGGTCCTGCTACGCGGCCGACCGCACCGGCCACATGATCCTCCAGACGCTGTACCAGAACTGCGTCAAGGAGGGCGTGGAGTTCTTCAACGAGTTCTACGTCCTGGACCAGCTCATCACCGAGGTCGACGGCGTCAAGAAGTCGGCGGGTGTGGTCGCGTACGAGCTGGCGACCGGCGAGATCCACGTCTTCCAGGCGAAGGCCGTGATCTACGCGTCCGGCGGCTGCGGCAAGTTCTTCAAGGTGACGTCCAACGCCCACACGCTGACCGGTGACGGCCAGGCGGCGGTCTACCGCCGGGGTCTGCCGCTGGAGGACATGGAGTTCTTCCAGTTCCACCCGACCGGCATCTGGCGCATGGGCATCCTGCTGACGGAGGGCGCCCGTGGTGAGGGCGGCATCCTGCGCAACAAGGACGGCGAGCGCTTCATGGAGAAGTACGCGCCGGTCATGAAGGACCTCGCGTCCCGTGACGTCGTGTCCCGCTCCATCTACACGGAGATCCGCGAGGGCCGCGGCTGCGGTCCCGAGGGCGACCACGTCTACCTGGACCTCACGCACCTCCCGCCGGAGCAGCTCGACGCCAAGCTCCCGGACATCACCGAGTTCGCGCGTACCTACCTGGGCATCGAGCCGTACACCGACCCGATCCCGATCCAGCCCACCGCGCACTACGCGATGGGCGGCATCCCGACCAACGTCGAGGGTGAGGTCCTGGCGGACAACACCACCGTCGTCCCGGGCCTGTACGCGGCCGGCGAGGTCGCCTGCGTCTCGGTGCACGGCGCGAACCGCCTCGGCACCAACTCGCTGCTGGACATCAACGTGTTCGGCAAGCGGGCCGGTATCGCGGCGGCGGAGTACAGCCAGAAGGCCGACTTCGTCGAGCTGCCGGAGAATCCGGAGTCCCTGGTCGTCGAGCAGATCGAGCGGCTGCGCAACTCCACGGGCAGCGAGCGGGTCTCGGTCCTGCGCCGTGAGCTGCAGGAGACCATGGACGCCAACGTCATGGTGTTCCGCACCGAGCAGACGATCAAGACGGCCGTCGAGAAGATCGCCGAGCTGCGCGAGCGCTACCGGAACGTGGCGATCCAGGACAAGGGCAAGCGGTTCAACACCGACCTGCTGGAGGCCATCGAGCTGGGCAACCTGCTGGACCTGGCCGAGGTCATGGCGGTCTCCGCCCTGGCCCGCAAGGAGTCGCGCGGCGGTCACTACCGCGAGGACTACCCCAACCGCGACGACGTCAACTTCATGCGCCACACCATGGCGTACCGCGAGGTGGGCGACGACGGCAGCGAGACCGTCCGCCTGGACTACAAGCCGGTCGTCCAGACCCGCTACCAGCCGATGGAGCGTAAGTACTGATGGCAACCCCGACCCTGGACAAGGCGGACGCGGCCCCCGAGCCCGGCTTCGCCGACTCCCCGTACATCACGGTCACCTTCCGTGTGCGCCGCTTCAACTCCGAGGTCTCGGCCGAGGCGACCTGGGAAGACTTCCAGCTGGAGATCGACCCGAAAGAGCGCGTCCTCGACGGTCTCCACAAGATCAAGTGGGACATCGACGGCACGCTGACCTTCCGCCGTTCCTGCGCCCACGGCATCTGCGGCTCCGACGCCATGCGGATCAACGGCAAGAACCGCCTGGCGTGCAAGACGCTGATCAAGGACATCAACCCCGAGAAGCCGATCACGGTCGAGCCCATCAAGGGCCTGACGGTCCTGAAGGACCTGGTCGTGGACATGGAGCCGTTCTTCCAGGCGTACCGGGACGTCATGCCCTTCCTCATCACGAAGGACACGAACGAGCCCACCCGCGAGCGCCTGCAGTCGGCCGAGGACCGCGAGCGCTTCGACGACACCACGAAGTGCATCCTCTGCGCCGCCTGCACGTCCTCGTGCCCGGTCTTCTGGAACGACGGCCAGTACTTCGGCCCGGCGGCCATCGTCAACGCGCACCGCTTCATCTTCGACTCGCGTGACGAGGCCGGCGAGCAGCGTCTGGAGATCCTCAACGACCGCGACGGCGTCTGGCGCTGCCGCACGACCTTCAACTGCACGGACGCCTGCCCGCGCGGCATCGAGGTCACGAAGGCGATCGCCGAGGTCAAGCGAGCGCTGATCACTCGCCGTTACTGAGGCCTGCCCTCACTGAAGGCCCCGCTCTCCGGTCACTCACCGGGTGCGGGGTCTTCGCGCGTTTTCCGTCCCTGGATCGTCTCCGAAAGGACAGCCGCCACTCAAGGCAGGAGGGTGAGTGCCGAGGTGTGCTTGGGGCGGACGACGCTGAAGTGGCGGCGGTCCAGGGTGGCAACGCGTTCCACGCCGAAGCGTTCGGCTACGGCGATCACGGAGGCGTCGACTGCGCCCAGAGGGAAGTCCGCGTACTGCAGGACCAACTCCCCCATGCGCTCGAGGTCAGCCGGAGTGAGGTGCACCAGCTCGAAGGCACCCCGAGCAACTTCGGCGAGGAAGGCGGCCTCCAGCTTGGGCCAGCGCTCCAGCAGCCAGCACACCTCGGTGAGTACCGGACTGGGCAGCAGACGGTGGCCTGTCATCGAGACCAGAAGAGATGCGCACTCCGCGTGCCGGCGGTCACCGGCGTTCAGGGCCGCGGCAAGCGGACCGGTGTCGAAGACGATCACGTTCACGCCTGGTCGCCGAAGCGACGGCGCATCCGCTCCCGGATGTACTCGTCATGCCGCTCAGCCAGATCCTCCGGCCCGTTCACCGCGCCGATCAACGCCAGCAGCCCGTCCGGGACGGGTTGCTCTTCGTCCGGACGCGGGAGAAGTGCCTCGGCGGCGACCTGCGACAGCTCCTCGTCCTGGGTGACGAGCAGACGCAAGCGACGTACCTGGGTCGGAGTGAGCCGATCCACCAGGTGGTGCATGTCCTCGTAGTCGAATGCTGCGGTCACCCCGCCAGTTTAGAAGCACATCCCTGCTCGCACCGCCCGTCTTCCGGCAGATTCACCCTGGCACGAATGCCTGCCGGGGCCCGACCTCGCACCACAGCAGCTTCCCGCCCCGCCCGAAAAGATCGTCTCCGAGCGGATAGCCGCCGCCCCACGTGTCCGCGTAGTGGGAGACGAGGAACAGCCCCCGCCCGCTGGATGTGGGGGTTGGTGTCCCGGCCACTCACCCGCAGCCGGCTGCCGGCGAACCCACGCAAGCGCAGGGTCGCGGGGCCGGTCGAGTGACCTTGCGGGCGATGCGGTGGCGGATGCCTCTCTTGCTCAGCCATCGTCTGCTCAGCCATCTCGTCGCAGGTGGTCGTAGTCGTAGCGCTTGTCGGTATGGAGCCTGGCCAGGCGCCGACGACGTGAGCCACGGCGGCGGGGCCTTCGCCACTCGCTGCCTACCTCAGACTGGCTTGCGCCACACGGAGACGTGCTTCGCGGAGTCCTGGGTGAACGGTGCCCCGTCCCAGTCCGCGACGCGGCGCTCGAGCTCGAGCCCGGCGATCCGTGCCATCAGGTCGAGCTCCGCCGGCCAGGCGTACCGGTGCCGGGAGCTTTCGCGGCGGTAGCGGCCGTCGTCGCCGTCGCGGGTGAGGTGGTGCGAGACGAGGACCTGCTCGACCAGGTCGAAGGTGTCGAAGCCGAGGTGGCCCTCGGAGACGTCGAACGGCACCGCGACCTGGCCGGGCGGCAGGAACCGCAGCGGCGGCACGCCCAGCTCGATGACGAACCGGCCGCCGGGCGCCAGGTGGCGTGCGGCGTTGCGGAAGCACTCGACCTGCTCGTCCTGCGTGAGCAGGTTGGAGATCGTGTTGTAGACGAGATAGACCAGGGTGAACTCGCCAGGCACGACAGTCGTCGCCATGTCCCCGATGACCACCGGGAGGGTGTCCTCGTCGACCTTGCGTCGCAGGACCGCCGCCATGTGCTCGGACAGCTCGATGCCCACCACGGGCACCCCGCGTTGTTGGAGCGGCAC
Source organism: Streptomyces sp. NPDC001544 (assembly GCF_042894285.1). NCBI lineage: Bacteria > Bacillati > Actinomycetota > Actinomycetes > Kitasatosporales > Streptomycetaceae > Streptomyces > Streptomyces sp. NPDC001544. Next base: position 266,287 of record NZ_JBIAVN010000003.1, on the reverse strand, counting down.
GCCCACGCGTCCGGTCCCGATGGCGAACTCCAGTGCCCGGCCGTCTCCGGCGAGCTCGGCGAGGAAGTCCAGAGTCGGCCCCAGAACGGCGGCCGATGACAACTCGGTCTCCTCGGCGTCGTAGCGGTCGGCCATCGCACGGGTCCACAGCTCACTACTCGTCACGGACGGCCACTTTGCCGGGCGCGAGGGGCGCTGTCGACGCATTTACCTTCCGGCGGATCAGTCACGAGACCTCGCACCACAGCAGCTTCCCTTCCGCCCGAAGAGAGCGTCTCCGAGCGGGTAGCCGCCCCAACTGTCCGCGTAATGGCACACGAGGAACAGCCCCCGCCCGCTGGTGGCATCCGCCGGAACCGGGTGGACCCTGCGGTCCCGATGTTTGTCGAAGGGCGATCACGAAGCCGCCCGTCGCATGCGCGTCGGCGACCGCGCCACCGTCAGGGCTCAGCTTCAGCACCTCAATGACATCGGGGAGTTGCACCACGTCACCATCACCGTGATCCCCTTCGACAACGGCCCCTTCCACACTTCCGGCCAGGGCATCGACTACTTCAACGGCCCAGTGACACAGCTCGACACCGTCCAGCTCGACACGGATCATGGCGCCGAACTCATCGATTCACCAGCCCAGTTGGAGCGCTACCGTCTGATCCTGGACCGCCTTCAGCAAGCCGCACTGTCCTCGGCGAAGTCCCGGGACTTCATCGCCCAACTGGCCCAAGACCTTTGAAGGGAAACCCTCCGTGCCCGATCGACCGCACTGGCAGAAGTCGTCGTACAGCCAGGAGGCCTCCGCCTGCCTCTACGTCGCCACGACCCCCACCCGCACGATCCTCCTCCGCGAAAGCGACGCCCCGGAAACCATCCTCACCACCGGCCCACGCCAACTCGGCGCCCTGATATCCGCGCTGCACTCGGACCGCTCGTACTGAGGGAAGGACCACGCCATGCCCACCCCGCCCCCCTTCCCCCTGCAGCCCACCCCCCTCCACGTGCCCGACGAGGCCCTCGACGACCTGCGGACACGGCTCGCACTGACCCGCCCACCGCTGGACGAGGGGAACGAGGACTGGTCCTACGGCGTCCCGGACGGTTATCTGCGTGAGCTGGTCGCCTACTGGCGGGACGGCTTCGACTGGCGCAAGGCCGAGGCCGGCATCAATGCCTACGAGCAGTACCAGGTGAGCGTCGACGGCGTGCCGGTGCACTTCATGCGGAAGGCCGGGCGTGGGCCCCGCCCGGTTCCGTTGATCCTCACGCACGGCTGGCCGTGGACGTTCTGGCACTGGTCGAAGGTGGTCGACCCGCTCGCCGACCCGGCGGCGTTCGGCGGTGATCCCGCCGACGCGTTCGACGTCATCGTGCCGTCGCTGCCCGGCTTCGGTTTCCCCGGCCCGCTCACCGGCTTCCCGGACGTCAACTTCTGGAAGGTCGCCGACCTCTGGCACACCCTGATGACGGAGACGCTGGGTTACGAGAAGTACGCCGCCGGGGGCTGCGACATCGGCGGCGTCGTCTCCAGCCAGCTCGGCCACAAGTACGCCGACGAGCTGTACGGCATCCACATCGGCTCGGGGCTGCCGCTCGACTTCTTCAACGGCCCCCGCGCCTGGGACTTCGCCCGGAACCGGCCCCTCACCGACGACCAGCCCGCCGGCGTACGCGCCCGCATCATCGAGATGGACCACCGCTGGGCGTCCCACCTGGCCGTGCACATGCTCGACGGCGCCACCCTGGCCCACGGGCTGAGCGACTCGCCCGCGGGACTGCTCGCCTGGCTGGTGAAGCGGTGGAACGCCTGGAGCGACAACGGCGGTGATGTTGAATCTGTCTTCTCCAAGGACGACCTGCTCACCCACGCCATGATCTTCTGGGTGAACAACTCCATCGCCACGTCGATGCGTTACTACGCCAACGCCAACCGCTACCCGTGGACCCCCGCCCACGACCGCACCCCGGTCGTGCAGGCCCCGGTCGGCCTCACCTTCGTCGGTTACGAGAACCCGCCCGGCGTCCACACGGCAGACGAGCGCGTCCGGGCGTTCGAGAACGGGCCGCAGGCCGCCTGGTTCAATCACGTCAACGTGGGCGCCCATGACCGCGGCGGCCACTTCATCCCGTGGGAGAACCCCGACGCCTGGGTGAGCGACCTGCGCCGCACCTTCCGCGGGCGCAGGCCCTGAGCGAACCGCACGAGCAGACGCTCACCGTGTCCCGATGTCGTACGCGGTGCCGTCGGCGACGGCCTGGAGTTTGTCCGGGTTGGCCACGTTGTGGAGGGCGGTGATACGGCCGTCGGCGTCGAAGTCGAAGGTGACGGTGGCGATCACGCGTCCCGGCGCGCTGAACACCATGCCGGGCCCGCCGTTGATGTCGACGAGTTCGGCCTTCATGTCGGCGGGCTCGACGCCCTGGTAGGTGACGGTGCCGAGGGCCGCGAACCAGGCGGCCACCGTGGCCGCGCCCACGACCGGGCGCAGGGCCTGGCGGACCTTGCCGCCGCCGTCGGTCCACAGGGTGACGTCCGGGGACAGCAGTTCCATCAGGGCGTTGACGTCACCGCCGGTCGCGGCGGCGAAGAACCGCTCGGTGACCTGGCGTTGCCGCGACCGGTCGGCGGTGAAGCGCGGCCGCCGGGCCCGCACGTGCTCGCGGGCCCGGTGCGCGGCCTGCCGCACCGCGGCTTCGGAACGCTCCACCGCCTCCGCTATCTCCGCGTGGCCGAAGCCGAAGACCTCCTTCAGCACGAACACCGCGCGTTCGAGCGGGCTCAGCGTCTCCAGCACCACCAGCATGGCCATCGACACCGACTCGGCGTCCGCGACGGCCTCGGCGGCGTCCGGGGCGGTGAGGATGGGCTCCGGCAGCCACGGCCCGACGTAGGTCTCCCGCTTGTGCCGGGTGGAGCGCAGTCGTTCCAGCGCCAGGTTCGACACGATGCGCGTCAGGTACGCCTTGGGGTCGGCCACCTGCGAGCGGTCCGCGGCGGACCACTTGATCCAGGCGTCCTGGACCGCGTCCTCGGCGTCGGCAGCGGTGCCGAGGAGGCGGTAGGCCACGGAGAACAGCAGCCGCCGGTGTTCGTGGAAGACCTGGTGGCCGGAGTGGGCGGACGGGTCGGTCACCGGCCCTCCCGGACCCGGGTGAAGCGGCCCCCGCGGGGCCAGAACGCGCCCGAGGCGGGCATCTTCTTCATACGGCCGTAGGTCGGCCAGGGGGAGGCGGTCACCGTCTCCTTGTACCGGACGGCCATGCGTCCGGTCAGGCAGATCCGGCGCGGGCTGTCGTCGGGGCGGGTGAACTGCACCACCGCGTCGCCCCGCCCCAGGCTCACCGGCGTGTGGTAGTAGCCGAAGCGGAACGGCTTGGGCTGCTTGCCCCTGACCACACGGTCGATCGACAGCGCGGCGTGCACCCCGGTCGGCATGCCGCCCTGGCAGGTGCCGTGCAGGACGCCGTAGCCCTGGCGGATCGCGGCCGCGTCACCGATCGCGTACACCTCGGGGTGGGACACCGAGCGCAGCGCGGCGTCGGTGACGACGCGTCCGCGCTCGTCGACGGTCAGCCCGGCGGCGGCCGCCAGCGGCGACACCCGCGTGCCGCTCGTCCACAGGACCGCGTCGGCGGCGATGCTCTCCCCGCCCGCCAGTTCGACCGCGTCGGGCAACACCTTCACCACCTCGACCCCGGTGCGCACGTGGACGCCCAGCCGGTCGAGCGCGGCATGCACATACGCCCTGGCCTTGGGGTTCATGGCCGCACCGGGCTCGGTCCGGCCCAGCAGTACGACGTTCAGCTCCGGGTACCGCTCGGCGATCTCCGCGGCCGACTCGATGCCGGTCAGCCCGCTGCCGCCGACCACCACCGTGCCGCTGCCGAGCCGCTGCAGCCGGTCGGCCAGCAACTCGGCGTCCTGGGCACTGCTCAGGGTGTACGCATGGTCCTCGGCACCCGGCACCGCCGACGTGTCGGCCACACCGCCCAGCCCGTACACCAACGAGTCGTAGTGCAGCACCCGGTCGTCGTCGATCCGCACGGTCCGGGCGTCCGCGTCCACCGCCGTCACCCAGCCGCGCACGAACCGCGCCCCCGTGCCCTCCAGCATCTCCGGGATGCTCAGCTCGTCCAGTCGCCGGCCGGTCGCCGTCATGTGCAGCCGCATGCGCTCGGTGAACCGCTCCGTCGCGTTCACCACGGTCACCTGCACGCCCTCGCGCCGAGCGGCCCGGGCCGCGAGCTGGACGGCCGCGGCCATACCCGCGTATCCGGCCCCCAGGACCACCACGCGGTGCGTGCCCGTCATGCCGGTCTCCTGCTGTGCGCTCATCGTCGCGTCCTCCTCCACTCGATGCCGACGCACACCAGATGGAAGGGGGCCGCTCGAGCGTGACATGAGGTCGATGTGATGCGCGACACAGTCCGGATCGAGGTGGGAGGCCGGCGTCCGTCATCCCCACCCGCGCACGAGTCGACGGCGTCTAAGGTCACCCCCATGAGCAACTCCACCGCCGCCGCCGTCCTGACCACCCCCGACCTGGACGAGGCCCTGCGCGTGGTGCGCACGCTGCTGGGGATCACGGACCTCACCCGCGCCGAGGTGGACTTCGAGGCGAGGATCCGGTCCCGTGAGGGTCTCGCGGAGGTGCTGCGGGTGCTGCCCGGACTGAACTGGTGGGCCCGGCAGGGAGCGGAGAAGCGGTCGGCGGAGAACGGCGACGACCCGTCGGAGTGTCTGCCCGTCTCCGTGCACGACTGGTGCCACCCACTGGAACTCGCCGAACCGTTCATCCGCGCGCTGGGCCCCCAGGACGCCGCCGCCGTGCGCTGGGACCTGGACGAATGGCCCGAGGTGCCGGAGGCGGGGCTCGAGTCGATCTCGCAGAAGTACGCGTACCTCACGCTGTCGGTGCACTCACGGGACCTGTACCAGTACGAGCCCGCCGCGGATCACACCGTTCACGTGCATGTGCGCGGGGAGCACGACCTGGACCGCGTCCAGTGGCTCGCCGCGCGGGCCGGGGGGCGGTTCGACGGGCGCACGGAACTCGCTCCGCTGTGACCTCGCCTGGTCCGGGCGGGTGACCCCGGCGGTCCGGCCTCCCCGGTCCACGGCCGCGTGAACTTAATCTGATGGCATGTCAGATGAACAGTCGTACGAGCTGCTCGGGTTCGACAACGTGCTGTTGCCCGTCGGGGACCTCGGCGAGGCCGTGGAGTTCTACGAGCGGGCCGGGTTCGTCGTGGGGTTCCGGTTCGACGAGGCCGGGATCGCCCTGCTCAAGGTGGGGGGCGAGACACCCGGGATCCTGCTGCGGGTCGAGCACGGGCTGGGGCACCGGTCGCCGACCTGGCCGTCGCCCCGGCTGTGGCTGGAGGTCCCGGACGCGCGTGCGGCGGTGCGGAAGCTCGCCGACGCCGGGATCAAGCCGCTCGACGAGCCCTTCTCCGTGGCCACGGGGTGGACGGTGGAGATCGCCGACCCCTGGGGGAACGTCCTCGGGTTCACCGACTACACCAAGCGCCCGGAGCTCGGCCGACGGGCCTGATCCGCGGACGGGGGGGCGCCCGCGGCAGTCGTTAGGCTCTTGTCCGTGTCCGCGAAGAACGAAGTCAGCAAGTCCGAGCAGACCCGCGCGCTGATCCTGGAGACGGCGATGCGGCTGTTCCAGGAGCGCGGCTACGACAAGACGACCATGCGGGCCATCGCCAAGGAGGCCGGGGTCTCCGTCGGCAACGCGTACTACTACTTCGAGGGCAAGGAGCACCTGATCCAGGGCTTCTACGACCGGATCGCCGCCGAGCACCGGGTGGCGGTCCGGGAGGTCCTGGAGCGGGAGACCGACCTGGAGGCGCGGCTCGCGGGGGTGCTGCGGGCCTGGCTGGACATCGCCACGCCGTACCACGAGTTCGCCGTGCAGTTCTTCAAGAACGCCGCCGACCCCGACAGCCCGCTCAGCCCCTTCTCCCCCGAGTCCGAGCACGCCCGGCTGGAGGCCATCAGCGTCCACCGGGAGGTGCTGGCCGGTACGAAGACCAAGGTCCCGGAGGAGCTGCGGGACATCCTGCCCGAGCTGATGTGGCTCTCCCAGATGGGGCTCGTCCTGTACTGGGTCTTCGACCGGACGGAGGGGCGCGAGCGCAGTTACCGGCTGGCCGAGCGGGGGGCGCGACTCACCGCCCGGGGCGTGTACCTGGCGCGGTTCCGGGTGCTGCGGCCGCTCGTGCGCGAGGTGCACGAGCTGTTCACGGACTTTCTGCCGGGGATGACGAAGGCGCTGCCGGATCCGGCGGCCAAGGGGCAGGGCGAGTGATCACTTTCGGGTGAAGCGGTTCGAACGGGACACCGAGGATCCTGGCTGCCTACGATGATGCTCTCGACACCAGCCCACGGGAGGCACGTGATGTCCGCAGCATCCGTCGAGCGGCCCCATGGCGACCGTCCGCTGATCGCGGAGGCGAACCGGATCATGGACCGGCTTCCGGGGTACCGCGTCGAGATCATCGGAGGCAAGCACATCGTGTCCCCGCCCCCCGACGGCCCGCACGGCGAGGCTCTGACCGACCTGATGCTGCCCTTCGTGGCCGCCGGCCTGCACGGGACGGAGTCGAGACTGGTTCAGGGCATCGGCCTCTGGCTGCCTGACGGCGCCGAGGACTACGCGATCCCCGATCTCTCTCTGGTCGACGCCGACTACCAGGACCACTACGTCGAGAACAACTGCTACGACCCCGTCTGCTTCCGCCTGGTCCTGGAAGTCACCTCCAGCAACTACAGGAACGACCTGCGTGACAAGGTCGCCGCGTACGCCGAGGCGAAGATCCCGGTGTATGTCATCGTCGACCGCAAGCACCAACGCCTTCTTGTCCTCACCGACCCCACCGGAAGCGAGTACAAGAACCACCGGCCTCACGCACCCGGCGAGATCGTCACCCTGCCCGACTCCATCGGGGGCAGGGTGACTCTGGACGTCAAGCCGATCCTCACGGTCGCTCAGCCGAAGGCTAATTGACCGCGTCCACCTCCCCCTCGGCCACCTCCACGTCGTACACCAGCGGCCCGTCCCCCACGACCACCTGCCGCGCCTTCGAGCCGTACGAGCCCGCCGTCACCGCCAGCAGATAGGCCCCCGGCTCCGGCACCGACACGATGTACGAGCCGTCCGCCAGCGACGTCACCCCGTCCAGCCGGCGCCCGCCCTTCGTCAGCAGCGTCACGGACGCGTCCCCCACCGGCTCACCGTCGGCCGTGCGGACGTAGCCGTGGACCACCGAGGCCGGGCCCTCCCCCGCGTCCGGAGCCGGCTCCGACTCCTCCTTCGGCTCCACCGCCAGATGCGGCAGCCGCTTCTCCAGCCACGCCGGCAGCCACCAGTTGGACTTGCCCAGCAGATGCATCGCGGCCGGCACCAGCGCCGTACGCAGGATGAAGGCGTCCAGTGCGACCGCCGCCGCCAGGCCCACGCCCGCCGTTGCCGCGCCCGAGTTGCCGCTGAGCACGAAGGCCACGAAGACACAGACCATGATGAGCGCCGCGGAGTTGATCACGCGGCTGGTCTCCGCCAGGCCGACCCGTACCGCGCGCGCGTTGTCCTTGGTGTGCACCCATTCCTCGTGCATCCGGCTGACCAGGAACACCTGGTAGTCCATGGACAGGCCGAACAGCAGGGACAGCATGATCACCGGCAGGAACGCGTTGATCGGACCGGCCCTGCCGAGGCCGAGCAGGCCGATGCCCCAGCCCCACTGGAAGATCGCGACGAGGACGCCGAAGGAGGCCGCCGCGGCGATCAGGTTCATCAGCGCGGCCGTCAGCGGCACGACCAGGGAACGGAAGGCGACCAGCAGGAGCAGGAAACCCAGGGCGATGATCGTGGCGATGAAGTACGGCAGCCGGTCGCCGGTGACGGTCGCGAAGTCCTTGGATATCGCGGTGACCCCGCCGACATGCGCCTGTACCTTCGCCTCCGGGATCACCTCGTCCCGCAGGCGATCGATCAGGTCGTCGGTCTCCTTCGACTGCGGTGACGTCGTCGGGACCACCTGGACGACCGTCACACCGCCCCGGGCTGGCACCGCGCCGACCTGGGCGACGCCCTTGGTCGCCTGGATGTCCTTCACCAGGGTGGCCGTGTCACCGCTGGAGACGACCACCTGCAGCGGGCCGTTGAAGCCGGGGCCGAAGCCCTCGGCGAGCAGGTCGTAGGCCTTGCGGGTCGTGGTGGACGCGTCGTCGTTGCCCTGGTCCGTCGCGCCGAGGCGCAGGGACAGCACCGGCAGGGCGAGGACGGCCATGACGACGAGGGCGAGCGCGGCGATCGTACGGGGGCGCTTCTGGACGCCCGCCGACCAGCGGGCCGAGAGGCTGCTGGCCCGCTCCTGCTCCGGTCCCTGCTCGGCCAGCCGACGCCGCTGGCGGCGGCTGAGCACGCGCGGGCCGAGGAAGCCCAGCAGGGCGGGAAGCAGGGTGGTGGCCGCGAGGACGCTCAGCACGACCGTCAGCGAGGTACCGATGACCACTCCGTCCAGGAAGCGCAGGTTGGTCACCAGCATGCCGGCGAGCGCGATGCACACCGTGCCGCCCGCGAACAGCACCGCCCGGCCGGAGGTGTTGAGGGCGGTGACCGCCGACTCCTCCGGGTCCACGCCCCGCAGGATGCCCCGCCGCTGCCGGGTGACGATGAACAGGGCGTAGTCGATGCCGACGCCGAGGCCGATCAGGGAGGACAGCAGCGGCGCCAGATCGGGGATGTCGGTGGTGTGGCTGAGCAGCTGGACGCCGAACAGGCCCATACCGACGCCGAAGATCGCGATGCCGATCGGCAGCAGCATGGCGAGGAACGAGCCGAAGGCCAGGAACAGCACCACGGCCGCGGCGAGGAGACCGACCATCTCCGCCAGGCCCTGCGGCGGCTCCTCCACCCGCTGGATGGCCTGCCCGCCCAGCTCGACCTCCAGTCCCCTGCCCTCGGCACCCTGTGCGGTGTCGACGACGTCCTGGACGAGGTCCTTGGGTACGGCGTTCGCCTGCTCGGCGAAGGTGATCCGGGCATAGGCGATCCGCCCGTCCCGGCTGATCTGCGCCGCCCCCCGGTCGCCGCCGTAGGGGCCGGCGACCTCGCCGACGCCCTTCATCTTCGCGATCTTCTCCAGCGCGGGCTGGATCCGGGACTTCACGGACGCGTCGCGCACCGATCCGCCGTCGGTCTTCCACACCACCGTGTCGGTGTCACCGGCACTGGCCGGGAAGGCCTTCTCCATCAGGTCGTACGCGCGCTTGGAGTCCGTGTTCGGGAGGGAGAAGACGTTCGCGTAGTCCGTGCCCGCCGTCGAGGCCGCGAAGCCCAGGCCGACCAGCGCCCCCACCCACAACAACAGGACCACCAGCCGATGCCGGTAGCACCATCGTGCCCATGCCGTCACGCTCAACGCTCCTTAATCCGTCCGTACTTCACCAGTCGGTCCCCCAGGTCCTGGCAACCAGCATCGGCAACGCCGCACGCGCGGGACACGCGGCGCGGTCGACTCTCAAGGAACTCCAAAGCGGGATCCGGCCCCGTGGCCGCCGCCCCCGCCCGATACTGGGGGCATGACGGCTCCAGGCACCGTGCTGGTCGTGGAGGACGAGGAGAGCATCGCGGACGTCCTCGCCATCGCCCTGCGCTACCACCGCTTCGAGGTGATGACCGCGGGCACCGTCCGCGAGGCCCGCGCGCTCACCGAGCGCACCCGGCCGGACGCCGCCCTGCTCGACGTCATGCTCCCGGACGGGGACGGCCGGGCCCTCGGCCGTGAACTGCGTGCCCGGCAGCCGGACCTGGCGCTGGTGTTCCTCACCGCGCGCGACGCGCCCGCCGAGATCGTCGGCGCCCTCGGCTTCGGCGACGACTACATCACCAAACCGTTCGACATCGACGTGGTCGTCGCCCGGATCGGGGCGGTGCTGCGCCGCACCCGCCCGTCCGACGTGATCCCCGAGCGCCCGCCGCTCAGATACGGCGACCTGGAACTGGACGAGACGACGTACTGCGTGCACCGCGCGGGCCGCACCGTCGAGCTGACCCCGACCGAGTACGCGCTGCTGCGGTTCCTGGTCCGCAACGGCGGCCGGATCGTGCCGAAGGAGCAACTGCTGCGCCACGTCTGGCAGTACGAGCACGCTCCGGCCGAATCCACCGTCGTGGAAACCTACATAAGCTATCTGCGGCGCAAGCTCGAACCCCTCGGGCCGCCGGTCATCACCACCCGCCGCGGTGTCGGGTACGGGCTGGCGTGAGGCACCACCGCAGGCACGGGGTGCACTCCCTGCGCGGAAAGCTGACCCTGGCCAACGTCGGGCTGCTCGCCGTCGGCATCGTGGTGGCCACCGCGGTCAGCCTGATGGGGATGCGGCACTACCTGCTCGGCCAGGTCGACACCGAGCTGACGAAGATGCGGGACTCGCTCGGCAGTTCGCAACTCACCCTGCACCAGGTCGACTCGCTCGGCGTGCTGAGCGTGGTGCGCGACCGTATGACTCCCAGGTACGAGCAGGAACAGCCCACGCCCGACTCGATCTTCGCCGCGGTCGACGGCCGGGGCAGCGCTGTCGCGCTCTTCGGCGTCGAGCCCACCGACGCCCAGCGCTCCCTCGCCGCCGCCGTGGACGATCCCCGCCGCCTCGTGACGGATCCCGCTCCGCACGAGGTCACCGTGCACGACGCCGCCTACCACGTCACCGCCACCCGCCTCGCCGACGGCTCCTACATCCTGCTCGCCGAGTCCACCGAGGCCCTGCACAACGGCATAGCGAAAGCCCTCAAGCTCGATCTCGCCGTCGGCACGCTGCTGCTCGCCCTGCTGTGCTGTCTGACCATGTTCTCCGTCCGGATCCGGCTGCGGCCGCTGGAGGACATGGTGGAGACCTCCACCGCCATCGCCGAGGGCGACCTCGCCCGGCGCGTGCCCTCCAGCTGCCATCCGACCCAGGAGGTCGAGCAGTTGCGGCTGGCCCTCAACTCCATGCTGCACCAGGTGGAGTCGGCGTACCGCACCCGCGAGCGCAGCGCCGCGCAGCTGCGCCGTTTCGTCGCCGACGCCTCGCACGAACTGCGCACCCCGCTCGCGGCGATACGCGGCTACCTCCAGCTCTACGACAAGGGCATGCTGAACGAGCCGGGCGAGCGGAAACGGGCCTGGGACCGGATGAACGCCGAGGCCGACCGGATGGGCCGGCTCGTCGACGAACTGCTCACCCTGGCCCGTCTCGACCAGCAACCCGAACTGCGGCTGAGGAACGTGGACGTGAGCCGGCTGGTGCGGGAGGCCGCCGAGGACCTCAGGGTGCAGCAGCCGGACCGGCCGGTCACGGTGGCCGCCGACGGCGCGCTGCTGGTGCGCGCCGACGAGTCGGGCCTGCGGCAGGTGCTGGGCAACCTGCTGGCCAACGTCCGCACGCACACGCCGGCCGGCGTGCCGGTGCGGCTGGGCGTGGAGCGCGTGGACGGGGTGGTGCGGCTGTGCGTCGCGGACGAGGGTCCCGGGCTGGCCGAGGAGGACGCGGCCCGGGTCTTCGACCGGTTCTTCCGGGCGGGCGGCGGCGCGGGCAGCGGGCTGGGCCTGGCCATCGTGCAGGGTGTGGTGCACGCGCACGGGGGCGAGGTCACCGTGCGGACGGCGCCCGGCGAGGGTCTGGCGGTGACGGTGACCCTGCCGGAACACGCCCGTGCGGTCGTGGACTGCCCCACGGAGTAGGGCCCGTCCGGCGGATCATGCCCTGGCCGGATCCGTCAGATCCACTCCAGACGCCACAGCCGGTACACCCCGGTGCCGTCGTCGAGGTACTGGCCGCCGCCGACTTCCTCACTGCTGACGACGTACTCCTTGCGCTGCCACAGCGGGATCAGCGGGACGTCGCGCGCCACGTCGTCCTGCAGGGAGCGGAAGTCCTGCGTGACCCGGCCGCGGTCGGCGTACTGCTGGCTGTCGATGATCAGGTTGTCGACGAGCTTGTTGCTGTAGCCGGTGTTCATCGTCGAGCCGGTGCCGACGAGCTGGGCGCCGAAGGTGTCCGGGTCGGGGTAGTCGGCGGCCCAGCCGACCGCCCACGCGTCCAGCTTGCCGGTGGCCCACTGCTTCTGGAAGTCGGTCCACTCGTAGCCCTTGACGTCGACCTTGAACAGGCCGCCCGCCTCCAGCTGGTGCTTCAGCTCCGCGGCCTCCTCGGCGCCCGCGTCACGGTCGCCGTAGCCGAAGGTGAAGCGCACCGGGAGGGAGACACCGGCGTCGATGAGGAGCTGCCTCGCCTTCTTGACGCTCGGATCGGGGTAGGCGTCGGCGAACGACGTGGTGTGGCCGTTGAGGCCCGCCGGGACCAGCGAGTACAGCGGGTCGACGGTGCCGTCGTACACGGTCGCGGCCAGCTGCTCGCGGTCGACCAGCCAGGCCAGGGCCCGCCGGACGCGTACGTCGTGCAGCGGGGAGCTCTGGCGGGTGTTCAGGTAGAGGTTGCGGGTGTCCGAGCTGTCGGACTCGGTGACGCGCTGGTCCGGGTCGCTCGCGGACAGGCGGGACAGCACCTTCGGCGGCAGGTTGCGGGTGGCGACGTCGATCTGCTTGCCCTTCCAGGCGGCCTCCAGCTTCGCGGAGTCGCCGTAGTAGCGCAGCTTCACGGGGCGGCCGGCGCCGTCCAGTTCCCCCTTGTAGGAGGAGTTCGGCTCCAGGGTGGCCTGCTTGTCCTTGGTGTACGCGGTCAGCCGGTACGGGCCGGTGCCGTCGACATCGTGGCCGGAGCGCAGGCCGCCCGCGGGGTACTTCTCCCGGTCGACGATCGAACCCGCCCCCGACGCCACCTTGAACGGGAAGGTGGCGTCCGGGGACGACAGGTGGAAGGTGACCGTGTCGCCTTCGGCGTCCACCGAGGCGAGGGTGGAGAACAGGGACGCCGGGCCGACGTCCGAGTTGATCTTCTTGACCCGGTCGAAGGAGTACTTCACGTCCTGCGCGGTCATCGCCCGCCCGCTCGGGAAGGTGATCCCGGCCCGGAGCTCGCACGTGTAGGTCCTCAGCCCGCTGCCCACGAAGGCGCAGCTCCTGGCCGCGTCCGGCACCGGCGTGGCGCCGCCCGGCTCGTAGGACAGCAGTGACTGGAAGACGTTGCTGAACAGCGCCCACGAGCCGGCGTCGTAGGCGCCGGCCGGGTCCAGTGACGTGACGGCGTCCGTCGTGCCGACCGTGATGGTCCTGTTCTCGTCCCCCTGTGACGGCAACAGCTGCCAGCCGCCGACTCCCACGGCTGCGACGACCAGACATATCGCGAGAATCCGCATGCGAACCGATCGCATGGTGGTGCCCTCCCCAGGCCCTACCCGAGCCCTACCCAGGCCCTGCACACAAACGCCACCCCCTAGTGGCGCGGCTCACCTAATCACACGTGTTTAAGGTGGGGGAAGAGCAATCCGGCTAGATGAGAAAGAACTTACCCGGGGGGATGTTTACGGGTATTCAGAGCTCGCTGAGGGATCGTCACAGCGCCGCCAGCTCGATCACGGTGACGTCCGAGGGGGCGTCCACGCGCGTGGGCGGGCCCCAGGCGCCCGCGCCTCTGCTGACGTAGAGCTGAGTGTCGCCGTGGCGTTCCAGTCCCGCCACGGTCGGGTTGGCGGCCGCCGCGACGAGGTTGCCGGGCCAGAGCTGCCCGCCGTGGGTGTGACCGGAGAGCTGCAGGTCGACGCCGTGCCGGACGGCCTCGTGGATCTGCACCGGCTGATGGGCGAGCAGCACGCAGGTGCGGGCCTTGTCCCGGTCACCGAGCGCCCTGGCGAAGTCGGGCCCCTGCCCCTCGCTCTCGCCCTGCAGGTCGTTGACCCCGGCGAGGTCGAAGTACGGCAGTTCGGTCCGGGCGTTCTCCAACGGGTGGATGCCCAGCTCCCGCACCTCCTGGACCCACTGTTCCGCGCCGGAGAAGTACTCGTGGTTGCCGGTGACGAAGTAAGCGCCGTGCCGGGCGCGCAGTCCCGCCAGCGGTGCCGCGGCCGGGCCCAGGTCCTTGACGCTGCCGTCGACCAGGTCCCCGACGACCGCGATCAGGTCGGGCTGCGTGCCGTTGACGGTGTCGACCACCTTCCGCGCGAAGTCCCGGCCGAGGACCGGACCCAGGTGGATGTCGCTGACCACGGCGATCCGGAATCCGCTCGCGGCGCGCGGGAGCTTGGCCAGGGGGACGGTGACCCGCTTCACCGTCGGGCCGCGCAGGACGCCGTAGGTGCCGTAGCCGACGGTCGCCACGGCCGCGGTGGCGGCGGCGCCGCCGAGGACCCGGGAGACGAAGAGGCGACGGGAGGGCGCGGGCGGGGATGCCTGGGCGGGTCCGCCGGGCGTCTCCGGCTCGGCGGGCGTCCCGGGCTCGGCGGGCGTCCCGGGCTCGGCGGGGTCCTCCGGCTCCCGCGGGCCGGCCGGCTCCGTCGGTGTCTCCGTCCGCTCCGGTGCCGGTACGGCCGCCGGGGCCGCCGCACGCGCCGGTACGGCCACCGGGCACGGGACAGGCCGCGCCCTCCACGCCGTCAGCCGGCGCAGCACGGGCCGTACGGCCTCCCCCGCCAGCACCGCCAGCAGCAGATAGAGGGCCAGCGGCATCCACAGGAACCCGGGCCAGGCCAGCGTGCGCTGGAGCCGGAAGGGGGCGCCCGCGCGTTCGGCGACCAGGGCGGCGATCATCAGCACGGGCCCGGCGACGAAGACGGCCGTGCCCGCCCGGCGTGCCGGGCCGGGCCCCGCCGTGGTGTCGCGGACCAGGCGGCGCCAGACGTACCAGTGCAGGGCCGCCACCACGGCGAGGACCGCCAGGCCGGCGATCACGTAAAGGATGACCACGCTGCCGTGTCCCCCGTTGTTCCGGTAGTGCCGTTATGACGTCCGGCGCAGTGCGCGAAGTCCGCGCAACCCGATGACCCCGATGACCGTCCCCAATACGAAGGAAACGACCGCCAGCGTCAGGTGCACCCAGAAGTACGCCGTCGGGTGACCGTCGTCGAAGGCGAGACCGCTGCTGTCCTTGACGAGATTCTTGACGAAAGTGACCCAGATGACCCAGCTCCAGACCCCGAAGGCGAGCAGGAACCAGGACACCGGGCGGCTGAGCTTCATGCCTTCAGTATCGCCAAGGGCCGTCCGGGTCCGCGCCCGGGGTCGCGGGAGCCGACGGGGTACGTTTCCGCTCGTGCTCACACCCCCCACGCCCGCCAGGCGATCTCTGCTGGTCATGTCCGCCGCCCTGCTGTCCGCGTCGCTCGCCGCGCCCGCCGCCGTCGCCGCGCCCCCCTCCATCGCCGCGCCGTCCCCCTCGACGAGCCCGACGGCCACGCCCCCGGCGCACATGTCGACGGTCGGCGGCGCCCGGCTGGGCGAGCCGGGCACCCAGGCCGACCTCGGCAGCGGTGTCCCCGTGCTGCCCAAGGACGTCACCGCGCGCTCCTGGATCATCGCCGACGCAGAGTCCGGCGAGGTGCTGGCCGCGCACAACGCGCACTGGCGGCTGCCCCCGGCGAGCACGCTGAAGATGCTGTTCGCCGACACGGTCCTGCCCCGCTTCCCGAAGAGCACCGAGCACAAGGTGGCGGCGTCCGACCTGGCGGGCATGGGCGCCGGCTCCAGCCTGGTCGGCGTCAAGGAGAACCACACCTACACCGTCCACGACCTGTGGCTCGGCGTGTTCCTCAAGTCCGGCAACGACGCCGTGCACGTGCTGTCGCGGATGAACGGCGGCATCGGGCGGACCGTCGAGGACATGCAGGCGCACGCCGACGAGCTGCAGGCGCTGGACACGCGCGTGCTCAGCCCCGACGGCTACGACCGGCCGGGACAGGTGTCGTCGGCGTACGACCTGACGCTGGTCGCCCGCTCGGGACTGCAGAAGAAGGACTTCCGCGAGTACTGCTCGACCGTGACGGCGAAGTTCGGCTCCGACGAGATCCGCAACACCAACCGGCTGCTGAGCGGCGACACGGACGTCCCCGTCTACCAGGGCATCGCCGGTGTGAAGAACGGCAACACCAGCCAGGCGGGCGCCACGTTCACCGGGGTCGCCGAACGGGGCGGGCACGTTCTGCTGGTCACCGTCATGAACCCGGAGAAGCACGAGCACAACGAGGTCTACAAGGAGGCCGCCCGGCTCTTCGACTGGGGCTTCGGGGCGGTCGGCAAGGTCAAGCCGGTGGGCGAGCTGGTGCCGCCGAAGAGCGCCGTCCGGGCCGACGCGCGGCCCGGCGCGACGTCGCCGGCCGGGCAGGCGGGCGGTACGGGGACCGGCGGACCGTCGTCGAAGCCGGTGGCCGCCGCGCCCTCCGGGGACCGCGCGCGGGGCGCGGGCATCGCCCTGGCGGTCGCCGGGGGGCTGCTGGTGCTGCTGGGCGGCGGGGCGTTCCTGGTCAACCGCCGGTGGCCGCTGCCCGATCTCGTACGTCGCCGGACTCGTTCCTGAGCGCGGCCTCCTTGCTCGGCGTCGCCGTCCAGGCGGCGCAGAAGAGGACCAGTTTCGCGGTGAAGTTGATCCACAGCAGCAGGGCGACGGGGACGCCGAACGCGCCGTACATGCTCTTCGAGGCGACGCCCTGGATGTAGCCGCTGATCAGCAGTTTCAGCAGTTCGAAGCCGACCGCGCCGGTGAGCGCCGCGACGAACAGGCGGTGCCGGTGCGGCTCGACGCCGGGCAGCAGGGTCAGCACGTACAGCAGGACCAGGAAGTCGGCGAGGACGGCGACGGCGAACGCGACGACGCTGAGCAGCACGGTGCCCCAGCCGTGCTCGGCGAGCCCCAGACCGCCGGCCGCCCAGCCGACCGCCGCGGAGGCGACGGTGGAGGTGAGGAGCGTGCCCAGCAGCGCGCCGCCGAGCCCGATCAGGATCCCGGCGTCCTTGACCTTGTGCAGTATGGGGTTCTCGTCGGTGTCGGGCAGCTCCCACACCGCGCGCAGGCAGTCGCGTATCTGCCCGACCCAGCCGATGCCGGTGAGCAGCAGCAGGGCGCCCGCGATGGAGCAGACGGTGCCCGCGTTCTGGACCAGGGACGTGATGTCGAGCTGGTCGGAGATGCCGGGGAACTGCTCGGCGATCTGCTTCTCCACATGCCGCTGTCCGGCCGGGCTGAGCGTGGCGGCGCCGATCGCGGCGGACACGGTCAGCAGCGGGAACAGCGCGATGAAGCTGACGAACGTCATGGCGGCGGCCAGCCGTGTCCACTTCACCCGGTCCAGACGCTCGTACGAGCGCCACGCGTGCGTGGTCATCAGGCGCGCGAACAGCGGTCCGACGCCGGGAAGTGTTTTCAGCCAGTCCATGATCCGACTCTGCCCTCGTCTCGGAAGACCCATGTCCGGATACCCCAGAACCGCAGGACTGTGGCCATCGCCATGCCGATTCCCGCGCCGGAGACCGTGTCGGCCCGCTGCGAAGTCAGGCCCAGGCCGTAGTGGCTGACGGCGAGGCAGACGAGCTGGACGAGGGCTCCGGCGAGGTTCACGGCGACGAAGGCGGTGTACGGGCGCAGGCCTCTGGGCCGGGTGTGGCGGTAGGGGCCGAGGGCGTTGCCGGCGTAGGCGACCGTGCAGCCGACCGCGAACGACAGGGACTTGGCGGTGATCGGGTTGCAGGCGGCGGGGCCGCGCAGATAGCTGAAGAGCGCCAGGTCGGCGGCGTAGGCGAGGAGGCCCGCGGTGGCGAAGCCCAGCAGTTCGCCCCGCCGTGGCGTCACCAATCGACCACCGCCAGGGCGTACATCGCCAGCCAGGCGGCGCCGATCAGGGCCAGGGCGCGGTCGCGCAGGACGACGTCCTCCGGCTCGCCGGCGGTGCCGCGGTCGGCGAAGACGGCGTATCTGAGGACCGCGAGGATGAAGGCGACCATGGAGAGCTGCCGCCAGGGCAGCACGCTGGTGTGCGGCACCCCGCCCGCCTCCAGGGCCCACATGCAGTAGGCGAGGACGGCGACGCCGGCCGCGAGCTGCCAGACGAAGCGCAGGTAGCCGGCGGTGTACTCGGTGAGCAGCGCGCGGGTCGCGCCCGCCTGTCCGGCCATCTGGACGGCCTCCGAGTAGCGTTTGGCCGACACCATGAACAGCGCTCCGAAGCCGGTGGTGATCAGGAACCAGCGGGACAGCGGGATGCCGAGCGCGACCCCGCCGATCACCGCCCGCATCAGGAATCCGGTGGTCACGACGGCGAGGTCGACGACCAGCAGGTGCTTGAGGGTGACGCAGTAGGCCAGTTGCAGTCCGAGGTAGGCCGTCAGCAGGGCGGCGACGGCCGGGGAGGCCAGCCAGAGGGCGGTGGCCGGACCGAGCACGGCCAGCGCGCCGCCGGTGGCGTAGGCGACGGGCACGGGGACCTGCCCGGCGGCGACCGGGCGGCGGCACTTGGCGGGGTGGGCGCGGTCGGCCTCGGCGTCGCGGGCGTCGTTGATCAGGTAGACGGCGGCGGCGCAGGCGGTGAACAGGGCGAAGACCAGGGCGACCTGGGTGAGCGCGTGCCGTGAGAAGAGCCGGCCGGCGGCGGCCGGGGCGGCGAGGACCAGGATGTTCTTGACCCACTGTTTCGGACGGGTGGCCCTCAGCAGGCCGCCCAGGAGGGTGCCCCGGTGCCGGGGCGGGGGCGGGGGCTCGCCGGGCGGGCGGCGCTCCAGCAGCGCGAGGTCAGCCATCGGTGCTCTCCCTCATCCAGCGGGCTCCCGCTCGTGCCGTCAGCACGCCCAGGGCCGCGCCCGCCGCCACGTCCGAGGGGTGGTGGACGCCGAGGACCAGCCGGGACAGGCACATGGCGGCGGCGAGCGGCGGCACCGGGTGGGCGCCGAGCGCTCCGAAGGCGACGGCGGCGGCCGCGGCGGAGGCGGCATGGGAGCTGGGGAAGGAGTGCCGGCCGACGGTGCGCACCCGGGGTTCGACATGCGCGGGGCGCGCGCGGCGTACGAGGCGCTTCACGGCCATGCTGGCGAGATGCGCGCCCGCGACGAGCGCCGTGCCACGCAACCAGGCGCTGCGCCGCGCGCCGTCCACGGCGGCTCCGAGGAGGCCCGTCGTGAGCCACAGCGCACCGTGCTCGCCGGTCAGGGAGAGTCCGCGGGCGGCGGACGCCACCCGGGGATCGGCGCCGCGGGCGTGGAGTGCGGAGAGGATCCGGTGGTCCAGGTCATGATCCAGGTCGTGATCCAGGTCGTCCATGTGGATCCACTGTCCACGTCCGGCCCGCTTGAATTACGGCAATATTGGACGACATCCCATTAATCACCCATTTCGGGGAGGGTGGTCATGTTCCACAACTGATCGCTCACACAGGGGCGATACGGTCACCGACATGCCTGGAGACACCGTTTCCGTCACCGGTTGGGGCCGCACCGCACCCACCGCCGCCCGGCTGGTCCGCCCGCGGACCTACGCGGAGGCCGCCGCGGCGGTCCGCGGCTGCGGGGACCGCGGCGGCATCGCACGAGGTCTCGGACGGGCGTACGGGGACGCGGCGCAGAACGCCGGCGGGACCGTCCTCGACATGACCGGTCTCGATCACGTCCACGCGATCGACGCCGATGACGGAACCGTGCTGTGCGGCGCGGGCACCTCCCTGCACCGGCTGATGGAGGTGCTGCTGCCGCTCGGCTGGTTCGTGCCGGTGACCCCCGGCACCCGCCAGGTGACCGTCGGCGGGGCGATCGGCGCCGACATCCACGGCAAGAACCACCATGTCTCCGGCTCCTTCTCCCGCCACGTGCTGTCCCTGGAGCTGCTCACCGCCGACGGCGAGGTGCGCACCGTGCGCCCGGGCACCCCCCTGTTCGACGCGACCGCCGGCGGCATGGGCCTGACCGGGGTGATCCTGACGGCCACCCTGCGGCTGCTGCCGGTCGAGACGGCGTACATGTCCGTCGACACCGAGCGCGCCGCCGACCTGGACGACCTGATGGCCCGGCTGACCGCAGGCGACCACCGCTACGGCTACTCGGTCGCCTGGATCGACCTCCTCGCCCGCGGCGCCGCGACCGGCCGCGCGGTGCTCACCCGCGGCGACCACGCACCCCTGGTGGCACTCAGGGGCACGCGCGCGCGACGGCAGCCGCTGGCCTTCCGCCCCCGGCGGCTCCCGGCCGCCCCCGCCCTCGTCCCGGAGGGCCTCCTCGGCCGCACCACGGTCGGGCTCTTCAACGAGCTCTGGTACCGCAAGGCACCACGCGCGCGGACCGGCGAACTCCAGCGCCTGTCCGCCTTCTTCCACCCCCTGGACGGCCTGCCGCACTGGAACCGGATCTACGGCCGCGCCGGCTTCGTCCAGTACCAGTTCGTCGTCGGACACGGCCAGGAGGACACCCTGCGCCGCATCGTGCACCGGGTGTCCGCCCGCCGGTGCCCGTCCTTCCTCGCCGTCCTCAAACGCTTCGGCGAGGCCGACCCGGGCTGGCTGTCCTTCCCCCGGCCCGGCTGGACCCTCGCCCTCGACGTCCCGTCCGGGCTGCCGGGCCTCGGCCGCTTCCTCGACGAGCTGGACGAGGAGGTGGCCACCGCCGGCGGGCGCGTCTACCTGGCCAAGGACTCCCGGCTGCGTCCGGAACTGCTCGCCGCGATGTACCCCCGGCTCGACGAGTTCCGGGCGCTGCGCGCGGAACTGGACCCGGCCGGGGTCTTCACTTCGGACCTCGCCCGTCGGCTCGACCTCTAGGAGTTGTCCGTGAAGGACGCTTTCGGCATCCCCCAGTCGCTGCTCGTCCTCGGCGGTACGTCCGAGATCGCGCTGGCCACCGCACGCCGGTTGGTCACCCGCCGCACCCGCACCGTGTGGCTGGCCGGCCGCCCCTCGCCCGCCCTGGAGCAGGCGGCCGGACAACTGCGCGCCCTGGGGGCCGACGCGCGCACCGTCGCCTTCGACGCCCTGGACCCCGACTCCCACGAGGACGTGCTCGGGAAGGTGTTCGCCGAGGGCGACATCGACATGGTGCTGGTCGCCTTCGGCATCCTCGGCAACCAGGCGGTGGACGAGCGGGACCCGGCGGGCGCGGTGCGGGTCGCGCAGACCAACTACACCGGCGCGGTCTCGGCGGGCCTGGTCGCCGCGCGGGCCCTGCAGACCCAGGGGCACGGCTCCCTGGTGGTGCTCTCCTCGGTCGCCGGGGAGCGGGCCCGCCGCTCGAACTTCATCTACGGTTCCAGCAAGGCCGGCCTGGACGCCTTCGCCCAGGGCCTCGGCGACGCGCTGCACGGCACCGGCGTGCACGTCATGGTCGTACGCCCCGGCTTCGTACGGACGAGGATGACGGCCGGCCTGGAGGAGGCCCCCCTCGCCACCACGCCGGAGGCGGTCGCCACGGCCATCGAGCTGGGCCTCAGGCGCCGCTCGGAGACCGTGTGGGTGCCGGGGGCGCTCAGGCTGGTGATGTCGGCGCTGCGGCACGTACCGCGGGCGGTGTTCCGGCGGCTGCCGGTCTAGGGCCGGCCCCCGCGGTGTGCCTACCGGCGGCTGCGGATCGTGCCCCGGTCCACGGGTGCGGCCTGCTGGGGCACCACCGTGCCGCCGCCGAAGGTGAAGTCCCGCAGCTTGCGCCACACCCCGTCGGCGCCCTGCTCGTGGAGCCCGAAGCCGGTGCAGTGCCAGGCGGCCTCGTAGTCGGCGAGCTCCTCGAAGGCCCGGTCCATCGCCGCCTCGTCGATGCCGTGGGCGACCGTGACATGCGGGTGGTAGGGGAACTGCAGCTCGCGGGCGACCGGCCCGGAGGCGTCCCGGATCCGCTGCTGCAGCCGGGCGCAGGCCTCGACGCCCTCCACGACCCGCACGTAGACCACCGGGGACAGCGGCCGGAAGGTGTCGGTGCCGGACAACCGCATCGCGAACGGACGGACGGCCGCGGCCACCTCGGTCAGGTGCGCCTCGACGGCCGGCAGGTCGGTGTCCTCGACCTCCGTCGGCGGCAGCAGCGTGACATGCGTGGGGATGCCGTGCGCAGCGGCGTCGCCGAAGCCCGCGCGCCGCTCCTGGAGCAGGCTGCCGTGAGGCTCCGGGACCGCGATCGACACGCCGATCGTTACGGTCCCCACGTCGTCTCCTGTCGTCGCTCTTTGTTTCGTTCTCGTCCGGTACGTGCACAGCCGTCCGGCTATCGACTGTACGGCCACGAGTGTCCCGTGGGCAGGCGTGGCGGAAGTGATGTGCAGCGCTCCGCCCACGGTACGTGTGTGCGGTCGTGCGCCTCAGTGCTTCGCGGGCAGGAAACCCACCCGGTCGTACGCCTGCGCCAGCGTCTCCGCGGCCACGGCACGGGCCTTCTCCGCGCCCTTGGCCAGGATCGAGTCGAGGGTCTCCGGGTCGTCCAGATACTGCTGGGTGCGCTCCCGGAACGGCGTCACGAACTCGACCATCACGTCGGCGAGGTCCGTCTTCAGCGCGCCGTACATCTTGCCCTCGTAGTCCCGCTCCAGCTCGGCGATCGACTTGCCGGTGAGCGTCGAGTAGATGGTGAGCAGGTTCGACACGCCCGGCTTGTTCTCCACGTCGTACCGGATCACGGTGTCCGTGTCGGTGACGGCGCTCTTGACCTTCTTCGCGCTGGCCTTCGGCTCGTCCAGGAGGTTGACGACGCCCTTCGGCGTGGCCGCCGACTTGCTCATCTTGACGGTCGGGTCCTGGAGGTCGTAGATCTTCGCCGTCTCCTTGAGGATGTACGGCCTCGGGACGGTGAAGGTCTCGCCGAACCGGCCGTTGAAGCGCTCGGCGAGGTCACGGGTGAGCTCGACGTGCTGGCGCTGGTCCTCGCCGACGGGGACCTCGTTGGCCTGGTACAGCAGGATGTCGGCGACCTGCAGGACCGGGTACGTGAACAGGCCGACGGAGGCGCGGTCGGCGCCCTGCCGGGCGGCCTTGTCCTTGAACTGGGTCATACGGGACGCCTCGCCGAAGCCGGTGAGGCAGTTCATGACCCAGGCGAGCTGGGCGTGCTCGGGGACGTGGCTCTGCACGAACAAGGTGCAGCGGTCCGGGTCGAGCCCGGCCGCCAGCAGCTGGGCGGCGGCCAGCCGGGTGTTCGCACGCAGGTCCGCGGGGTCCTGCGGGACCGTGATCGCGTGCAGGTCGACGACCATGTAGAACGCGTCATGACTCTCCTGCAGGGCCACCCACTGGCGCACGGCGCCGAGGTAGTTGCCGAGGTGGAACGAGCCTGCGGTGGGCTGGATTCCGGAGAGCACGCGCAGACGATGCTGCATGGCGGAGCCATTCCCCTGAGGGTGGGGGTGGGTGACGGGCGGGCGGTCAGTGGCCATGCTCACCATTCTCTCAGGTCCCGGGGGCCGATCCGGAACTGGTCCGAAACAGAGGGGACTCGGCCTGCGTTCGGGGGTGTGACAAGGGGCGAGGCAGGCGGGGACTTGGACGATGCACCGGGGGGACGATGGCAGGGCGCGCGGCATGGGCGCGGCGGGCACCGGCGGGTGCGGACGGCATGGCCGGCGGCGACGGCGTGCGCGCTCGTCCTGACCGGGGCGCCCGGGGCGCGGGCGGCGGACCGCCCCGACGTGGCGATGATCGTCCCGGACGGCACGGGCACCACGACGACGACCCTGCGCTCCGGGGACCCCGGCTTCACCCGGCTCTGGCAGTTGCTGCGGCCCGCCTGCACGGGGACCGAGCCGGTGCCCACGGCCTGGTCACAGGGGCGGTATCCGGCCGTTCGGCTCACCGTGATGTGGGGACTGACAGGGGTGGGCGGCTGGCCGCAGACCCACCGGGCGCCGGGCGGGGACGTGGCCGTCGAGCGGCAGGACCAACTGTTCCTGGCGCGGGACGGCACGCCCTGGGTGCGGACGGACCCGGCACCCCAGGTGCAGGACGACGACGTCCGGTGGCACCGGGCGTCACGGGTGCTCTACGACCGGCTGGCCCGGGAGGGGCTCATGGCCGAGCGCCACGAGGCGTCCGGCGGTGGCGGGCGCCGGTCCGGTGATCCGCTGTGGTGGGCGGCCGGAGGGCTCGCCGCCGGGTTCGCGGGCGGCTTCCCGACCCGCCGCGCGGCGGCCCGGCGGGAGGCCGGACCGCCGCGCGAGGAGCCGCGGCAGGAGCTGATCGATCTCTGAGCCCCCGCGAGGGGCCGGTCAGCCGAGGTCGATCTCCGGGTACAGCGGGAAGCCCGCCACCAGGTCCGTCGCACGCTGGGAGATCTCGTCCGCCACCTTCGGGTCCAGGACGTGGGAGGCCTTGGAGGGGGCGCCGGACTTGGTGGTGCCCGGCTCGGTGGTGGTCAGGACACGGTCGATGAGGCCCGCGACCTCGTCCATCTCGGCGGTGCCCAGTCCGCGGGTGGTGAGCGCGGGGGTGCCGATGCGGATGCCTGAGGTGTACCAGGCGCCGTTGGGGTCGGCGGGGATGGCGTTGCGGTTGGTGACGATGCCCGAGTCGAGGAGGGCCGCCTCCGCCTGGCGGCCGGTGAGACCGTAGGAGCCGGCGACGTCGATCAGGTTGAGGTGGTTGTCGGTGCCGCCGGTGACGAGGGTGGCGCCGCGGCGCATCAGGCCCTCGGCGAGCGCGCGGGAGTTGTCGACGATGCGCTGGGCGTAGTCCTGGAATGCGGGCTGCCGGGCCTCGGCGAGGGCGACGGCCTTCGCGGCCATGACGTGCGGGAGCGGGCCGCCCAGCACCATCGGGCAGCCGCGGTCGACCTGGTCCTTGAGGGAGTCGTCGCACAGGACCATGCCGCCGCGCGGGCCGCGCAGGGACTTGTGGGTGGTCGTGGTGACGATCTGCGCGTGCGGCACCGGGTCGAAGTCGCCGGTGAGGACCTTGCCCGCGACCAGGCCGGCGAAGTGGGCCATGTCGACCATGAGCGTGGCGCCGACCTCGTCGGCGATCTCCCGCATGATCCGGAAGTTCACCAGGCGGGGGTAGGCCGAGTAGCCGGCGACGATGATCAGGGGCTTGAACTCGCGGGCCTGGGCGCGCAGGGCGTCGTAGTCGATCAGGCCGGTCGCCGGGTCCGTGCCGTAGGAGCGCTGGTCGAACATCTTGCCGGAGATGTTCGGGCGGAAGCCGTGGGTGAGGTGGCCGCCGGCGTCCAGGGACATGCCGAGCATGCGCTGGTTGCCGAAGGCCTGGCGCAGTTCGGCCCAGTCGGCCTCGGTGAGGTCGTTGACCTGGCGGGCGCCGGTCTTCTCCAGGAAGGGCACCTCGACGCGGTCGGCGAGGACGGCCCAGAAGGCGACGAGGTTGGCGTCGATGCCGGAGTGCGGCTGGACGTAGGCGTGGCGGGCGCCGAAGAGCTCACGGGCGTGCTCGGCGGCCAGGGACTCCACCGTGTCGACGTTGCGGCAGCCCGCGTAGAAGCGGCGGCCGACGGTGCCCTCGGCGTACTTGTCGCTGAACCAGTTGCCCATGGCCAGCAGCGTGGCCGGGGAGGCGTAGTTCTCGGAGGCGATCAGCTTGAGCATCTCGCGCTGGTCGGCGACCTCCTGGCCGATGGCGTCGGCGACCCGCGGCTCGACGGCGCGGATCACGTCGAGGGCCGCGCGGAAGGCGGTGGACTCGGTGGAGAGGGGCTGCTGCTCTGGCATGTCGGCCTCCGGACGGCGTTTTCGTACGGCGTTCGCGTTCACGGTTCGGCCCAGGCGCACGGCACTCGTTCCCGACGGGGCCGCTCCCCGATGGTCCGTCCCATCCAAGCGCGCCAGTCACGGCCCGGTGATCAGCCTACCGGGCGGGTCGGGCGGTGCCGGTGCGGCGTCCACCATGCGAGCGTGGCGTCAGCCGGTGGGCATGCCGGTCTGGGCGCGCTCCAGTGCGGAGCGGAGCGTTGCCAGGGTCCGGGCGACGGCCGGCATCGAGGGGTCGTCGAGGATGTCCGCGAGCAGTTCGGCCAGCCGCTCGGTGAAGGTGTCCTCCGCCGCGTCGACGAGTTCCCGGCCGTCGTCGGTCAGTGCCAGCAGCGATGACCGGCGGTCCGACGGATTGGGTTGCCGCGCGACCCATCCGTGTTTCTCCAGACGGTCGACGCTCTTGCTGGTCGCCCCGATGCCGACGGCGAACGCGGCGGCGAGGTCCGCCACCCGTGACCCGGGGTGGTCACGGAGGTGGCGCAGGCACTCGAACTGCGACGTGACGATGGCGTGCCGTTCGCGAAGGCTGTCGTTGAGGGCGTTGTAGAGCCGTGTCTCGCAGCGGACGAGGTCCGAGAAGAAGTCCGGGAGGCCGGTGCTGCCGCCGGTTGATTTATATGCCACGGCATATAGTGTAGCGGCATCTACTTACGATGGGAGCATGGGATGAGCAGGGAACAGCGCGCGGCGATCGACGCGATGCTGCGGCAGCCCCGGTCCGACGAGCCCCGGTCGGTCGAGGAGATGCGGGCCTGGTTCAGGACGATGATGGCCGAGATGATCGTCCCCGACGGGATCCGCACCACGGCGACGACGCTGGGCCCCCGGCCCGCGCTGCTCGTCGAGCCGGTCGACGGTCCTCGTGCAGGGACGATCCTGTACTTCCATGGCGGCGCCTACGTCTTCGGTTCGCCCCGCACCGCCCTGTCGCTGACGGGCAACCTCGTGGCCAGGACCGGGTTCAGGGCCTTGTCGCTGGACTACCGGCTCGCGCCGGAGCACCCGTACCCGGCCGCGATCGAGGACGCGCTGGCCGCTTACCGCGCACTGCTCGACAGCGGCGAGGACCCTTCGGCCATCGCGTTCGCCGGCGACTCCGCCGGGGGTGGTCTCACCGTCACCACCTGCCTCGCCGCCCGGGACGCGGGCCTGCCGATGCCCGCGGCGATCGTGGCGTTCTCCCCCGGGCTCGACGCCACCCGGACCGGGGAGAGCATGGACACCAAGGCAGGCCTCGACCCGTTCTTCACGCGCGAGAGCCTGGGACGCACCGGGGCCATGTACCTCGCCGGGCAGGACCCGCACCAACCGATGCTGAGCCCCGCCGTCCTCGCCGACCTGACCGGCCTCCCGCCGATGCTCCTGCAGGCGGGCACCAACGAAGTGCTCCTGGACGACTCCACTCGCCTGGCCGCGCGTGCGAGGGCCGCCGGCGTGGACGCCGTCCTCGACGTCACCGCCGACGTGCCCCATGTGTTCCAGGCGTTCGCCGGCGTCCTCGAGGAGGCGGACGAGGCCTTGGACCGGGCGGCCCTCTTCCTGGGCCAGCGCGTGCGGACCACGGGCGCCCCTACCGGATCACATGGGGCACGAAGCGCGCGTACTCGTCCGTGATCAGGCCGGAGGACTCCCGGATGCCCAGCCCCGCCGACTCGTTCTCGACCACCCAGGCGCCGAGGACGACGCGGTTGCCGTCGAAGTCCGGCAGGGGCGCGAGCTGCTGGTAGCAGCAGGCCTCCTCGCGCCGCACGGCCTCGGCGCCCGGTTCGTGGACCGTCACCCCCTCGCCCTCGCGGCCGAGGAGCGGCTTGGCGACGTAGCCGGTGGTGCCCGCCAGGTCGCGCGGGCCGTCCAGGTGGGCGGGGAGGAGGTTCGGGTGGCCGGGGTAGAGCTCCCAGAGGATCGCCAGGAGGGCCTTGTTGCTCAGCAGCATCTTCCAGGCGGGCTCGATCCACAGGGTGCTGCCGGTGCCGCCGCCGTTGTCGAGGGTGTCCAGGACGTGTCCGGCGAAGGCGTCGGTGGTGAGCCACTCCCAGGGGTACAGCTTGAAGACGCTCCGGATGAACCGGAGGTCGTTGTCGACGAAGCGGCCGGAGAGGGTGTCCCAGCCGATCTCCTCCATGGAGATCCAGTCGGTGTCCAGGCCGGCCTGTTCCGCGGTCTCCTTGAGATAGGCGACCGTCATCAGGTCCTCGCCCAGTTCGTCGGCCGAGGAGTGCGCGAAGTACAGGGGGCTGCCGGGCGGGAGGAGCGCGGACTGCTTCTTCCAGGCGGCGACGAGGCGCTCGTGGAGGGAGTTCCACTGGTCGGCGCCGGGGAAGCGGTCCTCCATCCAGAACCACTGCGCCGAGGCGGCCTCCACCAGGGACGTGGGGGTGTCGGCGTTGTACTCCAGGAGTTTCGCCGGGCCGGTGCCGTCGTAGCGCAGGTCGAAGCGGCCGTAGACGGAGGGCAGTTCGGCACGGCGGTGCCAGGCCTCGGCGACCGCGTGGGCCACCCGGGGGTCGGTGATGCCGAGGTCGGCGAAGCGGTCTGCCGTGACGATGTGGCCGGCCGCCGCCAGGCACATGCCGTGCAGTTCCTCGACGACCTCCTCCAGGGCCTCGACCTCGTCCAGGGTGAAGGCGTAGTAGGCGCTCTCGTCCCAGTACGGGCGCAGGGAGCCGTCGGGGTACCGGGTGAGGGGGTAGATCAGGCCCTGCTCCTCGACGGTCTGCTGCCAGCCGGGGCGGGGGGTGACGGTGTGGCGTTCCATGCGGGGTCCGGGTCCGGCTCGGCCTCAGCCGCCGGAGCCGCCCTTGCCGCCGCCGAAGCCGCCGCGGTGCACTCCGGAGCGGTGGTTGTCGTCGTCCGAGCCGCCCGACCCCTTGCCGCCGCCCTTGGTGAAGGAGCCGCCGTCGACCCAGCCGCTCTTCCTCTTGCCGCCGTAGTACCAGACGCCGTGGACGGAGGTCTTGGGGCTGCCGGACTTGCAGTTCTTGTCGGACACGACCTTGTAGCCCCTGACCGCGTTGTAGCTGTCGCGGTCCACGCAGCGCTTGTCGGGGTCGGAGGAGCAGGCGGTGAGGGCTGCGGCCAGGACGCCCACGCCGCCGAGCACGACCGTGGTGGAGCGGAGTTGGCTTCGCGTGTTCGTCATGTTTCGTATTCCCCCCGTCGATGTCCGATACGGCAGCCAGCCTAGAGAGCGGTGAGAGCGCGTTCGAGCCGGGGGGCCGGTTCTCGCCACTCCCCTACAGTCGGTCTGTGCTCTTCGGAATGGTGTGCGCGCTCGGCGCGGCGGTCTGCTTCGGTACGGCGACGGTGTGGCAGGCGATGGCCGCGCGGGAGGCGGCCGCCGGTGGACGTGGTGGGGACGCGGCACTGCTGCTGCGGGCGCTGCGGCAGTGGCGGTACGCGGCCGGGCTGGCGCTGGACGGGCTCGGGTTCGTGCTGCAGGTCGTGGCGCTGCGGTCGGTGCCGATCTACGCGGTGGGCGCGGCGCTCGCCGCCAGCCTGGCGGTGACCGCGGTGGTCGCGGCGCGGCTGCTGCGGGTACGGCTGAGCGGGGTCGAGTGGGCCGCGGTCGCGGTGGTGTGCGCGGGGCTGGCGATGCTGGGGCTGGCCTCGGGGACGGAGGGCGACCGGGGCGGGCCGGCGGCGCTGAAGTGGGTGCTGCTCGGGACCGCCGTGGGCGTGCTGCTGCTGGGCCTGGCCGGCGGGCGGCTGCCGGAGCGGGGGCGGGCGCTGCTGCTCGGGCTGGGGGCCGGGTTCGGGTTCGGGGTGGTGGAGGTGGCGGTGCGACTGGTCGGCTCCCTGCGGCCGGCCGATCTGCTCGCCGATCCGGCGGTGTACGCCCTGCTGCTGGGCGGGGGCGCCGCGTTCCTCTTGCTGACCTCGGCGCTGCAGCGGGGCTCGGTGACGGTGGCCACCGCCGGAATGGTCGTCGGGGAGACGCTCGGGCCGGCGGCCGTGGGCGTGGTGTGGCTCGGCGACCGGACCCGGGAGGGGCTGGCCTGGCTGGCCGTGCTGGGTTTCCTCGTCGCGGTGGCGGGGGCGCTGGCGCTGGCCCGGTTCGGGGAGGCACCGGCCGCGGCACCCGACGGGACGCCGGCCGGGGCCGCCTGACGGCCACCCGCCTCCTCCCTTTACAACTTCTTTTCAATTCAATTCCGGATAATTTTTATTCCGATCCTTTTCCCAGTTTTCCTGGCAAGCGCTTGCATAAGGTCACGATCCGGACATCGGAAAAA
Source organism: Streptomyces sp. NPDC001544 (assembly GCF_042894285.1). Classification (NCBI taxonomy): domain Bacteria; kingdom Bacillati; phylum Actinomycetota; class Actinomycetes; order Kitasatosporales; family Streptomycetaceae; genus Streptomyces; species Streptomyces sp. NPDC001544. The sequence goes on along the minus strand of NZ_JBIAVN010000003.1, from coordinate 236,470 downwards.
GCCGGTTGAATCTTGAACGCTCCGGCGTTCCTGTGCGTACTCGATGACGTGACCAGTAACCCCGTCACCATCACCGTGGCGTATCACGTGATGCCGGGCCACGAAGCCGACTTCCATTCCTGGGGGTGGGCCATGCTGGGCGCCAGTGCGCACCGGCCTGGCTTCATGGGGGCGGTGTTCTTGTCGACGAGGGATCGGAGTGGCATGTCGTATACCGCTTCGCCGGCGAGAGCACGGCCTGGGCCTGGGAGAACTCGCCGGACCGGTGGGAGTGGGACACCCGGGTGGCAGGGTTCGGGCAGGAAACGGGCCGCCGGAGCGTGCGGGGCGCCAAGGCGTGGTTCGACGCCCAGACCACCCGGCCCGCCCCGCCCGCCGCACCGGCGGCTCCGGCCCCACCGGCGAAATGGAAACTCTGGTTCATAAACATGAGCGCGGTGTTTCCACCGGTGCTTTTGTTCCATCTCATCGTGATCCCCCATCTCGGCGGCCTCAATCCGATCGTTCGTACGCTGCTGTTGTGCTTGTGCGTGACGGCACTCGTCACCTGGATTCTCATGCCGCGCCTTCAGCGTTTCTTCAAGAAGTGCCTGTATCCACCGCTGCAGGCGCTCCGTGGACAGCACAAACGACGGACCGCGTAGACCCGGGAACGACCCAAGGGAGGTGGGCGGGTGAAGACCCTGCTCATCGACAATTACGACTCGTACACGTACAACCTGTTCCAGCTGATCGCCGAGGTGAACGGCGAGGAGCCGGTGCTGATCCGCAACGACGCCCCGGCCGACTCGGTACCGGACCTCGCGGAGTTCGACAACGTGGTGGTGTCACCGGGTCCGGGACACCCCGCCGACTCCCGCGACTTCGGCATCAGCTCACGGGTGATCGCGGAGTCACCGCTTCCCGTGCTCGGCGTCTGCCTGGGCCACCAGGGCATAGCCCTCGGGGAGAGCGGCCGGGTGCTGCCCGCGCCGGAGCCCCGCCACGGGCATCTGACCGCGGTCCGGCACGACGGCCAGGACCTGTTCCGGGGTCTGCCGCAGAACTTCACCGCGGTCCGCTACCACTCGCTGTCCGTGCACGAACCCCTGCCCGACACCCTGGAGGCCACGGCCTGGGCGGAGGACGGCGTGCTGATGGGGCTGCGGCACCGCAGCCGGCCCCTGTGGGGGGTGCAGTTCCACCCGGAGTCCGTCCTCACCGACTACGGCCACCGCATGCTGGTGAACTTCCGCAACCTCACCGCCGAGCTCGCCCGCAAGCCCCGCACGAAGAACACCGCGGTCACCCCGATCTCCCGCACCTCTCCGGCCACGCCGACCGCGACCATCCCCCAGCCCCGGCGCGTCGGCCGCACCGTCCACCGGCTGCACACCCGGCGCATCGCCGGCGCCGTGGACGCCGAGGCCGCCTTCGCCCGGATGTACGCCGACTCCCCGCGGGCGTTCTGGCTGGACAGCTCCCTGGCCGAGCCGGGCCTTACCCGCTTCTCGTTCTTCGGTGACGACAGCGGCCCGCTCTCCGAGTTCGTGCGCTACGACGTCGCGTCCGGCCGCTGCGAGATCGAGCGGGCCGGACGGCCGCCGCGCAAGGTCACGGCGAGCGTCTTCGACTACCTCAAGCGGCAGCTGACGAACCGGAAGGTCGACGCCACCGGGCTGCCCTTCGACTTCACCTGCGGCTACGTCGGCTACTTCGGCTACGAGACGAAGGCCGACTGCGGATCGCCGAACCGGCACCGGGCGGCGACGCCGGACGCCTGCTGGCTGTTCGCCGACCGGCTGATCGTGGTCGACCACGAGGAGGGGTTCACCTACGCGGTCTGCCTGGCGGAGGACACCCCGCAGGCCACCCTGGAGGCCGCCGACTGGCTGCAGAGCGCGGTCGCCCAGCTCACCTTCGTGGCCCCGGACGCCGCCCCGCAGACGCTGCCCGCGCCCACCGGCCCCGATCTCGCCGCCGCCGAACCCTGGCTGGTCCGGGACCGGGCGACGTACCTCGCGGACATCGAGGCCTGCCAGGACGAACTGCGCAAGGGCACCAGCTACGAGGTCTGCCTGACCAACGCCGCCCGGCTGCCCGCCCCCTCCGACACCTACGACTTCTACCGGGTGCTGCGCCGCGTCGACCCGGCGCCGTACGCGGCGTACCTCAGGTTCGGCGACCTGGACGTGGCCGGCTCCTCGCCCGAGCGGTTCCTGCGCATCACGCGGGACGGCACCGCCGAGGCCAGGCCCATCAAGGGCACCGCGCCCCGCGGCGGCACCCCGGCTAAGGACACCCGGCTGCGGGACGCGCTCGCGGCCGACGCCAAGACCCGCGCCGAGAACCTGATGATCGTCGACCTGCTCCGCAACGACCTGGGTCAGGTCTGCCGCACCGGGACGGTCCGGGTCTCCCGGCTCATGGCCACCGAGACGTATGCCACCGTCCACCAGCTCGTCTCCACCGTCGAGGGACGGCTGCGCGAGGGCACGCACGCCGTGGACTGCGTCCGTGCCTGTTTCCCCGGCGGGTCGATGACCGGTGTGCCGAAGCTGCGCACGATGGAGATCATCGGCTCCCTGGAGACCGAGGCCCGCGGCGTCTACTCCGGTGCCCTCGGCTACCTCGGGTGCAGCGGCGGCGCGGACCTCGGCATCGTGATCCGTACGGCCGTCCTCGCGGACGGTCTGCTGCACCTCGGGGCCGGCGGGGCGATCGTCCTCGACTCCGACCCGGTCGCCGAGTACGACGAGATGCTGCTGAAGACGGCGGCCCAGATGCGGGCCCTGCAGGCCCTGCGCGAGCAGCCGGCGGTGGGTGCGCCCCGGGAGCCGGTACGGGTGACGACCCTGCAGGACATGGGAGCGGCCACCGCACCGGTGGGCGGCCGCCGGGACGCCGCCCCGCGCGTCCGCCCCCGCCGTGAGCCCGCCGCCCTCCCGGCCGTCGTGGAGGAGGCCGCCCGATGACCGCGCCCACCCTGCGGCCCGGCCCCGCCCCCGTCGGCGTCCCCGTCGCACCCGACGCCGACGCGCCCGGCTGGATCCGGAGCGCTGGCGGGAGGCCACGGCCGATTTGCCCGCGATGGCCGAGCCCCGGCAGTGGCGGTTCGAGGAACTGCCGATGACCGCCACCTGGAAGGTGAAACGGGTGGAGATCAGCCGCATGCCGGCCGAGAGAGCCGCGGCGTGATCCCGGCCGTCGTGGTGGGCGCCGGTCCCGTGGGCCTGTCGGCGGCGCTCGCCCTGCGCGCCCACGATCTGTCGGTCGTCCTGCTGGAAGCCGACCCGGAGGGCCGCCGGCGCCCCGGCGGCGGCCCTCGCGCCGGTGCTGCCCTGGTACGGATCGTGGCTGGAGCACGCTCCCTACGGGCCGCGGCACGGGGCACCGGCGGTCGCCGGCGGCAAGTACCGAGGAGGCGCGCCTGTGATACGACCGGCGACCATGGAAGGTCTTTCGACATGGACGCCCCGCGGTGGGCTGACGCCTGGACCGGTGGACGGCGGGCGGCTGCTCGTCGCGGACTCCTGGCTGGTGCGTGACGGCCGGGTACGCGCACTCGGCCGGCACCGGGAGCGCTTTCTGCGGGCCTGCGGCGAGTGCGACGGGCCGCCGCTGCGCCGGCTGCTGGAGTTCTGGCAGGACATGACGGCCGCGCTGCCGCGCACGGGCGAGTGGTTCCCCCGGGTGGAACTCGCCGCGGACTCCGGGGAGTTGCGGCTGCTGCTGCGGCACGCCCCGCCGCTCGGCACGGAGATACGGGTGTGGGCGGCGGGGCAGTGCGACCCGCGGACGCTCCCCCGCCGCAAGGGCCCGGACCTGGACGTCCTGGCCCGGGTCCGACGGCGGGCGATCACCGCGGGCGCCGAGGAGGCGGTGCTGGTCACGCCGTCCGGTGTGGTCCTGGAGTCGGCCACCGCCAGCGTGCTGTGGTGGGAGGACGGCACACTGTGCCTGCCCGCGCCGCGGCTGCCCGTCCTGCCCGGCGTGACCGTCGGCCTCATCCAGGAGCGGGCCCTGCGCTCCGGCATCCGCGTCGCCCACCGCGAGCGGACCGTGGCGGAACTGGACGGCCGTGAGGTGTGGCTGGTCAACGCGCTGCACGGCATCCGGCCGGTCACCGGGTGGACGGGCGGGGCAGTACGGGCGGCCGAGCCGGTACGCGCGCCGGAATGGCGGGAATGGCTGGACGGCATGATGGAGCCGCTTCCGGGCACCTGACTCTCCCTTTTTCCCGCACCGGAAAAACAGCGCCGGATCGAAACGGATTCGACCCGGCGTGTTTTTCGCTGCGCTGATTCAGGGACTCCCACGGGGGTGTCCTCCAGGACCCGCACGAGCACGCCGACCGGCTCGCCGAGGTGCGTTCGGCCGCGGCGGACGAGCTGTTCGTCAACGCCCGTGTCGACACGTTCGCGCGCGGGGTCACGGATCCCGCACAGGCAATCGAGCGGGCCGCGCTCTACGTCGCCGCGGGCGCCGAATGCGTGTACCCGATCTTCGCCCCGGCGTCCGTGCTGCCGCTGCTGCGGTCCGGTATCCGGGGGCCGCTCAACATGATGGCCCGGCTGGACGGCGAGGGCCCCTCGCCCGCCGGACTCGGCGAACTCGGGGCCACCCGCGTCACGTTCGGGCCTGGACTCCAGCGGCGGTCCATGCGGGCGCTGCGGGAGATCGCGGACGGGTTGCGGTAGGGGTCAGGACAGCCATGCCTTCCAGGTGGAGGGGTGGCTGTCCACCCACTTCTTCGCCGCGTCCTCAGGGGTCAGCTTCTGGTCGGCGATCATCAGGGAGACCTCGTTCTGGTCCTCCGTGGTCCACTTGAACTTCTTCAGGAAGGCCGCCGCCTTGCCGCCGGACTTCGCGAAGTCCGCGTTGAGGTACTTCTGCAGCGGGGTGTGCGGGTAGGCGCAGGCGACCTTGGCCGGGACCGCGTCGCAGCCCTCCTTGTACGGCGGGAGCTTCACCTCGGTCATCGGGACCTTCTTGAACAGCCACTGGGGTGAGTACCAGTAGGTGAGGAAGGGCTTCTTCTCCTTGGCGAACTGCCGCATCTGGGTGATCTGGGCGGCCTCGGAACCGGCGAAGACGACCTGGTAGTCCAGCTTCAGGTTCTGCACCAGCGCCTTGTCGTTGGTGACGTACGACGGTGAGCCGTCCATGAGCTGGCCCTTGCCGCCGCTCTCCGGGGTGCGGAAGAGGGAGGCGTACTTGTTCAGGTTCTTCCAGTCGGTGATGTCCGGGTGCTGCTTGGCCAGGTAGGTCGGCACGAACCAGCCGATGTGCCCGGTCACCCCGAGGCCGCCGCCGCGGGCGATCGTCTTCTTGTCGTCGACGTACCGCTTCTCCTGGTCGGGGTGGCCCCAGTCCTCCAGGATGGCGTCGACCCGGCCCTGGCTGAGCGCGTCCCAGGCGGGGACCTCGTCGACCTGGACGGTGTCGACGCGGTAGCCGAGCTTGTGCTCCAGCAGGTACTGGGCGACGGCCACGTTGGACTGGGCGCCGACCCAGGACTGCACGGAGAGCGTGACCGTCTTCGAGCCCTGCGCGTTGGCGAACGGCGAGGCCTGCTTGGTCATGTCGGCGGCGCCGCAGCCGGTGAGCAGGGACAGGGCCGCGGCCGAGGAGACGGCCAGGGCCGTTCTGCGGTGGATCCTCATGTCACGCTCCCTTCGTGGCGCGGCGTTCGGTGGGCTGGGTCACCCGGTCCAGGACCAGGCCGAGGCAGACGATCGCGGCGCCGGCCACCAGACCGGTCGCGAGGTCGCCCTGGGCGAGGCCGAAGGCCACGTTGTAGCCGAGGGCGCCGCCGCCGACCAGGCCGCCGATGATGACGACGGCGAGGACCAGGACGACGCCCTGGTTGACGGCGAGCAGCAGGGACCGGCGGGCGAGCGGGAGCTGCACCTGCCAGAGCTGCTGGCGGCCGGTGGCGCCGAGCGAGCGGGCCGACTCCAGCGCCGCCGGATCGACCTGGCGCAGGCCCTGCGTCGTGATCCGGACGACGGCCGGCAGGGCGTACACCACGGCCGCGGCGACGGCGGGGGCGCGGCCGACGCCGAACAGGGCGACGACCGGGATCAGGTACACGAACTGCGGCATCGTCTGGAAGACGTCCAGGACGGGGCGCAGGGCCTGTTCGAAGCGGTCGCTGCGGGCGGCGGCGATACCGGTGGCGAAGCCGAGCACGAGGGTGACGGCGACGGCCGCGAGGACCTGCGAGAGGGTGTCCAGGGACGGCTCCCACACGCCGAGCACACCGATCGCGGCCATCGCGAGGACGGCGGTCAGCGCGGTGCGCCAGGTGCCGATCACCCAGGCCAGCGCGGCCACGATCAGCAGCACCGACCACCAGGGCAGCCACTGCAGTCCGCTGCGGAGGGGGTCGAGGACCCAGGTGGTGAAGTGTCCGGCCCAGTCGGCGGTGCCGCCGACGTAGGGCACGCCGGAGTAGAGGTGGGCGGTCATCCAGTCGACGGCGCGGTTGACCGGTGCGGCGATGTCGAAGGTCCAGGAGTCGGGCCAGTCGAGGCTGCCCAGGAACCGGGCGGCCAGCGCGACGACCACGGTGGCGGCCAGCGCGTAGAGCCAGCCGGTCGAGCGGGAGCGGGTGGTGCCGTCCCCGGCCGCGCAGGTGACCCGGTCCAGGACGACGGCCAGCAGCACGATCGGGATGCCGGCCGCCAGGGCCGCGCCGACGTCTACGGAGGCGAGCGCCTGGTAGACGCGGTCACCGAGGCCGCCGGCGCCGATGACGGAGGCGATGACCGCCATGGACAGCGCCATCATGATCGTCTGGTTGAGGCCGAGGAGGAGTTCCTTGCGGGCCAGCGGGATACGGGCGGTCATGAGCCGCTGGCGGGACGTGGCGCCGAGCGACTCCACCGCCTCCAGCACCTCGGGATCGGCGCCGCGCAGGCCGAGGGAGGTGAGCCGGGCCATGGGCGGGGCCGCGTAGACGACGGTGGCGAGGACGGCCGCCGGGACGCCGATGCCGAAGACCAGGACGACGGGGAGCAGGTAGGCGAAGGCCGGGAGGACCTGCATGGTGTCCAGGACCGGGCGCAGGGCGCGGTCCAGCCGGTCGGAGAGCCCGGCGCCGAGGCCGAGCAGGAAGCCGACGGCCACGGAGACCAGGACGGCGACCACCATCAGCGCGAGGGTCTGCATGGTCGGCACCCACATGCCGAGCACACCGCAGGCGAGGAACGCGACGGCCGTGCCGAGCGCCAGCCGGAGGCCGGCGACCCGCCAGGCGACGAGCGCGCCGAACGCGGTGACTCCGGCCCAGCCCGCGGCGAGCAGGACGAGGTACACGGCGCGTACGGAGAGCACGACCGCGTTGCTGATGTAGCCGAAGAAGTACAGGAACAGCGGGTGGCTGTCCCGGTTGTTGATGACCCAGTCGCTGGCGTCCGCGAGCGGCTTGGACACGTCGACGGTCAGCGCGTGCGGCCATGCGGCGCTCGGCCAGCGGGCGGCGGCGAGGGGGACGAGGACCGCCGCGGCCAGGGCGAGCAGGAGCAGCTTGCGGGTGGCGCGGTGTTTGAGGATGTTGGGCAGCGCCAGTCGGGGGGCGCTCGCGGTGACGGTCGCCATCACACGACCTCCGCGCCGGCGCCGGCCGGGGGTGCTTCGCGGCGGCGCTGGGGCAGGGCCCGCCGGACGGTCGCCGCCTGCGCGGCGGCGCTGCTGTCCGGGGCCGTGCCGTTGCCGGCCACGACGGCGAGCAGTGCTTCCGAGTCCACCACGCCGATGCAGCGGCCCTTGTCCACCACGCACGCCGGCCTGCCGTCCGACGCGACGACCTTGATCGCGTCGGCGACGACCGTGTCCGGCCGGAGGGCGCCCGGGTGGTCCGGGCTGCCGCAGTCGCCGGGGCGCATGGCCTTGCGGACGGTGAGGACCTGTTCGCGCGGGACATCGCGGACGAACTCGCGGACGTAGTCGTCGGCCGGGGAGCCGACGATCTCCTCCGGGGTGCCGAGCTGCACCACGCGGCCGTCGCGCATGAGGGCGATGCGGTCGCCGAGCTTGAGTGCCTCGCTGAGGTCGTGGGTGATGAAGACCATCGTGCGGCCCTCCTCGTGGTGCAGCCGGATCACCTCTTCCTGCATGTCGCGGCGGATCAGCGGGTCGAGGGCGCTGAACGGCTCGTCGAAGAGCAGCACCTCGGGGTCGACGGCGAGGGCGCGGGCGAGGCCGACGCGCTGCCGCTGGCCGCCGGAGAGCTCGGCGGGGCGGCGCTTCTCCATGCCCTTCAGACCGACCTTGTCGACGACCTCCTTGGCCCGGGTCCGGCGCTCGGCGCGGCCGACGCCCTGGATCTCCAGGCCGTAGGCGACGTTGTCGAGGACCGTGCGGTGCGGGAGCAGACCGAAGTGCTGGAAGACCATGGCGGCGCGGTGGCGGCGCAGTTCGCGCAGCCGGCCGCGGTCCATGGAGCGGACGTCCTCGCCGTCGATGGCGATGGTGCCCGCGGTGGGTTCGATCAGCCGGGTGAGGCAGCGCACCAGCGTGGACTTGCCGGAGCCGGACAGGCCCATGACGACGAAGACCTCGCCCTTGCGGACGTCGAAGGAGACGTCGCGGACGGCCGCCGTGCAGCCGGTGCGGGAGCGCAGTTCGGCGGGCTGGAGACCGGTCAGCTCGGGGTCGGCGGGGACGCGGTCGGCCTTCGGGCCGAACACCTTCCACAGGCCGTCCACGGCGAAGACGGGGGCGGTGTCATCGGTGTCGGCGGTGGGCGGCTTGCGGGTGGCGGGCGTGATGGTCATCGCAGACCACCTCCGATCAGGTCGACGGCTTTCTCACCGACCATCAGCACCCCGATCATGGGGTTGACGGCGGTCATGGTCGGGAACACGGACGCGTCGGCAATGCGGATGCCGTCGAGGCCGCGAATCTTCAGCTCCGGGTCGACGACTGCCTGTTCGTCGTCGAGGGCGCCCATCTTGCAGGTGCCGGCCGGGTGGTAGACGGTGTGCGCGACCTTGCGCGCGTACTCGCTGATCTCGGCGTCACCGGTGACGTCCGGGCCCGGGCACACCTCGCGCTTCAGCCAGCCCGCGAGCGGTTCGGTCCGCGCGATCTCACGGGCGATGCGGATGCCGTCGACGAGGGTGCGGGCGTCGTAGTCGTCCTCGTCGGTGAAGTAGCGGAAGTCCAGGGCGGGTTTGACCGACGGGTCGGCGCTGGTCAGGTAGAGCCGGCCGCGGCTCTTCGGCTTGGGGATGTTGGGGGTCATCGACACGCCGTACTGCGGGCGTTCGTAGCCCAGCCGTTCCGGGTTGTCCGTGAAGGGGACCTGGTAGAAGTGGAACATCAGGTCCGGGCCCGCGTGTTGGGGGTCGCGGCGCACGAACAGGCCCGCGTCGGAGTCCATCGCGGAGTTCTCGGGGATGGGTCCGTTCGTCTCCCAGACGATCACCGACTCGGGGTGGTCGAGCAGGTTCTCACCGACACCCGGCAGGTCGTGGACGACCGGTATGCCGAGCCGCTCCAGGTCGGCCTTGGGGCCGATGCCGGAGTGCAGCAGCAGCCGGGGCGAGTCGACCGCGCCGGCGCACAGCAGGACCTCGGTGCGGGCGCGTACGAGGATCTCCTCGCCGTCCTGGGTGCGCACGTGCACGCCCTCGGCGCGGGTGCCGTTCAGCTCCAGCTTGTACGCCCAGGTCTCCAGCAGGATCGTCAGGTTGGGCCGCTCGTCCATCACCGGGTGCAGATAGGCCACCGAGGCGCTGGAGCGCTTGTTGTTCTCGGGGTGGTAGGCGAGGTCGAAGAATCCGACGCCCTCGGTGAAGGGCTTGCGGTTGAACCCCTCGACCCTGGGTACTCCGAGTGCGGACTGGGCGGCGTCGACGAAGTCGCGGGCGATGGCGTTCCGGTCCTTCTCGTCGACCGGGACGATGTTGTTGAGGAGACGTGCGTAGTAGGCCTCCATGGGGACGGCGCCCCAGCCCTTGGCGCCGGCGGCCTCCCACTCGTCCCAGTCGGAGGGCAGGGGCTTGAAGGCGATGAGGGTGTTGTGCGAGGAGCAGCCGCCGAGGACGCGGGCGCGGCTGTGCCGGATGTGGGAATTGCCGCGTGGCTGCTCGGTGGTGGGGTAGTCGTAGTCGAGTTCGCCGCCGAGCAGGCCCATCCAGCGGCGCAGGGTGAGGACGTCGTCGCGGCCTACGTCGCTGGGGCCGCCCTCGATGACGGCGACGGTGACGTCCGGGTTCTCGGTGAGTCGGGAGGCGATGACGGAGCCTGCCGTGCCGCCGCCGATCACGACGTAGTCGTAGACGTGGGGACTGTCGGACATGGGGGTACTCACTCCTGGTGGGACGCTCGGGGGGAGTCGGGGACGGGGGGATCGGAGGGTGCCGTGGGGTGCGTGCGGCCGGGGGCGCGGGGTCCCGGTGGGGGGAAGCGGGAGGTCAGCCCGCGAACCAGCGCACCGGCCGGGGGGCCAGGTTCTGGTAGATGTGCTTGGTCTCGCGGTACTCGGCGAGTCCGGCGGGGCCCAGCTCGCGTCCCACGCCGCTCTTGCCGAAGCCGCCCCACTCCGCCTGCGGCAGATAGGGGTGGAAGTCGTTGATCCAGACGGTGCCGTGCCGCAGCCGTCCGGCGACGCGCCGGGCGCGGCCCGCGTCGGCGGTCCAGACGGCGCCCGCGAGGCCGTACTCGGTGTCGTTGGCGAGGAAGACGGCCTCGTCCTCGGTGCGGAAGGTCTCGACGGTGAGGACCGGGCCGAAGACCTCCTCCCGGACGACCCTCATCTCGCGGTGGCAGCGGTCGAGGACGGTCGGCTCGTAGAAGTAGCCGGACTCGGGCCGGATGTCGTCGGGCCGGGGCCGCTTGCCGCCGGAGCGCAGCACCGCGCCCTCGGAGAGGGCGGATTCGACGTACGCCTCGACCTTGGCGCGCTGCTGCTCGGAGACGAGGGGGCCGCACTCCACGCCGTCCTCGGTGCCCCGGCCGAGGCGGATCTTCTCGGCGCGGCGGACGAGTTCGGCGACGAAGCGGTCGCGGACGGACTCCTCGACGATGAGCCGGCCGCCCGCCGAGCAGACCTGGCCGCTGTGGATGAAGGCGGCGTTGAGGGCCTGGTCGACAGCGGTGTCGAAGCCCTCGTCGGTGGCGCAGGCGTCGGCGAAGACGACGTTGGGGTTCTTGCCGCCGAGTTCGAGGGCGACCTTCTTGACGGTGGGGGCGGCGGCCTGGGCGACCTTGGTGCCGCTGACCAGACCGCCGGTGAAGGAGACCAGGTCGACGTCGGGGTGCTCGGCGAGACGGGCGCCGACGGTGTGGCCGGGGCCGGTGACGATGTTGGCCACGCCGGCCGGGAGCCCGGCCTCCACCAGCAGTTCGATCAGGGCGATGGTGGTCAGCGGGGTGATCTCGCTGGGCTTGATCACGAAGGTGTTGCCCGCGGCGAGCGCCGGGGCGACCTTCCAGCTCGCCTGGAGGAGGGGGTAGTTCCAGGGGGTGATCAGCGCGCAGACGCCGACGGGCTCGTGCACGACGACGCTGTGGATGTCGGGTGAGCCGGCGTCGACGACCCGGCCGGGGGCCTCGCCGGCCACCAGGTCGGCGAAGTAACGGAAGGCGTCGGCGACGCAGTCGATGTCGACGCGGCCCTCCTCGACGGTCTTGCCCGCGTCCCGGCTCTCCAGCAGGCCGAGTTCCTCGCGGTCGCGCACGAGCAGGTCGGCCACCCGGCGCAGCAGGGCCGCGCGTTCGGTGACCGGTGTGCGCGGCCACTCCCCCTCGTCGAAGGCGCGGCGGGCCGCGGCCACCGCCGCTTCCGCGTCCTTCTCGTCACCCTCCGCGACCACGGCGAGGGGCTGCGCGTCCGCGGGGTCGAGGATCTCGCGGGTCGCGCCGGCGACGGCTTCCAGCCACTCGCCGCCGACGTGGATGGTCGCCCGCGACTGATGTACGGCTCTCTTCGCCATGTTCGCTGTTGCCTTCCGTTCCTGTTCAGCTCCCGTGCGTCACACCGGTGTCACTCTCGGGGACCGTGTCCGCCTGCCCGGACCTCCGGATTGCATGCGCAATCGGTGGCCGAAAGTGCGCCGCGTCACTTGAGTTGTAGGCAAAACGGGACAAAAGGAAGATCAGGAACGGTGTTGGGGGGTGCCGAGAAGGGTTTCGGCGGGCCTCAGAAGTCAGCCGGCGGGTCCTCCCCCACCCGTCCGTCGACCGACTCGCGGATCAGGTCGGCGTGACCGAGGTGGCGGGCGTACTCCTCGATCACGTCGGTCAGCAGCCGGCGCAGCAGGGGCGACTCACCGCTACGGCTGGTGTACGCGGCCACGTGAGCGGCGCCGCCCTCGGCGACCGCCTGACGGACGTGCGCCCGGGCCCGCCCCACCGCGTCCCGCCAGAGCCCGTACAACCGCTCGGGGGTGTCGGAGGCGGCGGAACGCCACTCCCAGTCCGGGTCGGCGTCCCAGTCCACCGTGTCCCACGGCGCCGGCAGTTCCCGCCCCGACAGCCGCCGGGTGAGGTACTCGTCCTCGACCAGGGCCAGGTGCTTGACCAGCCCACCGAGGGTCATCGAGGAGGGCGGGAGTCTCGTGGCGAGGCCGGCCGCGTCCAGGCCTTCGCACTTCCAGGCGAACGTCGTGCGCCGGCGCTCCAGTGCGCCGGTCAGGGTCTCGATCTCGTTGCCCGCGACCGGGGGCTCGTGCGGAACCGATGCGTTGTCCATGGCGGTCACACAGCGTCGGCCGCCTGGAGCCGCTCGACGCGCACACCACCCGGCTGCGGGCCACGACCGACGAACCCGACTGGTACGTCCGGCAGTTGACCGCACTGCGGGCACCGTTCCGCGTCATCGGGTCACGGGAACTGCGGGAAGCGGCCCGGGAGTTCGGGCAGCGGCTGCTCGACGCCGCGGGGCACCGGGGCGGGTGACCGGAGCCGTCACGGGGCCCCGGAGCCGTGGGGAGGTCGGGGCGGGGTCCGTCAGTGACGCCGGCGGGTGTTGAGCCGGGCGGCCTGACGCGTCAGGTGCCGGCGCTCTGCGAGGTTGGACGCCTTGTGGGCCGCCTCGGCGTACAGCCGTGCCGCCGTCGCAAGGTCGCCGTCGCGCTCGTGGAGGTACGCCGCCACCGCCGCGTGGCGGGGCAGTGAGTCGTCCAGCGCCGCGAGTGCCGCCAGCCCGGCGCGCGGTCCGTCGGCCTCGCCGACGGCCACCGCGCGGTTGAGCCGGACGACGGGGTTGTCGGTCAGACGCGTGAGCTCGTCGTACCACTCGACGATCTGCACCCAGTCGGTCTCCTCGGCGGTGGGCGCGTCGGCGTGGAGGGCCGCGATGGCGGCCTGGGCCTGGAACTCGCCCAGCCGGTCGCGGGCGAGGGCCGCCTGCAGGATCGCGACGCCCTCGGAGATCGCGTCGGTGTCCCACCGGCCGCGGTCCTGCTCGGCGAGCGGTACCAGGCTGCCGTCGGGCGCGGTCCGGGTGGCGCGCCGGGCGTGGTGGAGCAGCATGAGGGCGAGCAGCCCCGCCACCTCGGGGTGGTCGATGGCGGCCGCGAGCTGCCGGGTGAGCCGGATGGCCTCGGCGGCGAGGTCGACGTCGCCGGAGTAGCCCTCGTTGAAGACCAGGTAGAGGACGCGAAGGACGGTGGCGACGTCGCCGGGCCGGTCGAACCGCACGCCGGACACGGTGCGCTTGGCCCGGCTGATCCGCTGCGCCATCGTCGCCTCGGGCACCAGGTAGGCCTGGGCGATCTGGCGGGTGGTGAGCCCGCCGACGGCGCGCAGGGTGAGCGCGACCGCGGACGACGGCGTCAGCGACGGGTGGGCGCACAGGAAGTAGAGCTGGAGCGTGTCGTCCACCGCGGGCCCGGGCCCGGGCGCCGGTTCCCGGTCGACGAGGTCCTCACGCCGGCGGCGGGCGGCGTCCGCCCGGGCCTGGTCGAGGAACCTGCGCCAGGCCACGGTGACCAGCCAGCCCTTCGCGTCCCGCGGCGGGTCGGCGGGCCAGACGCGGACCGCCTCGGCCAGCGCGTCCTGCACGGCGTCCTCGGCCGCCGCGAAGTCGGCTCCGCGGCGGACGAGGACGGCGAGCACGCTCGGGGTGAGGCTGCGCAGCAGGGCCTCGTTCATCGATGCGGGCACTCCGTGAAGGCGGGCGTCGCGGTCAGGAACGGGCGCACCTCCAGCCACTCGTGGATCGGCTTCCCGCCCGCCCCGGGGGCGGCCGACAGTTCCCCGGCCAGCTCGACGGCGCGCTCGTAGCTGTCGACGTCGATCACCATCCAGCCGGCGATGAGGTCCTTGGTCTCGGCGAACGGGCCGTCGGTGACCGGCGGGCGCCCCTCACCGTCGTACCGGACCCACGCCCCCTCGGGGGCGAGCGCCTGGCCGTCGACGAACTCGCCGCTCTTCTCGAGCCGGGCCGCGAAGTCGTGCATGTACTCCACGTGCGCCGAGATCTCCGCCGGCGTCCACTGGTCCATGGGCACGTCGTTGACCGCTGCCGGAGCGCCGCGGTAGTGCTTGAGCAGGAGGTACTTGGCCATCGTGGTTCTCCTCGGTGGTGCTGCGACCCATTGTGGTCGCGTTCACCTCGGGGACGGAGCCGGTCGCGGGTTCTCGACATCCCCGTCCAGGATTTTTTTCCGGCTCTCCCGGATGCGGGCTGAAACGGGCGCGGGCCCCCTTCCGGAAGAAACCGGAAGGGGGCCCGTGCGGGAAGGCGCGTGGCTCAGATGAGGCCGAGGCCGCGGACCGCCTCGCGCTCCTCCTCGAGCTCCTTGACGGAGGCGTCGATACGGGCGCGGGAGAACTCGTTGATGTCCAGGCCCTGGACGATCTCGTACTTGCCGTCCTTCGTGGTGACGGGGAAGGAGGAGATCAGGCCCTCGGGGACGCCGTAGGAGCCGTCCGACGGGATGCCCATGGAGGTCCAGTCGCCGTCGGCGGTGCCGTTGACCCAGGTGTGGACGTGGTCGATCGCGGCGTTGGCGGCGGAGGCGGCCGACGAGGCGCCACGGGCCTCGATGATCGCGGCACCGCGCTTGGCGACGGTCGGGATGAAGTCCTCGGCCAGCCACTTCTCGTCGTTCACGACCTCGGCGGCGTTCTTGCCGGCGACCGTGGCGTGGAAGATGTCCGGGTACTGGGTGGCGGAGTGGTTGCCCCAGATGGTCAGGCGCTTGATGTCGGCGACCGTCGAGCCCGTCTTCTTCGCGAGCTGGGTCAGCGCGCGGTTGTGGTCGAGGCGGGTCATCGCGGTGAAGCGATCCGCCGGTACGTCCGGGGCGGCGGCCTGCGCGATCAGCGCGTTGGTGTTGGCGGGGTTGCCGACGACCAGGACCTTGATGTCGTCGGCGGCGTGGTCGTTGATGGCCTTGCCCTGCGGCTTGAAGATGCCGCCGTTGGCCTCGAGGAGGTCACCGCGCTCCATGCCCTTGGTGCGGGGCCGGGCGCCGACGAGCAGAGCCACGTTGGTGCCGTCGAAGGCCACGTTCGGGTCGTCCGTGATGTCGATGCCCTGCAGGAGCGGGAACGCGCAGTCGTCCAGCTCCATCGCCGTGCCCTCGGCGGCCTTCAGCGCCGGGGTGATCTCCAGCAGACGCAGGCGGACCGGCACGTCCGCGCCGAGGAGCTGGCCGGAGGCGATGCGGAAGAGCAGGGCGTAACCGATCTGGCCGGCCGCGCCGGTGACGGTGACGTTCACGGGAGTGCGGGTCATGGCGTTCTCCGTATGACAGCTGGCGGCGGGGCGTCCCTGCCCCGAGGTGGGACGTGCAAATGATCGATCTCTTGGTATCAAGAGAGATCCAGCGGTCAGGCTATCGCGCATCCGGGATGGCGAACGTCCGGGGCTCGTGTGGCCCACCCCACAGGTCACCGTGCCGCCGTCGGGCGCAACCGAAAAGGCGGCCGCCTGTCCGGGAGAGGAGGAACAGAGACGGCCGCCGATCGGGGGACCTGTCCGGACTCCCGTGGGGGTTACCGTCCGCCTGCCCAGGATTCCGGCGGCCATGCGTGCCGGCCCAGAATGTTTTCGCGCCGCTTCCGGCGCCACTACCCCGTGCACCCTTGCCGGCCCGAGACGAGCGTCACGCAGGCCTTCACCCCGGCCGCGTCCCGCACGGCCAGCATCGGTGTGTAGGCGATCGTGTCCCCGTCCCGCGTGACGGCCCCGGTCTCCTTCCGCGCCCCGGCGCTCACCCGCACCGTGTCCCCCCGCGCGGCCCCGGTGATCCGCCCCCACGCGGTCCGGCAGGTCTCGCTGTAACGGACCTCGACGACGGTGCTGCCGACGGTGGCGGTCCTGGCGGTGGTGACGTGTTCGCCGCTGCAGCCCGTGCTCTGCGCGTCCTTGCCGGCGCAGTCGGCGCCGGCGCACCGCACATCCGCCGGCAGGTGGCGTCGGTCGGTGAGTGACGGGGCGCGCCGGGCGGACGGGGTCGCCGCGTCCCCGGCCTTCACGTGGCCGCCGCTGCCGGCGAGAAGGACGACGGCGGCGATGACGACGAGTACGGTGCCGGCGCCCGCGAGGAACGTCGTCAGCCGCCGCCTGCCCTCCGAGAGCCGCCGCTTGCCCTCCGAGGGGGCGCCGGGTCGCCGTGGACGGTCTCCGTCGTTCACCCCGTACACCCCGTTCACCCGGTTCACCCCGTACGGGCCCGGTGCCGCCCTGCCGGTGGAGGGGCGACCGCCCCCGGCCGCTTCCCTTGCGTCCGCGTCCGGCGCCGTCGGCTGCGGCGGGATCGTGGGCGACACGCCCGCGGGACCCGCGATGCCCGAAAACACGGTCACGCCGCGGACACGGGCCGCGGTGCCGTTGCCGCCCGCGCTCGTACCCGCCACGGGCGGGGCCTGGTCGCCGAGCGCGGCTCGCGCCCGGGAGATCAGAGCCGTCTCCATGGTCATGTCGTGGCGCATCTCCGAACGGCTCCAGGCGCGCTCGGCCAGCTCCCACATGGTGGTCAGATGGTCGGGATCGGTGCCGGTGACCTCGGCGAGGGCGACGATCGCGCCCTTCGGTGCGAGGAGCCGGCCGCCCAGGTAACGCTCCCAGGACGTCTTGCTGTAGCCCGTGCGGTCGGCCAGCGCCGCGATGCTCAGTCCACTGCGGTCCACGAGCCGCCGCACCTGCCCGGCGAACTCCTTGACCTGCGGATCGAGCTCGTCGGGCAGGGCTTTCCAACGAGGCATCGGTTCCCCCCTCTTCCCCGGTCGGTGCCGTACGTCCCGCGTCGTCCCGCGGACGCGGGCCCCCTCCAGTTCCCCGTTCTGGCTACCCACGGGAATGCGCAGCCCCCGGAACCCGGGTCCCCGGGCCGGGGGCGCATCGATGCATCGGTCCGTCACGGCGCACCGTCGTACGCCGGGACGGCGTCCTAGTTGGTGAGGGTGAAGTGCAGCGTGTCCTTCAGGAAGGGGATCTCCAGCAACGGCTTGGGCTGGGCCATCAGCGCCAGGAGGACGATCGCCAGGCCGAGCGCGCCGTAGGTGACTATGTCGGTGAAGCGGGAGCGGACCGCCAGCATGCCGACGCCGGGCAGGACCCAGCGCAGTACGGCACCCACGAGCAGGGCCGATCCGGCCAGCAGCATGCCCAGCCGGAACGCGTCGAACGCGGTCACCAGCAGTCCGACGGCGACCACGGAGAGCACGAGGAGTATCGGCCACTGCCGGGCCGGCGCCGGGGCGTCCCCGGGGGCGGCCCGGCCGCCGCCCTCGGGGCGCGCGGTGTCCCGGGTGAACAGGGGGAAGCGGCGCGTGACCCGTTTGGGGTGCCCCTCGGCGTCGGGCGCGCTGATCGCGTCCCGGACGGTCGGCTCCGCGCCGTCGACGTCGTCGACGCCGTCGGGTGCGCCGTGGGGCTCGCGTGCGGTGTGGGAGTCCTGCGTGTCGTGAGTGTCCTGCGTGTCGTGGGTGTCCTCAGCCGGCACTGCGCTCCGCCGCCTCGACCACGTTGACGAGCAGCTGGGCACGGGTCATCGGGCCGACGCCGCCCGGGTTGGGGGAGATCCAGGCGGCCACCTCGGCGACCCCGGGGTGCACATCCCCGACGATCTTCCCTTCGGCGTTGCGGGAGACGCCGACGTCGAGGACGGCCGCGCCCGGCTTGACGTCCTCGGGACGGATCAGATGGCCCACTCCGGCGGCCGCGATGACGATGTCCGCCCGCCTCAGGTGCGCCGACAGGTCACGGGTGCCCGTGTGGCACTGGGTCACGGTGGCGTTCTCGCTGCGCCGGGTGAGCAGCAGCGGCATCGGGCGGCCGATGGTCACGCCGCGTCCGACGACCACGACCTCGGCGCCCTTGATCTCCACGCCGTGGCGGCGCAGCAGGGTGAGGATGCCGTTGGGGGTGCAGGGCAGCGGGGCCGGCTCGTTGAGGACGAGACGCCCGAGGTTCATCGGGTGCAGTCCGTCCGCGTCCTTGCCCGGGTCCATCAGTTCCAGGATGCGGTTCTCGTCGATGCCCTTGGGCAGCGGCAGCTGGACGATGTAGCCGGTGCACGCCGGGTCCTCGTTCAGCTCCCGGACGACCGCCTCGATCTCCGACTGCGTCGCCGTGCCCGGCAGTTCGCGCTGGATCGAGGCGATGCCGACCTGGGCGCAGTCCCGGTGCTTGCCGGCGACGTACTTCTGGCTGCCGGGGTCGTCCCCGACCAGGATCGTGCCGAGGCCGGGCGTGACGCCCTTCTCCTTCAGCGCCGCCACGCGGGCGGTCAGCTCGGACTTGATCTCGGCTGCGGTGGCCTTGCCATCGAGAATCTGGGCGGTCATGGCCCCATCCTCGCGGATGACCGCCACCCTGTTCCAATCCGGGGGCCCCGGGTACGGCTCCGGTCACCTCCGCCCATGTCCGACCTTGATCGACGATGTTGCACTTGCACAACACATCGCGAATGCGGCTGGACAAGTAAGAGTCCGCTAAAGAACGATGAGTACACAGTGCCGCGGGCAGTACCGGGGGGACGGACCGCATCTGTAGAAACTCTCCTCCGAACCGTGCCGCGCGTCGTCCCCGCACGTGAGCAACGGAGGAAACAGCGCCATGAGTTTCGGCGACCCGAACAACCCCTACGGCCCGCCGCCGCAGGGCCAGCAGCCCGGTTACCCGCCGCAGCAGCCCCAGGGCCAGCCCGGATACGGCTACCCGACCGCTCCCCCCGTCCAGCCCGGCTACGGCTACCCCACCGCCCCGCCGGTCCCCCAGGGCTACGGCTACGGCGCGCCGATGGAGATGCCGGGCCTGATCAAGACCGCCCGGGTGCTGCTGTTCATCCTGGCCGGCCTGCAGTTCCTGGTCGGCCTCTTCCTCGGCATCGGGGCCGGTGCCGTCCAGGACGGCTCCAACGGCATCGGCACGGGTGACGACACCAGCACGACGACCGGTGTGCTCATCGCCTTCGCCCTGCTGATGCTGGCGTTGGGCACCCTGTCGATCTTCCTGGGCGTGAAGTTCAAGAACGGCGGCAGCGGAATCCGCATCACGACGATCGTGTACGCGTCCCTGATGCTGCTCGGCAGCCTGGTCAACATCGTGAAGGGCGCGGGCGGTTCCGGCACCTTCGGCGGGGTCATCTCCCTCGCCTTCGCCGGCATCATCCTCGCCTCGATGGTGAACAGCGCGGCCTCGGCGTGGTTCAACCGCCCGAAGTTCTGAGCGCGGCGGACCGTCGGCACGCACCAAGGGCCGTGTCCCACCCGAGTGGGGGGCACGGCCCTGGTGCGTCGGCGGCAGGCCGGTGTCAGTGGAAGAAGTGGCGCGTACCCGTGAAGTACATCGTCACGCCCGCCTTCCGCGCGGCCTCCACGGCCAGCTCGTCCCGGACCGAGCCGCCGGGCTGGACGATGGCCTTCACGCCCGCGGCGATGAGGATCTCCGGCCCGTCGGGGAAGGGGAAGAAGGCGTCGGAGGCCGCGTAGGAGCCGCGCGCCCGCTCCTCGCCGGCCCGCTCGACGGCCAGCTTGCAGGAGTCGACCCGGTTGACCTGTCCCATGCCGACGCCGACCGAGGCGCCGTCCTTGGCGAGCAGGATGGCGTTGGACTTCACGGCCCGGCAGGCCTTCCAGGCGAAGGCGAGCTCCTTCAGCTCCTCGGCGCCGAGCGCCTCACCGGCCGCGAGCGTCCAGTTGGCCGGGTCGTCGCCGTCGGCCTGGAGCCGGTCCGTCTCCTGGAGCAGCACACCACCGTCGATGGGCTTGACCTCGACCGGGTTGGCCGGTGCGCCGGGGGCCTTGAGCACCCGGATGTTCTTCTTCTTGGTGAGCGCCTCCAGGGCGCCCTCCTCGTAGTCGGGGGCGACGATGACCTCGGTGAAGATCTCCGCGACCTGCTCGGCCATCTCCCTGCTGACCGGCCGGTTGACGGCGATGACACCGCCGAACGCGGACAGCGGGTCGCAGGCGTGCGCCTTGCGGTGCGCCTCGGCGACGTCGGCGCCGATCGCGATGCCGCAGGGGTTGGCGTGCTTGATGATGGCCACGCAGGGCTCGTCGTGGTCGTACGCGGCACGGCGGGCGGCGTCCGTGTCCGTGTAGTTGTTGTACGACATCTCCTTGCCGTGCAGCTGCTCGGCGACCGCGAGGCCGGTGCCGTCGGCGTCGACGTACAGGGCGGCGGGCTGGTGCGGGTTCTCGCCGTAGCGCAGGGTGTGCGCGCGCTCCCAGGTGGCGCCGAGGAAGTCGGGGAAGCGGGACTCGTCCACCGGGGCGTAGGAGGAGGCGAACCAGGAGGCCACGGCGACGTCGTAGGCGGCCGTGTGCTGGAAGGCCTCGGCGGCCAGCCGCTTGCGGGTGGCGAGGTCGAAGCCGCCGTCCGCGGCCGCGGCGAGGACGTCCGCGTACCGGGCGGGGCTGGTGACCACGGCGACCGACGGGTGGTTCTTCGCGGCGGCACGGACCATGGAGGGGCCGCCGATGTCGATCTGCTCCACGCACTCGTCGGGCGCGGCGCCCGAGGCGACGGTCTCGCGGAACGGGTAGAGGTTGACGACGACGAGGTCGAACGGCTCCACTCCCAGCTCGGCGAGCTGCTCGCGGTGGCTGTCGAGGCGCAGGTCGGCGAGGATGCCCGCGTGCACCCTGGGGTGCAGCGTCTTGACCCGGCCGTCCAGGCACTCGGGGAAGCCGGTGAGCTCCTCGACCTTGGTGACGGGGACGCCGGCGCCGGCGATGCGGGCGGCGGTGGAACCGGTCGAGACCAGCTCGACACCGGCCTCGTGCAGCCCGCGGGCGAGCTCCTCCAGACCGGTCTTGTCGTAGACGCTGACGAGCGCCCTGCGCAGGGGCCGCTTGTTGCTCTCGGCGGTCACTGGATAACTACCTTTCGTCCCTCGATGCGATGGCCGTTGCGGGCGATCCGCCCCACGACCTCGACGAGCAGCCTTCGCTCGACTTCTTTGATGCGCTCGTGCAGAGCGCTCTCGTCGTCCTCGTCGCGGACCTCCACCACGCCCTGCGCGATGATCGGTCCGGTGTCGACGCCGTCGTCGACGAAGTGGACGGTGCAGCCGGTGACCTTGGCGCCGTACGCGAGCGCGTCCCGCACGCCGTGGGCTCCCGGAAAGCTGGGCAGCAGGGCGGGATGGGTGTTCACGAACCGTCCGCCGTACCGCGCGAGGAACTCCTTCCCCACGATCTTCATGAACCCGGCGGAGACGACGAGGTCGGGCCGGTGCGCGGCGACGGCCTCGGTGAGCGCCAGGTCCCACCCCGCCCGGGTCGCGTGGTCCTTGACCTTGCACACGAAGGTGGGGAGCCCGGCGCGTTCGGCGCGGGCGAGCCCTTCGATGCCCTCCCGGTCCGCACCGACGGCCACGACCTCGGCGCCGTAGGCCTCGGGGCCGACGCGGTCGATCTCGTCCAGGAGCGCCTGCAGATTGGTGCCGGATCCGGAGACCAGCACGACGAGGCGCTTGGCCACGGGCTTGGCGGCCACGGTGGGGCCCTTTCTCGGGGAAGCGGGTTCGTGCGGGCGGCCTGTGCATTCCTACGAATGCTTCACGCCCCCCGATACGGGGAAGTCTACGAAGCAGCCGACCGCCAGCAACGATACCGGCACAGGGGACGGCCCCCACGGGACGGGGGCTTGGCCGGAAGGTAGCGTCTGGGGGGAACCGGTCGGGAACGCGGCCGTCGCGCGACGCGTTGCCTTCAGAGACAGCCCATGTCAGCCCATTCGGACAGCCGTAATTCACCTAGGGGAAGACGCTCATTTGATGCCGGACCGCAGTCTGCGACTCCTCACGTTCCCCCCGCAGCCGGAGCAGGGCAGGGAGCGGGGTGCCGTGCTGCTGCGGGAGCGGCCCGCCTCGCCGCCCGACGCGTCCTCGGGCCGGCGGGACGGCGACGGCCAGGAGGCCGCGCCGGCCGACGACAACCCCTTCGCCCCACCGCCGGAGGGCACACCGGACCGGCCGTGGCAGCCCCGCCGCCCCTCGGGTTCCGACGGCTCTCAGGACGGCCAGGGCGGACAGGGGGGTCAGGGCGGTCAGGGCTCCGGCGGTGAGGGCCACTCCCCGTGGGGCAGTCAGTGGAGCGACCGCCAGCCCGGCCGCTCCTCCGGCGGTTTCGGCGAGCGGCCGGGCGGCGGCCCCGAGGGCCCGGCCGGCGGCCCGCCCCCCAATCTCCGCTGGGACCCCGCCGACCCGGCCCAGCGCCATGCGCGCTACGCGCTGCTGTGCGGCATGTGGGCCTTCTTCTTCGCCCTGTTCAGCTGGCCGTACGTGGCCCTGCTGCTCGGCGCCCTCGCCCTCCACTGGGGCATCAGCGCGCTGCGGGCCAAGCCCCGCAGGCCCGACCCGAACACCCCGGCGCCGGAGCCCACCGGCCGCCCTCAGACCACCGCCGCGGTCAGCGGCCTGGTCACCGGCTCGCTGGCCCTGGCGCTCGTGGCGGCCACCTTCACCGCCCAGCTCGTCTACAGCGACTACTACACCTGCGTGAACGACTCCCTCACCAGCGAGGCCCAGCAGTCGTGCAAGCAGTTGCTGCCGCATGAGCTGCGGGGGCTGCTGGGGGAGACCGGCTGAGGGCCGGATCTCGTCGGGTCACTCCTCGTCCGGGGGCACGGGTCCGTCCGCTGGAGCCGCCGGCTCCGTCGGCGGGACGGAGGGGCCCCGCAGGGCGGTCGCGGCCGGCGCCTCGGCCGGCAGTACGTCATAGGCGTCCAGGGCGCTGTCGTACACGGACGGCCCGGACGTCGTCGCCGAGGCCTGCTCCCTGCCCCTCGGTGCCTCGTCCCGCTTCCGCGGTGCCTGCTCCCGGGGCCCGGCGACTCGTTCCCTCCCAACCCGTGAGGACCGTCCGCCCCACCACCGCACCACCACCGAGACCGGCACCGCCACCGCCCCGACCCAGGCGGGCACCACGCCGCCGACCTGCCACCACACCGGCCCGAACCGGGCCAGCGCCGCCACCCCGAGCGGGCCGCCCGCCAGCTCCGCCAGCAGGGCGAACGCCGCCCCGCACAGTACGGCCGCCAGCAGCGCCGTCCCGGCGGCCCGCCAGGTCGACCAGCGCACCCGCGGCCGTCCGGGCCGCGCCGCGCAGCAGGCGACCGTCACCCCGGCCGCGACCGGCACCACCAGGGCGGCCCACCGCCACGGCGTCGCGAGGGCCGCGTGCGGCACCGCCGCCAGCAGCGGGAAGGGCGGCAGCAACGGTGCCGGATCGGCGGCGAACGGATCGACCTGGTGCCCGGCGCCGAGCGCGAACCCGGCGCCGAGGGCGTACGCCACCGTCCACACCGCCGCGTTCGGGATCAGCGCGACGCACAGCAGCAGCACGGCGAACCGTCCCGTCCAGCCCTCCGTGAGCTGCAGGAACGAGGCGCGGGCCGCCGCCCCGTGCCCCACCAGTGACACCCCGAGCAGCAGTGCCCCGCCGCCGAGGAGCGCGGCCGTACCCGCCAGCGCAGCCCGCACGGCCGCCCCGAGCCCGGCCCGTCCGCCCGGCGTCAGGGCCCGGCGGCGCAGAAACCCCGGCAGCAGCTTCAGCACGCCCAGCACCGGCTCGCGCGGACGGCAGTACGCCGCCCACACCCCCACCCCGGCCCCGACCAGCGCGACGAGCGGCAGACACACCGCCACCCGCCCCCACTCGGGCCGCAGCGCACCACCGGAGGCGTACAGCGCCGCGCCGGCGCCGACACCGAGGTAGCCGAGGACGACGCCCGTCCACGCCGTGCACGCGTCGACCGGCGGCGGGCCGTCGGGGTCGGCCGGCGCGTCGGTGGCGTCCCGTGCCGCCCGGTACAGCAGCCAGAGCGGCAGCGCCAGGAGCAGCAGCGGGGTGACGCCGACGGGCGCGGGAACCCCGGTGAGCGTCTCGGTGCGGACGAGCCGGACGCCGTGCGCCAGCAGCCACAGCGCGGCGGCGACGTGCAGCGCGCCGCCCGGTCCGCTGTCGGGGTACGGGGAGCTGACCCACAGCACCATCACGAGCACGGCGAAGCAGCCGAGACCGAGCCCGGCCGCGACCGCGCCGCCCAGAAGGCTCCCGGCCAGTCCTGGCGAGCGGTCACGCAGCCGGGTGAGCACGCCGGTGAACAAGCGGCTGAGCAAGCGGGTGAAGAAAAGCGACAACGACGGTCGGCGAGCGGTCATCTGCGTCACGTCGCCATGCTCCCAACGACACGCGCTTTCTCGGCGTAACAGGCGAACCACCGAAGTGTCGCTCAATATATGTTTATGTGTTTTTTCTACCGGAGGGCTGCCCGGTGACGCCCCGTCAGGCCGAGGCCTCCCTGACGCCCGCTCAGGCTTTCGACGCGCTGTACGAGTTCTGCGCCCCGGCCCTCGTACGGCAGACGTACCTGCTCACGGGGCGGCGCGAGTCGGCCCGTGCCGCTGTGGAGCGTGCCTTCGAGCTCGCCTGGCAGCGCTGGCCGGAGGTGGCCCGGGACCGGGACCCGGCGGGCTGGGTGCGGGCCGTCGCCTACGAGTGCGCCCTCTCCCCCTGGCACCGCTTCCGGCTGCTCCGCCGACCCGACCCGCCCCCGGCCGACTCCGCCGACCGGGCCCTTCTGCACGCCCTGCTGACGCTCCCTCCGGCCTACCGTCGCACGCTCCTGCTGTACGACGGTGTCGGCCTCGACCTGCCGGAGACCGCGGCGGAGACGGAGGCCAGCACACCGGCGGCGGCCCGTCGGGTGACGCACGCACGGGCCGCGGTGGCCGCGCGGATCCCCGAGCTGGCGGACTGCGACCTGCTGCACCGGCGGCTGGCCGAACTGGCCTCGACCGACCGGCTGGAGGCGGCCGGGCCGAAGGCGGTGCGGTCGGTCGGCGAGCTCCGGGCCCGCCGCTGGACCCGGGCCGCGATCGCCCTCACGGCCTCGGTCGTCGGCGCCACCGCACTCACCCTGCGGACGGCCCCGACCCACTACGAGAAACCCCCCGGCCCCGCCCAGGCGGTACGGGGCGTACCCCCAAGAGCGGCCCTCGGCCCGCTGTCCGCCCAGGAACTGACCCTGCGGAACAAACTCGGCCAGGAGACGGCGAAGGGCCCGGAACGGGTGGTGCCGGTGCCGCGGTGAGGCATGCGGAAGGGCCCGCACCCCCTTGAGGGTGCGGGCCCTTCCCTGGCGGGTCCGGTGACCGGGTCAGCCGGCCAGGATCTCCCGGGCCAGCTTCGCAGTCTCGGTCGGGGTCTTGCCGACCTTGACGCCCGCGGCCTCCAGGGCCTCCTTCTTCGCCTGGGCGGTGCCGGACGAACCGGAGACGATGGCACCGGCGTGGCCCATGGTCTTGCCCTCGGGCGCGGTGAAGCCCGCGACGTAGCCGACGACCGGCTTGGTCACGTTCTCCTTGATGAACGCGGCCGCGCGCTCCTCGGCGTCGCCACCGATCTCACCGATCATCACGATCAGGTCGGTGTCGGGGTCGGCCTGGAACGCGGCGAGGGCGTCGATGTGCGTGGTGCCGATGATCGGGTCACCACCGATGCCGACGGCGGTC
Source organism: Streptomyces sp. NPDC001544 (assembly GCF_042894285.1). NCBI lineage: Bacteria > Bacillati > Actinomycetota > Actinomycetes > Kitasatosporales > Streptomycetaceae > Streptomyces > Streptomyces sp. NPDC001544. Next base: position 210,554 of record NZ_JBIAVN010000003.1, on the reverse strand, counting down.
GAGAAGCCGATGTCACGCAGCTCGTACATCATCTGGTACGTCAGCGTGCCGGACTTCGAGACCAGGCCGATGCGGCCCGGCTTGGTGATGTCGCCCGGGATGATGCCGACGTTCGACTGGCCCGGGGTGATGATGCCGGGGCAGTTCGGGCCGATGATCCGGGTCTTGTTGCCCTTCTTGCCGGCGTACGCCCAGAAGGACGCCGTGTCGTGCACGGCGATGCCCTCGGTGATCACGACGGCCAGCGGGATCTCGGCGTCGATGGCCTCGACGACCGCGTCCTTGGTGAACTTCTCCGGCACGAAGATGACGGAGACGTTGGCGCCGGTCTTGTCGATGGCCTCCTTGACGGTGCCGAAGACGGGTACCTCGGTGCCGTCGAAGTCCACGGTCTGCCCCGCCTTGCGCGGGTTCACGCCGCCCACGACCTGGGTGCCGTCACCGAGCATGAGCTTGGTGTGCTTCATGCCCGTGGCGCCGGTCATGCCCTGGACGATGACCTTGCTGTCCTTGTTGAGCCAGATAGCCATGGTGTGTTGGTGTCCTCGTCCTGAGTGCTTACTTGGCGGCGTGGGCCAGTTCGGCGGCCTTGTCGGCCGCGCCGTCCATGGTGTCGACGCGCTGCACCAGCGGGTGGTTGGCGTCCGTGAGGATCTGCCGGCCCAGCTCGGCGTTGTTGCCGTCGAGACGGACGACGAGCGGCTTGGAGACGTTCTCGCCGCGGTCCTCGAGGAGCTTCAGGGCCTGGACGATGCCGTTGGCGACCTCGTCGCAGGCGGTGATGCCGCCGAAGACGTTGACGAAGACGGACTTGACGTCCGGGTCGCCCAGGATGATCTCCAGGCCGTTGGCCATGACCTGGGCGGAGGCGCCACCGCCGATGTCCAGGAAGTTGGCCGGCTTGACGTTGCCGTGCTTCTCACCCGCGTACGCGACGACGTCCAGGGTGCTCATCACGAGACCCGCGCCGTTGCCGATGATGCCGACCTCGCCGTCGAGCTTGACGTAGTTGAGGTTCTTCTCCTTGGCGGCGGCCTCGAGCGGGTTGGCCGCGTCCTTGTCGTGGAGTTCCTCGTACTCGGGGTGGCGGAACTCGGCGTTCTCGTCCAGCGACACCTTGCCGTCGAGGGCGATGACCTCGCCGGAGGCGACCTTCGCGAGCGGGTTGACCTCGACGAGGAGGGCGTCCGACTTGATGAAGGTGTCCCACAGCTTGATCAGGACGCCCGCGACCTTGTCCGCGACCTCGGCCGGGAACTTGGCGGCCTCGACGATCTCGCGGGCCTTCGCCTCGTCCACACCGTCGATCGCGTCGATCGCGATCTTCGCGACGGCCTCCGGACGGGTGGCCGCCACCTCCTCGATCTCCATGCCGCCCTCGACGGAGGCGATGGAGAGGAAGGTGCGGTTGGCACGGTCGAGGAGGAAGGAGACGTAGTACTCCTCGACGATCTCCGGGGCGGTCTCGGCGATCATGACCTTGTGGACCGTGTGGCCCTTGATGTCCATGCCGAGGATGTCCGTCGCACGGGCGACGGCCTCGTCCGCGGAGGCGGCCAGCTTGACGCCACCGGCCTTGCCGCGGCCACCGACCTTCACCTGCGCCTTGACGACGGACTTGCCGCCCAGACGCTCGGTGATCGCGCGCGCCGCCTCAGGCGTGTCGATGACTTCACCGGCCAGCACCGGTACATCGTGCTTGGCGAAGAGGTCCCTCGCCTGGTACTCGAACAGGTCCACGCGCTTCCGTCCCTATCAGTGATCTCGCGGTTCGTTGGATGCGTGGGCGTGCCGCGAAGGGCAACGTGACGTCCGCCTGAGTCACAAGGGAAGCGCACACGGTGTCCGAGCGCGCGGCATGTCCGTCTCGCAGGTTATCTCTGCTTGCGGGGGGCCTCTAAATCGGCGGTCACACCTGAGCGGTGATACCTGTCACATGATGCCGGGATGCGCGGCACGGTGTGCCGCGGGGCGGGGCCTCACCGGGCTGGGGTTGACCCGGTGAGGCCTCTGAAATGGCCCTTCAGGGCCGCGGGCAGCTGATCCCCACCCCAATGGGGACCAACCGCCCCGGTCCGTGAGGTGTCGGTCGGACGGGCCGACGGCGTTCGGCCGTCCAGGCCGTTCAGCCTCACGGAGTCGGTCGGGACGGGCCGGCTCAGACGCCGTACGTGTGCCCGTCGTGAACGGTGTGCGGGTTCTGCACGTCGTGCGTGTACCCCGTGTCATGGACATACGCAGGCGTGGCCGACTCGGCCACACCCGTCACGCCGTGGACCGCGTGCCCGGCGAGCGGACCGGCGGCGGTGCGGGCGGTGCCGGTGAGGTCCTGCGCGAACGGCGCCACCTGCCCGGCGACCTGCCGGCCGAAGGAGCCGGCCTCGCCCGTCACCCCGTACGCCAGCGTCGTGGTGCTGCCGGTGACCGGCCGGACGGTCCGCGCGACGGTGTCGACCACCGGCCGGACCGCCCCGGTCACCCCGTCGGCGAACGGCGGCACCTGGCCCACGACGCCCTGCGCGAGCGGCGGCACGGCCCCGGCGACCCCGCCCGCGAAGGGCCGGACGTCACCCGTGACCCCGTACGCGAGCGTCCCCGCGTCCGCGACGGCCTGCCCGGCGACCGGTACGACCCCGCGCACGGCGGTGTTCGCGACGGGCGGCAGCACCGCGTCCGTGGTCCCGCGGGCGATCTGCCCGACGAGCCCGGTCGCGTACGGCGGCACGTCGGCGACGACCCCGGTGGCGTACGGCGGCACGTCCACGGCGGCGTCGGAGGCGACCCCCCGCACCCCGGTGACGGCGTCCGCGGCGACGGGCCGGACACCCCCGGCGACCCGGCCCGCGACCGGCTGGACGTCCGCCACGATGCCGTACGCCACCCCTGTCACGGCGGCCACGGTGTGGTCGGCGACGGGCGTCACCCCGGCCACCGCACCGCCGGCCACCGGCCTGACGCCGTCCACCGTGCCCGTCACGGTCGGCACGGCCCCGGCGACCGCGTGCCCGGCGACGGGAACCGCCCCCGCCACGGCGTGACCGGCGACCGGCCGCGCCCCGTCCACGGCCGCACCGGCCACCGGCGGCGCGACGGCGGCGGCCGTCTCGTCGACGACCGGGGTGAGCGTGGTCCGGGAGGCGGCCAGTGCGTCCTCCAGCTCGGGGGCGAAGGTGGAGAGGGGGCCGAAGAGGTAGTCGATCTCCCCCTGCGGGGAGGTGTCCGCGGCGGCCTTCTCGGTGGCCCGGTCCGTGCTGCGGTCGGTGGCCGCCTTCGCCGTGCGGGCGCCGTGGACGGCCTCGGCGGCCGTGGCCGGTGCGGCCGGGACATCGGCGGCCGTGTCGGACGCCGTGTCGGACGCCGTGTCAGGTGCCGAGAGAGGCGAGGCGGGCAGTTCGTCGGCGCTGGCGACGGCCGAGCCGAGTGCCCACGCGCCGGTGACACCGGCGGCTATGACGATGGAGCGGCGGATGTTCTTGTTCATGCGTGCGTCAGTTCCTTCAGGGTTCCGGGACGTCTTGAGCGGCTTGCCGTCCGGAGAAACGGAGGGATGTCCGGACGGGCGGGCAGACCTGTTCCGCCCCCGCGCGGCAGGTCCACGGCGGGAGAAATCGCCGTTTCTGCCTCGGGGAGGAGAGCCCTAGCCGGGGAAGACGGGAACGTCCCGGTACCTGTCCCGGGTCCCGGACGCGTCGACGCGCGCCGTGGCGCCGGGCGTCAGACGCAGCGGTGCCAGGTGGTTTGGGGTGACGGCGTGCGCGTCGGCATGGCGTGACGTGCCGCTGTCGACCGCCGCCCGGTTGGCGAGCACCCCGCCCGGGTCGCCTCCGGGTACGGGACGCGAGGGAGTTCCGGCCCGGTCCACGGCGCGGTGGCCGTCGACGGACACCCGTGTGAACGGCACGCCGACGCCGGTCGGGACCTGCGGGCCGAAGGACGCGGTCACCGTCGCACGGTGTCCGGTAGGGCCTCCGGCACGGGAACCCGCGCGGGCCTTCGCGCCCCCGTGGCTGCCGGACGCGGTGTCCGCAGACGACACCCCGGGGCCGCCCGACTGCTGCGGCACGGGCGGGTCGACGACCGGCGAGGGCGGCGAAGGCAGCGAGGGCAACGAGGGCTGCGCCGGCAGCTTCGGCGGGGCGGCCACGGTGGGCACCGTCGGCAACGACGGGGCTTTCGCCCGTACCTCGTCCAGGTCCCGGGTCACCGTGCCGGCCAGGTCACCGACCGGGCGCGGCACCTCGGCGCTGACGGACCGTACGACTCGTACGACCTGCCCGGCGGTCACCGAAGTCACCGACGTCACCGGGCCCACCGAGCCCATCGACGTCACAGAGGTCGCCGATGGCGCTGAAACCACCGGAGCTGCCCCCTCGGCCGCCTGCGCCTGTTCGCCGCAGAACAAGCCGAGCACGACCAAGCCGCCCACCAGTAGAGCCAGTTGCAGCGCACGCCGTCCGGCCGCCGTACGCAACACGCGTACAGCGGCACCGGGCAGCAGGGCGGCTGGCCAGGTCAAGGGCGGAGGGTCCTGTCGTGCGAGGGAACGGCTGACGGGCCGACGGGATGTGCGGTCGATCCTCGCACGCCCCGCCCGAGGGTGCGCAAGCCCCCCTTACCGATGGGTACTCATGTCCGGTCGGGAGGTGTCCGGTACGGGAAGTGGACGCTTCTCGATCGCCGCCGCCATCACCTCCGGGAACAGGTCGGGTGTGCAGGCGAACGCCGGTGCGCCGAGCGCGGCGAGCGCGGCCGCGTGCTCCCGGTCGTAGGCGGGCGCCCCTTCGTCCGACAGCGCGAGCAGCGTCACGAACTGCACTCCCGACGCCTTCATCGCCGCGACCCGCTTGAGCATCTCGTCGCGTATCCCGCCCTCGTAGAGGTCGCTGATCAGCACGACCACCGTCTCCGCGGGCCGGGTGATCTGCGACTGGCAGTAGGCGAGCGCGCGGTTGATGTCCGTACCGCCGCCCAGCTGGGTGCCGAAGAGGACGTCGACCGGGTCGTCCAGTTGGTCGGTGAGGTCGACGACGGCCGTGTCGAAGACGACGAGCCGCGTGCTGATCGACCGCATGGAGGCGAGCACCGCCCCGAACACGGACGCGTAGACGACGGACGCGGCCATCGAACCGGACTGGTCGATGCAGAGGACGACCTCCTTCTTCACCGACTGCGACGCCCGCCCGTAGCCGATGAGCCGCTCCGGCACGACCGTCCGGTACTCCGGCAGGTAGTGCTTGAGGTTGGCCACGATCGTGCGGTTCCAGTCGATGTCGTGGTGGCGCGGCCGGGTGACGCGCGCGCTGCGGTCGAGGGCGCCGGTGAGGGTGGCCCGGGTGCGGGTGGCCAGCCGTTTCTCCAGGTCCTCGACGACCTTGCGCACGACCGCCCGCGCCGTCTCCTTCGTCGTCTCCGGCATCGCCTTGTTCAGCGACAGCAGTGTGCCGACGAGATGCACGTCGGCCTCGACCGCCTCCAGCATCTCCGGCTCCAGCAGCAGGGTGGCCAGTCCGAGCCGGTCGATGGCGTCCCGTTGCATGACCTGGACGACGGACGAGGGGAAGTACGTGCGGATGTCCCCGAGCCAGCGCGCCACGGACGGGGCGGAAACCCCGAGCCCGGCCGCCCGGTCCCGGCCCGTCCGCGGCCGGTCTCCCTTGCCGTAGAGGGCGGTCAGCGCACCGTCCATCGCCGCGTCCCGCCCGGACAGGGCGCATCCGGTGCCGTCGGCCGCGTCTCCCCCGAGGACCAGCCGCCAGCGCCGCAGCCGCTCCCGGCCCGCGTCGTCGTCCGTACGCGGGTACACCGCCTCGGTCGTCATGTGCCCACCCCCACCAGGTCGTCGTCGTCGGCGAACGCACCGTCTGCGTCCAGGCCCAGCAGCAGCCGCAGCACCGGAAGCACGGCGTCCGCGCGCGCCGGGTCGAGGCCGGCCCCGAAGCCGGGCGCACCGGAACCGGTGCTCGCCGCGCTCCCCCGCTCCCCCGGCCCGCGCCGCACCAGTTCCCCGAGGGTTCTGCGCACCCCCGCCTCGTACGCCGAGAACGTGCGCCGCAGCAGCGGCAGTACATCCGTGAAGGCCTCCGCCGGCACCCCGGTCAGCCAGGCGTCGACCAGGCCGAGCAGCCGCTCGTCGTGCACCAGCAGCATCCCTCCCCCGCCGCCGACGAAGCCCTCGATCCACGCCGCGGCGTCGGCGGGCGGCGTCCCCGGCGACAGCACCAGCCCCATCAGCCGGGCCGCCGCGTCCTGCCCCAGCTCCCCGTCGTCCAGCAGGAGCCGCACGGCACGCCCCCGTATGACCCCGGGCACGGTGTCCCGCGCGGACAGGGTCCGCAGCACCGCGCGCCACCGCGGACGCAGATCGCCGTGTCCGGGCCCCGCCGCCTCCGCGAGCAGTCCCACCGCCCCCTGCACGGCGTCCACATGGCCGCGCATCGCGTCGGCCGCGTCCGCGTCCAGCGCGGCGCAGGCCGGGGGCAGGCCGACGAAGACCCGCTCGGCGATGCCCGCGGCGACCTCGGCGAGGGCCTGGGTGCCGGTGCCGCGCACGTCTCCGTAGCGCAGGGAGCGGACCAGGGCGGGCAAGGCCTGCGCCAGGTGGCCCACGTCGGTGTCCAGCGCGGCGCGGTCGGTGAGCGCGCGCATCACCAACGGCAGCGCGTCCGGCAGTTCGGCGAGCAGGCAGTGTTCCGCGAGGGCGGTGACCTCGGCGAGGGACCGGGCGGCCAGGGCGTCCGCCTCGGCCTTGCCGGTCGCGGCGGCGACGACGGTCGTGCCCCACACCCCGGCTTCGGCGACCCGCACGGACAGCTCCGGCTCCCAGCGCAGCCGCCACGTCTCCCGGAACGTGCCCGTACTGCCCCGGGAGGCCACCGGCTCGCCCCAGTCGACGCCGAGCAGCCGCAGCCGGTGCAGCAGCCGGCTGCGCCCGGCGTCGGTGTCCTTGCGCAGGTCCAGCTCCAGCTCCCGCTCCAGCGCCTCTGGTCTGAGCCGCAGCCGGCGCTGCTGCCGGTCCAGGTCGCGCTGCAACGGCACCGCGGGCGCACCCTCGGGGACTTCGCCCAGGACGTCCCCGACCACCAGCCGGTCGTGCACCAGCGCCAGGGGCACGTCCGAGCCCTCGCACATCACCGCGCGCACCGCGTCGGTGGTCTCGCGCAGGCCGGCCAGCGGTCGGCCGCGCATCGCGGCGAGCGTCTCGGCCAGCCGTACCGCCTCGATGACATGGGCGGAGGAGACGATCCGGTCCTCCTCGCGGAGCAGCCCGGCGACCTTGGTCAGCCACCGCTCCACGGGCCGGTCCGGCGCGGTGAACAGGTGCCCGTACCAACCCGGCGAGTCGATGCCCGCGCCGTACCCGCCGGCCCGGGCCAGTCTGCGGTTCGTCCACGGCACCCAGGTCATGTCCACCTTGGCCTTGGGCAGCCCCTTCAGCAGCGCCCGGTCCGCGGCGACGGCGGTCCTCTCCCGCAGCGCGGGCACATGCCACGCCCCGCACACCACGGCCACCCCGTCCGCGAACTCCCGCTGGGCCGCCCGGAGCTGGAGCCTCATGTACGCCTCCCGCACGGGGTCCCGGGTGTGCCCGCCGGTGCCGTACCGCTCCCGCAGCGCGCCCATGGCCTCCTCCAGGGCGGTGAACGGCGCGAACGGGTCGCGGCCGCCCACGCCCCGGTGTTCGACGACGTCCTCCCACCAGCGCTCGGGGTCGTCGTAACCACCGGCCCCGGCGAGCACGGCGAGGGGGTCGAGGCGGACGTCGCCGGCCTCGCCGTCCTGCCCGGGCGCCTTGGCCTCTCCTTCTTCTCTCCCCCACGCCAGGGTGTGCGCGGCGGGCAGGTCGACGAAGCGGGCCGGGATCCCGTGTTCGAGCGCCCAGCGGATCGCCACCCACTCCGGGGAGAACTCGGCCAGCGGCCAGAAGGCCGAACGGCCGGGCTCGTCCACGGCGTGGGCGAGGAGCGCGACCGGTGGCCGCATACGGTCGTCGGCGGCCAGCGGGATCAACGCGTCGGCCTCGGGCGGCCCCTCGATCAGCACGACCCCCGGCCGGGCGGCCGCCAGCGCGGCCCGCACCGCCCGCGCCGAGCCCGGTCCGTGGTGCCGCACGCCGAGCAGCAGCGGTGCGGCGGCCGACGCCTTCGGCCATCGGGTGTCGTTCACGCGCTCACCTCCCGGCAGGCCCGGTAGAAGTCCTTCCAGCCGTCCCGCTCACGGACGACCGTCTCCAGGTACTCCTGCCAGATGACACGGTCGGCCGCCGGGTCGCGGACGACGGCGCCGAGGATGCCCGCGGCCACGTCGGCCGGCCGCAGCACGCCGTCCCCGAAGTGCGCGGCCAGTGCGAGACCGTTCGTGACGACCGAGATGGCCTCGGCCGTGGACAGCGTGCCGCTGGGCGACTTCAGCTTCGTACGGCCGTCGGCGGTGATGCCGTCGCGCAGTTCACGGAAGACGGTCACGACACGGTGGATCTCGTCGATGCCGTCGGGCACGGCCGGCAGGTCCAGGGAGCGGCCGATCTGGTCGACACGGCGCGAGACGATGTCGACCTCGGCTTCGGCGCTCTCCGGCAGCGGCAGCACCACGGTGTTGAACCGGCGGCGCAGGGCGCTGGACAGGTCGTTGACCCCGCGGTCGCGGTCGTTGGCGGTGGCGATGAGGTTGAACCCGCGGACCGCCTGCACCTCCTGCCCCAGCTCCGGTATCGGCAGCGTCTTCTCCGACAGGATCGTGATCAGCGTGTCCTGCACGTCGGCCGGGATACGGGTCAGTTCCTCGACCCGGGCCGTCATGCCCTCGGCCATGGCCCGCATGACCGGGCTGGGCACCAGGGCGTCCCGGCTGGGGCCGTGGGCGAGCAGTCGGGCGTAGTTCCACCCGTAGCGGATGGCCTCCTCCGGGGTGCCCGCCGTGCCCTGCACCAGGAGCGTGGAGTCGCCGCTGACGGCGGCGGCCAGGTGCTCGGACACCCAGGTCTTCGCGGTCCCGGGCACGCCGAGCAGCAGCAGCGCGCGGTCGGTGGCGAGCGTGGTGACGGCGACCTCGACGATACGGCGCGGGCCCACGTACTTCGGTGTGATCACGGTGCCGTCCGGCAGTGTGCCGCCGAGCAGGTACGTGGCGACCGCCCACGGCGACAGCTTCCAGCGGGCCGGGCGCGGGCGGTCGTCCTGCGCGGCCAGCGCGGCGAGTTCGGCGGCGAAGGCGTCCTCGGCGTGCGGTCGCAACGCGGCGGACGGCTGCTTCCCGTCCGTCTGCACGGACGTCGGTTCCACGGACACAGACATGGCTGAGGCCCCCTCCAGCTCGGCCGGTTCGGATCTGTGACCAACCCTGCACCACGCCACTGACAATCGCTCTGACCTGCACAGATGTGCTCTCCGGGCCGATTGTCAGTGGCGGGACCTACCGTCGGTGGCATGACTGAGCAGGGGGTGCGCTGGACCGCGGAGCAGGTGCTGGCTCTGGCGCCTGACGCCGCGTCACGCAAAGCGGGGAGCAAACTCGGCGCGGCGGGGCCGTGGTCCGGGACGGGCAGTTCCGACGAGGGGACGGTTTGGGGGCTGTGCAAAGGGAGTGGCAGCAGGCCGTATCAGACGATCGTCGACATCGCGAACATCGCGGAGACAGCGGGTCCGGCGTACAAGTGCAGTTGCCCGAGCCGCAAGTTCCCGTGCAAGCACGCGCTCGGCCTGCTGCTGCTGTGGGCCGGCGGGGACGGTGCGGTGCCGGTCGCCGACCGGGCGCCGGACTGGGCGGAGCAGTGGATCGCGGGCCGGCGCAGACGCTCGGCGGACGGACAGACGGGCGGCGGTGGGAGTTCCGGTTCCGGGGCCGCTGATCCGGAGGCCGCCCGGCGCCGGGCGGAGCGCCGGGCCGAGCGGGTCACCGCGGGCGCGACGGAGCTGGAGCAGCGGCTGGCCGACCTGCTGCGCGGCGGTCTCGCCTCGGCGGAGCAGGCGGGGTACGGGCTGTGGGAGGAGACGGCGGCCCGCATGGTCGACGCCCAGGCGCCCGGCCTGGCCGCCCGGGTGCGGGAGTTGGGGGCGATACCGGCGTCCGGGCCGGGGTGGCCGGTGCGGCTGCTGGAGGAGTGCGCGCTGCTGCACCTCCTCGACCAGGGCTGGCTGGGCCGCGAGCGGCTCCCGGACGCCCTCGCGGCGACGGTGCGTTCCCGGGTCGGCCTGCCGGCCTCGGCGGACGGTCCGCCGGTGCGCGACCGCTGGCTCGTCCTCGCCCAGTACGACACGTCGGACGCGAAGCTGACCACGCGCCGGATATGGCTGTACGGCGCCGAGTCCGGCCGCACGGCTCTGCTGCTGTCGTACGGCGCGGCCGGCCGGGCCCCCGAGTTGGCGCTGCCGGTCGGGCTGACCCTGGACGCCGAGGTGTCCGCGTATCCCGGCGCGGGACAGCTTCGGGCCGTCCTGGGCGAGCGGTTCGCCCCGCCCGCGCCCGCGGCGATCCGGCCGCCGGGTCTCACCACGGCCGAGGCGGTCGCCCGGTACGGCGAGGCGCTGCGGGACGATCCCTGGCTGGACGCGGTCCCCGTCACGCTGGAGCGGGTCGTCCCGACCCCGGCCGGTGACTCCTGGCAACTGGCGGACGCCGACACCGACTCGGCTCTCCCCCTCACTCCCGCCGCCCGCTCCCGCCCGGGGCTGTGGCGCCTGGTCGCCCTGTCCGGCGGCGCCCCCGTCAGGGTCTTCGGCGAGTGCGGGCACCGGGGTTTCACTCCGTTGGCGGCCTGGCCGGCGGGGGCCGGGGAGGCGGTGGCGCTGTGCTGAGCGTACGAAAGCGCGCATACAGCGTGACTCGGGGGACATCCGATATGGGCCACCGTTCAACCAGTCCGCGAACAAACCGCCCCGGCCCCCGGGAACGCCGGTCACTTCACCGCACCGCCCACCGATCGAGAGGCACGTCATGAACGGCACCCCCGCTGCGGCGGACGCGTCCGCCGTGGGCGCCTGGGAGGAGCTCGTCACCACGGCCCTGCTCGGTACCGACCGGCGCCCGCCGACCGGTGGCGGGCCGGGACGGGAGGCTCCGGTGGCGCTGCTGGACGCGGCGGCCGTGGAGACCGTACGGCGACGGGCCGGACTGCGTCCGGCCACAGCGGCCCGGCGGCCGGAACCGGCTCCCGAGGACCCTCGCCCGGCGCCGGCCGCCCCGGCGGTCCGCAGGCTGGCGATGCTGCTGGCGGACCGCCCCGGCACCGGCGGGGGCGGCCGCCGGGGCACCTCGCCCGACCTCATGGAGCTGCTGCCCCAGTGGCTCGCGGCGGCGAACGCTCACGGGTACGCGCCGCCCCCGCAGATGCTGCCCGCGCTGCTGGACGCGGCCCGGGGACGTACGGACCTGCGCCCCGCGGTGCTGGCGTTCGCCGGACCGCGGGCGCTGTGGCTGGCCCGGCTCAACCCGGACTGGCGGTTCGCCCTGCGCGCGGCACCCGGCGGCGGCGCGGCCCTGCCGGACCTCGACGACGCCGGCGAGGTGGGACGGCTCTGGGAGGAGGGGCTGTTCGCCGAGCGGGTCGCGCTGCTCGCGGCGATACGGGCGCGCAGGCCGGCGGTCGCGCGCGAGCTGCTGGCGGGGACCTGGGCGACGGAGCGGGCGGAGGACCGGCTGATGTTCCTCGACTCGCTGCGCACGGGGCTCACCGCCGAGGACGAGCCCTTCCTGGAGCAGGCCCTGGCCGACCGCAGCCGCAACGTGCGGGCGACGGCCGCCGAGTTGCTGTCGGCACTGCCCGGTTCGGCGCTCGCCGCGCGGATGGCGGTGCGGGCCGGGGCGTGCGTGGCCGTCGATCGCACCCGGGACACGGCAACGCTCGTGGTGGAAGCGCCACTTGAGTGCGACACGAGTATGGAACGAGACGGTGTCGTGTCCAGACCTCCTACGGGTAGAGGAGAGCGATCATGGTGGCTGGGTCAGTTGGTGGAGGCGGCACCGCTCGGCGTCTGGTCGGCACGGCTCGGCGGGCGCACGCCCCAGGAGATCGTGGCGCTGCCGGTCGCGGACGACTGGCAGGGCGAACTGCACGCGGCCTGGTGCCGCGCGGCGGTGCGACAGCGGGACGCGGAGTGGTCCCGCGCGCTGCTCGGCCCGCCGTCGGCGCCCGAGGCGGGCGGCCCCGGAGCGGTCTCCCTGGCAGAGCGGGCCAAGCTGCTGGGCACGCTGGACGCGGCGGAACGGGCTGCCTGGGTGGCCGGGTTCATCGCGACGCACGGACTGTCCGAGGCGTTCCAGCTGCTCGGGGTGTGCGCGGTGCCCTGGGCCGCGCCGCTGGGGCGGTCCGTGGTGGACGCCCTGGAGATCGCGCGGGACGCGGGGAGTTATCCATGGAGCTTCAGTGGCGTGATGGGCCTGGCCGAGCGGTGCCTGGACCCGGCGGAGGCCTCGCGGCTGGACGGGCTGCTGGCGGTGCCGGACGAGCCGGAGGACGCGTCGCCGGGGGCCGGAGGGTACTGGGCGGAGGCGTTCCAGCGGCTCGTCACCACGTTGCGGCTGCGCGCGGCGATGGCCGACGAGCTGCGCTACGCCTCCGCGGGCTGACGCGCGTTCTCCCGCACCCACTCGACGATCGAAGCGGTGGTCGCCCCGGGCGTGAAGATCTCCGCTACGCCCTTCTCCTTCAGGGGCGCGATGTCCGCCTCGGGGATGATGCCGCCGCCGAAGACCAGGATGTCCTCGGCCTCGCGCTCCTTGAGGAGGTCGATGACCGCCGCGAAGAGGGTGTTGTGGGCCCCGGACAGGATGGACAGACCGATCGCGTCGGCGTCCTCCTGGATCGCCGTGTCGACGATCTGTTCCGGCGTCTGGTGGAGGCCCGTGTAGATGACCTCCATGCCGGCGTCGCGCAGGGCCCGCGCGATCACCTTGGCGCCGCGGTCGTGGCCGTCGAGCCCCGGCTTGGCCACCACCACGCGGATCGGACCGGCTGCCACACCCATCGCTGCCTCCATGAAGCGAGAAGTGAACGAACGTTATCCACAGCATCCCGCAACCGCCAGTTTCACGGCACCGACCGAGGGGGAAATCACACGGTGGGACACGTTCGGGAGCCGCGGCGTGGTCCACGGCGTCAGGAAGGACGCGTCGGGCACGTAGGGCAGGACGCCGCGGGCGCCGCACGCCTCACGCGTCCCACGTCGGCCTCCGCCACGCCGTCGGCCACGTTCCCCACGGCATCCCATGAGGGCACACGGGGGGCGACGCCGTCCTCCGGCGTGCCGACAGGAGGCCGGCCATGAAGGTCACCAGGGCACTGGACCCCGTACTCCCGCTCTGCCGCCGTCTCGTGCCGGACAGGGTGGCGGGACTGTCCCTGGCCCTCCTGAAGGCGACCGCCCTGGAGGCCGCGATCCTCGCGGGGCACCTCCTGCTGTACCCGACCGGCGTGGTCCAGGAGCGCCGCTCCCCGGTCGTGCCGGCACAGGGCGGCGGCGCCAAGCTGCCCGTCCAGGAGCGGCCCCCGGTCGTCCTGCTGCACGGCTTCGTCGACAACCGTTCGGTCTTCGTACTGCTGCGCCGCAGTCTCCTGCGGCACGGCAGGCAGCGGGTCCTGTCGCTCAACTACTCGCCGCTGACCCGGGACATCCGGGTCGCGGCGGAGTTGCTGGGCCGGCACATAGAGGAGGTCTGCGAGCGGACCGGCAGCCCCCGGGTCGATGTGGTGGGCCACAGCCTCGGCGGACTGATCGCGCGCTACTACGTGCAGCGGCTCGGCGGTGACCACCGGGTCCGTACGCTTGTGACGCTGGGCAGTCCGCACGGCGGCACCCGGGTCGCACCGCTGGCGAACGCGCACCCGATCGTGCGCCAGATGCGTCCGGACTCGGAGCTGATCGAGGAGCTCACGCGCCCGGCACCCGGCTGCCGCACGTATTTCGTGAGCTTCTGGAGCGACCTCGACTCCTTGATGGACCCGTTGGAGACCGCCCGCATCGATCACCCCGACCTGATGGTGATGAACGTGCCGGTGACCGGGATCGGGCATCTCGCCCTGCCGGTGCACCCGGCCGTCGCGACCGGGATACGGGAGGCCCTCGACAGCGAGCAGCCGGTGGCGGGGGCCGAGAGGAGCCGGAACGGCCTCACGGTCGCTTCTTGATCCGGTCCTGCCCCAGGACGCCGGGCGAGGGTGCCGGGTGGTGCGACAGCCGCCCGGCACGGCCCGTTCACCCTTCCGGACGGCTCGTTCGCCCTGAGGAGAGCCGTTCAACGTCGAACATTCTTCGAACACAAAGCCAAACCCGCGTCCATCGTCCGGTGAAACACGGCCGAATGCCCGTTTCCTGCGAGCCTGAAACCGGCCGAAGATTGTCGCGCCCGCGTACCGCCGGGTACAGTCGCCGCACTGCTCTGCCAGCCCCTGTTGTCGAGGCGAAAGAGAAGTTGGTGAACGACCGTGACCCGTCGGGGGCAATGACCACCCCGGCTCCGGCTTCCGACGCCGCCTCGGGGCACTACGCGACCCACGGCGGCCAGGAAACCCAGTACGGCGACTTCACCACGTACGACGGGTACGGCGCCACCGGTTTGCAGACCGGCACCCACACCACCGCGGCCTTCGAGTCGGACCCGCTCTTCGGCAGCCTCCCGGGCCAGGACCACACCACCGGCGCGTACGACACCACGCAATGGGCGGCCGGCGGCCACCAGAGCGGGCCCTACGACCCGTACACCGGCCAGAACCAGGCCACTTACGACTCCGGTGCCTACGACTCCGGCTCCTACGACGCCACCGCCTGGACCACCGGTCACCAGCATCTGGTCGGCATCCCGCACCAGGCCACCTCCCCCGACGTCAGCGGCCAGTGGGACGCGGGCGCCTGGCTCCAGCCCGAGCAGTCCGCCACGGCCGGCGCCGGTCTCACCCAGCAGTGGGAGTGGGGCACCCAGGCCTTCGACACCGGCGCGTACGACGCCACGCAGTGGAACTCCGACGGCACCGCCGCGGCCAACGAGCCGGAGCAGCAGCCCGAATCCTTCGAGCAGCCCTTCGACCAGCAGGCGACCGCCACCTTCGAGCAGCTTCCGTACCAGGAGGCCGCCGAGGAGCCCCTCGCCGAGGACGGCGATCCGGCCGCCACCGGCGAACTGCCCACCGTCGCCCCGCTGCTCGACGGCCAGGAAGAGATCGCCCCGACCCCGCCCCGGCCGGGTTCCCGCAGCGCGGCCCGTTCCCGCCGCAAGAGTCCCCCCAAGCGTTCCGCGCTGCTGACCGTCGCCGTGCCCTCGGTGTGCGTGATGGGAGTGGCGGGAATCGCCGCCGCCTCCGTCGGCAGCCTGACCGACGACGGGGGCAAGGACACCACGGCCACCGCTTCGGACGCCCACGCGGTGAAACCGTCCGTCGCCAACAGCAAGCTGGACAGCCAGCTCAGAACCCTCTCCGCGGGCGCCGACGACTTCGCGGACCGGGCCAGCCGGACCCAGGAACGCATCGACCTCAAGGCCCAGCAGGAAGCCCAGAAGAAGCAGGCGATCGCGGAGGCCGCCCGCAAGGAGCGGCTGCGCCCCAAGTACGTCCTGCCGGTCACACAGAAAGGGCTCAGCGCCTATTTCGGCCAGGCGGGCGTGAACTGGATGTCGGTGCACACCGGCATCGACTTCCCCGTCTCGTACGGCACGCCGGTGATGGCGGCGACCGACGGCACCGTGACGACGAAGTGGAACAGTGCCTACGGCAACATGCTGATCCTGACGGCGAAGGACGGCACGCAGACCTGGTACTGCCACCTCTCCAGGTACCAGGTTCCCTCCGGGACGACCGTCAAAGCCGGTCAGCAGATCGCGTACTCCGGAAACTCCGGCAACTCCACCGGCCCGCACCTGCACTTCGAGGTCCGGCCGGCCGGCGGAGCGCCCATAGACCCGCTGCCGTGGCTGCGCAGCCACGGACTGGACCCGACGTAGGCTCCCGGGGGCCCGGCCCCCGGAACCCTGACGCTCCTACAGCTTCTCCACCGGCGCGTAGCGCAGCAGCAGCCGCTTCGGCTTGGTGTCTCCGAAGTCGATCGTCGCCTCGGCGTTGGCACCCGTGCCCTTCACCGCCACCACGGTGCCGAGCCCGAACTGGTCGTGCGTCACCCGGTCCCCGACGGACAGGGCGACCACCGGCTTCTCCGAGGTGCGGCGCGTGGCGAAGCCGGAAGCGCCGGCCGCCGAGGAGCGCGAGCGGGACGACGACAGCGAGGCCGCCACGCCGGACGCCGGCCCGGAGGACATCGGGGCCGCCGCTCCCTTGCGCTTCCAGTCCACATGGGTGGGCGGGATCTCCTCCAGGAAGCGGGAGGGCGGGTTGTACGACGGCTGGCCCCACGCGCTGCGCATCGCCGAACGGGTCAGATACAGCCGCTCCCGCGCGCGCGTGATGCCGACGTACGCCAGGCGCCGCTCCTCCTCCAGTTCCTTGGTCTGGCCGAGGGCGCGCATGTGCGGGAAGACGCCGTCCTCCATGCCGGTCAGGAACACCACCGGGAACTCCAGGCCCTTGGCGGTGTGCAGGGTCATCAGCGTGATGACGCCGTCGCCGTCCTCCTCGTCGGGGATCTGGTCGGAGTCGGCGACCAGGGCGACCTGCTCCAGGAAGTCGGACAACCCCACCGACTCGCCCTCGCCGCGTTCCTGCTCGAATTCGAGCGCCACGGCCGCGAGTTCCTGGAGGTTCTCGATGCGGGTCTCGTCCTGCGGGTCGGTGGAGGCCTGCAACTCGGCCAGGTACCCGGTGCGTTCGAGGACGGCTTCCAGGACGGTCGCCGGGCCCGCGCCGGACTCGACGATCGTACGGAGTTCCTCCATCAGCACGTTGAACCGCTTCACCGCGTTCGTCGACCGCGCCGCCATGCCGTACGCCTCGTCGACCCGCTTCAGCGCCTGCGGGAAGCTGATCTTCTCCCGCTGGGAGAGGGCGTCGATCATCGCCTCCGCGCGCTCGCCGATGCCTCGCTTGGGCACGTTGAGGATGCGGCGCAGCGGCACCGAGTCCTCCGGGTTGGCCAGCACCCGCAGGTAGGCCAGGACGTCCCGGACCTCCTTGCGCTCGTAGAAGCGGACACCGCCGACGACCTTGTAGGGCAGGCCGACGCGGATGAAGACCTCTTCGAAGACTCGGGACTGGGCGTTGGTGCGGTAGAAGACCGCGACGTCCCCCGCCTTGGCCTCGCCGGCGTCCGTGAGGCGGTCTATCTCGTCGGCGACGAACTGCGCCTCGTCGTGCTCGGTGTCGGCCACGTACCCCGTGATGCGGGCGCCCGTGCCGGCGTTGGTCCACAGGTTCTTGGGGCGGCGGGACTCGTTGCGCTCGATGACCGCGTTGGCCGCGGAGAGGATCGTCTGCGTGGAGCGGTAGTTCTGCTCCAGCAGGATCGTCGTCGCGTCCGGGTAGTCCTCCTCGAACTGGAGGATGTTGCGGATGGTCGCGCCGCGGAAGGCGTAGATCGACTGGTCGGCGTCACCCACCACGCACAGTTCGGCGGGCTGGAGGTCGTCCGGGCCGGGCGGCACGTCCACCGGGTGCTCGGCGGTGCCGACGAGCTCGCGCACGAGGGCGTACTGGGCGTGGTTGGTGTCCTGGTACTCGTCGACGAGGACGTGGCGGAAGCGGCGGCGGTAGTGCTCGGCGACGTCCGGGAAGGCGCGGAGCAGGTTGACCGTCGTCATGATCAGGTCGTCGAAGTCGAGGGCGTTGGCCTCGCGCAGCCGCGACTGGTAGAGGGCGTAGGCCTGGGCGAGGGTCTTCTCGAAGCCGTCGGTCGCCTGGGCGGCGAAGTCCTCCTCGTCGATCAGCTCGTTCTTCAGGTTGGAGATCTTGGCGCTGAAGGACTTGGGCGGGAAGCGCTTCGGGTCGAGGTCCAGGTCACGGCAGACCAGGGCCATCAGGCGCTTGGAATCGGCGGCGTCGTAGATCGAGAACGACGACGTGAAGCCGAGCTTCTTGCTCTCCCGGCGCAGGATGCGTACGCACGCGCTGTGGAAGGTCATCACCCACATCGCGTTCGCGCGCGGGCCGACGAGCTGCTCGACGCGCTCCTTCATCTCGCCGGCGGCCTTGTTGGTGAAGGTGATCGCCAGGATCTGACCGGGGTGGACGCCCCGCTCGCCGAGCAGGTGGGCGATGCGGTGGGTGAGCACACGGGTCTTGCCGGAGCCGGCGCCGGCCACGATGAGCAGCGGGGAGCCGGAGTGGACGACGGCGGCGCGCTGGTTCTCGTTCAGCCCCTCCAGGAGCGCGGCCGCGTCGACGGCCGGGCGGGGGGCGCCGTCCCGGTAGTACTCGTCCCGCTCCGGCGGCACGTCGAACTTCCCGCCGAACAGATCGTCCGGAACCGGTTCCGGAGCGTGATCGTCCTCGGGCGGCGGCGGGGGCTCCTCCCCATGCCCGCGAGGGGCCTGGAGGTCCGCCAGGAAGCTGTCGTCAAAGAGGCTGCTCATCGCTCTCCGAGTCTAGGGCGCCCCACCGACAACCGGCCGCCGCCCCGGGAAGACGACCGGTCCTCCCGTCACTCACGGTCCGGAGCGACACCGTCACCCGGACGAAAATACTTACGTAAATCACAAGATGTATCGGGCATAACGTGCACCAACCTTCACATGAGCCACACGAGTTGGCTACCGTGCCTGGCAGGCCGCACGACCCCCACCGGCGAACGTCGCCGGGCCGCGCGGCCTCCGTCGAGTCCGGCACGCGCCCCCACGCCAGCCGGAGCCGGGGACCCACACCGAGACCTGGGGTGAATCGGTCCGTACTCCCGCAAGGACGAGGACCGTAGGGCAACCCTTCCGAACCACCCGCCCGAACCCGACAGCTAACCCGGTAGGCGGAACACTGGAAGGAGTCGCCTCCGTTGGCGTCGCACCGCAAGCGTTCCCCGGGTACGGGAGTCGCGGGCATCCGCAAGCCCGCCCTCGCCACCGCCGCCCTCACCTCCGTGGCCCTGCTCTCCCAGCCGGCCGACGCCGCCCCCTCCGCCCCCGCCGCCGACGGCAGGCCGAGCCTGGAGGAGGTCGAGAAGAAGGTCGACTCCCTCTACCGCCAGGCGGAGTCGGCGACCGACAAGTACAACGCCGCCAAGGAGAACACCGGCAAGCAGCGCAGACGGGTCGACACCCTCCTCGACGAGGTCGCCAAGCGCACGGAGAAGCTCAACAAGGCACGCGAGAAGCTGGGCTCGTTCGCCGCGGCCCAGTACCGGACCGGGTCCGCCGCCCCCGACACCGCCACCTTCCTGCTCGCGGACACCCCGCAGGACTACTTCGACCAGACCCAGCTGATGAACCGGCTGACCTCCCGGCAGAAGGGCGCGGTCGACGACTACGTCACCGAGCAGTCCGCGACGATGAGGAAGCGGCAGGAGGCCACGGCGAGCCTCGAGACGCTGACCGAGTCGCAGAACGAGCTGCACACCGCCAAGGCCACCGTCCAGAAGAAGCTCGCCACCGCGCGCGAGCTGCTGTCCACGCTGACGGCCCGGGAGAAGGCCCGGCTCGCGGCGATCGAGAAGCAGAAGCAGGAGGAGGCCGCGCGCAAGGCGGCGGAGCTCGCGAAGCAGCAGGCGGCCGAGCGGGCGGCCGAGCAGGACACCGGCGCCGCCGCGTCCCCCTCGACGTCTCCCTCCCCAGCCCCTTCGACGTCCCCTTCGACGTCCACGGGTTCGTCGTCCTCGTACGCCACCAAGGCGGCGAAGGCGATCGAGTTCGCCCGCGCGCAGATAGGCAAGCCGTACGTCTGGGGCGCCACCGGCCCCGGCTCCTACGACTGCTCCGGCCTGACCCAGGCCGCCTGGAGGGCCGCCGGCGTCAGCCTGCCGCGCACCACCTACGACCAGGTCGACGCCGGCACGACGGTCTCCCTCGCCGACGCCCAGCCCGGTGATCTGATCTTCTTCTACGACGACATCAGCCACGTCGGCATCTACATCGGCAACGGCATGATGATCCACGCCCCCAAGCCGGGCGCCTACGTCCGCGAGGAGTCGATCTACTACGACGGCGAATCGATCATCCACAGCGTGGTGCGACCGGCCTGAACCACCGGGCTCCTAGCATCGGCCCCATGCCCGGCACCTCCTCACCCCTGCCCCTGCGCGCTTGGTGGGCCCGGCGGTCACCGGCGGGCGGTGCCGCCGTGATGGCGACGGGGATCGTGTCGGTGGGGCTGCTGCTCGCGGGCCACGCGGTGCTGTCACGGGTCGCCCTCGGGGTGGCGTGTGCCGCCTGGCTGGGGTTCGCGGCGGCCTTCGCCGCCCGGCTGGTGTTCGAACGGGAGCGGTGGGCGGCGGAGGCGGAGACGCCGGGTGCGCTCACCGCCGTCGCCGGCACCGCGGTTCTGGGAACCCGGTTCTCGCTGCTCGGCCGGCAGGTCCTGGCCGAGGCGCTGCTCGCGCTGGCGGCCGCGCTCTGGCCCGTACTGCTCGCCCCCGTCGTACGGCACTGGGGGCGGCGCATGCCGGGGACGGCGTTCATGGGCTGCGTGGCCACACAGGCGCTCGCCGTTTCGGCGGCCGTGCTGGCCGACGCGACGTCGACGGCGTGGCTCGCGCACACGGCACTGGTGCTCTTCTGGCTGGGACTGCTGGTCTACGCGCTGGCCCTGGCCCGGTTCGATCCGCGGCAGGTGGTCGAGGGCGCCGGGGACCAGTGGATCGCGGGCGGCGCGCTCGCCATCTCGGCGCTGGCCGGGGCGCGGCTGATCGCCGCCGACAGCCCGCACCTGTATCTGTGGAGCGACGACGACCGGGACGTCCTGCGCACCCTGACCGTCGCACTGCTCGTACTGGACCTGGCCTGTTACGCCGTCCTGCTGTTCGCGGAGGCGGTCCGCCCCCGGCCGGGCTACGACGTGCGCCGCTGGTCGACGGTGTTCCCGATGGGGATGACGGCGGCCGCCACGCTGTCCGTCGGCGCCACCGTGGGCATCCCGTGGCTGCGGGGCCCAGGCGTGGTGCTGGTGTGGATCTCGGTCGCCGCGTGGCTCGCGACCGTCGTCGGCGCGATCACGTCCACAGCACGGCGATGAAGATGTTCGCCATGGTGAGCAGGCCCACCAGCCCGAAGAGCCCCTTGTCCACCCGCTCCTCGTCCCGCTTCACGTAGACGAGCCCGAGGATCACGATCAGCAGCGCCAGCTTGACGCCGATCTTGATGGTGTTGACGTGGTGGTCGTCGGCCTGGTTGAGCCCGACCAGGATCACACCGGTGACCAGCATGGTGAGGGCGCCGTGCAGCATGCCGGGGACGAAGCGGGCCTCGCCCCGGCCCATCGCCTTCATCTGGGTCAGGAAGCCGCCGAGGAGCGCGGCGATACCGATGATGTGCAGGCCGACGAAAAGATGGATGAGTACGTCCATGAGGCCGGAGCCTAACCATCCGCATAAATGCGCCTCATAGCACCCCACGGCTCCCGCCTGCCCCGTAAACCGCCACATCGGTCAGCGCACCGTCCAAGTCGGCAGCTGTGCGCCGGGAGCGCGGTCATCGGCGTACATCCGGCGGTCCTGTCGGGTCAGTTACGCACAATGCGTTACCAAGCCGTCACAGCCCGGTTTAGCGTCCTCCACCAGGTGACCGGCTCCCCACCGCCGCCCGGGCCAGGGGCGGCAGTCGGACACCACCGCCGAGAAGGTCCGGCGGCGGCCCCGCGCGGGTCGTCGCCGGACGCGTGAACCGCTCCCCACGGGCGGGTCGGCGGTCGTACGAGAGGACGTGAACGGTCCAGGTGTCAGCGCACCGCAAGCCCAGACAGCGCCCGCTCAGCAGCAACACCGCCCGGACGGCGGCCACCATCGCCCTGGCGGGCGCGGCGACCGCGGCGGGCTTCGACGGAACCGGACACGCGGCACCGCAGCTCACACCGGCCCAGGTCCGGGCCAGGGTGGACAAGCTGTACCAGCAGGCGGAGGCCGCCACCGAGAAGTACAACGGCGTGAAGGAGAAGGCCGACACGGCCCAGCAGCGGCTGAACACACTGCGGGACGAGGCCGCCCGCAAGCAGCAGAAGCTGAACACGGCCCGCGAGGCGCTCGGTTCGATCGCCACGGCGCAGTACCGCGGCGGCGGAATCGACCCCACGCTGCAGTTGGCATTGTCCGACGACCCCGACCAGTACCTGGAGGGCGCCGAGTTCGCCGAACGCGCCGGCGACCGGCAGGCGCAGGCGGTCACACGGGTACGCAAGCACCTGCGGGAGATCGAGCAACTGCGCGGCGCCGCCCACGTGGAGTTGGCCTCCCTCAGGTCCAGCCAGGCCGAGCTGAAGCGGCGGAAGAAGACCGTGACGGCGAAACTGGAGGAGGCCCGGCGGCTGCTGTCCCGTCTGTCCCCGCGGGACCGTATGCCGACCCCCGCCGAGCACGCCTCGCGCCCGACCCCGCACACCCGGGCCGCCAACTCACGGGCCGCGGCGGCCGTCGCGTACGCCTACCAGAAACTCGGCAGCCCCTACGTATGGGGCGCGACCGGCCCGAACGCCTTCGACTGCTCGGGCCTGGCCCAGGCCGCCTACCGCTCCGCCGGCATCTCCCTGCCCCGCACGACGTACGCACAGATCAACGCGGGCCGCCGTGTCTCACGGTCGGAACTCGCCCCGGGGGACCTGGTGTTCTTCTACTCCGGTATCAGCCATGTCGGCATCTACGTCGGCAACGGCCAGATGATCCACGCCCCGAACCCGTCCGCGCCGGTGCGGTTGGCACCTGTCGACGAGATGCCGTTCGCGGGGGCTACTCGGGTGGCGTGAGGTCCGCCGAGGCGATGAACGCGGTCCAGGCGGGACCGTTGACGGTGAAGCGGGGGCCGTTGGGGCCGAGCTTCGATTCCCGGACATGGATGGTGTGGGGGCAAGGGGCGACTTCCAGGCACTTGCCGCCCTGGCTGTCGCTGTAGCTGGACTTGTCCCAGTCGAGGGCCACCTCCAGACATGCACCTCCCTGGCTGTCGCTGTAGCTGGACCGCTACATCACCCGAACGGCAGAACCTGGACGGACACGTCCGGTGACGGACGCCAACGACACGCTCCCGACGCCGGGCAAGGCATCCCCGGACGACGAGTCGGGCCGCGGCCTCGCCCTGGTGGCGGCGCCGGAGGACGACTGGGGCGCGGCCATCAGGGAGCGGGGAGTCGGCAAGGAGGTGTTGTGCGAACTCGTGATCACCCCTCGCCCGTAGTCGGTCAGTTCGGGGACACCCCGAGGAATCGCAGCACGGCGAGGACGCGTCGGTGGTCGGCGTCGGCGGCGGGCAGGTCGAGCTTGGCGAAGATGTTGTTGATGTGCTTGGCGACTGCGCTGTCGCTGACCACCAGGGCCTCGGCGATCCCGGCGTTGGAGCGCCCCTCGGCCATCAGTGCCAGCACTTCCCGTTCACGCGGAGTCAGCCCCTCCAACGGGTCGCTGTGGCGGCGCAG
The DNA here is from genome assembly GCF_042894285.1 of Streptomyces sp. NPDC001544. Classification (NCBI taxonomy): domain Bacteria; kingdom Bacillati; phylum Actinomycetota; class Actinomycetes; order Kitasatosporales; family Streptomycetaceae; genus Streptomyces; species Streptomyces sp. NPDC001544. The sequence goes on along the minus strand of NZ_JBIAVN010000003.1, from coordinate 187,141 downwards.
CAGCAACTGGGCGATGACCTCGGGATCCAGTGCCGTGCCGCCGTCCGCGACCCGCCGTACCGCGGCGATGAACTCCTCCACGTCGGCGACGCGTTGCTTGAGCAGGTAGCCGACCCCGTTGGTGTGGGCGGTCAGCAGATCGGCCGCGTACCGCTCCTCCACGTACTGCGAGAGCAGAACCACCGCCGTCCGGGGCCACTGGCGGCGGATCACCAGCGCGGCCCGCACTCCCTCGTCGGTGAATCCCGGTGGCATCCGGACGTCGACCAGGGCGAGTACGGGCCGGTGCTGCTCGTCGTATAGGCGAACGCCGGCGGGAGTTCCTCCACCGGCACCGCCCAGGCCCACCCGTAGACGGTGGCGCCCGCCACCGCCACGGCCCATGCCGCGAGCACCAGCATTTCCAGAGCCGCCAGCAACGGCCCGAGGAGGAGGTGGTATCCGACCTGCCGCCAGGTCTGGGCCGAGGACAGCCACCGCAGGGCACGCTTCGGCCACCGTCGTTGCGGCGTCGGTGTCGGCGTCAGCCGGGGGACGTCCACACCGAGGAACGCTCGATAACGGTGTCGTTGCACGACGGTGAGCGTCGGGACGCCGACGAGGAACAGCACGAACGGCATCGGGACCACGCCCCAGTCGTTCGCCTCCATGACGGAGGTCACGCCCCAGCTCCATAAGGGCACCAGGGCAAGGTGCAGCGGAATCCCGGCTGCCACGAAGCCGGTGTCCCGTCGCGCTCGAAGAAGAGCGCGTCGCAGCGTCCGGGAGTTCCTCATGGCTCGACGGTAGATCGCCAGGTGACGGACATGCCATGCACCGGCCATCCGGATCGATGGTGAAGCCAGCACCACCCCCAAGTCGGACCTTCGCGTTACCGACGCGCGCGCCCACCACCGGAAGGCTGGGCCAGGTCAGGCACATGAGCCCGCATCAGAGAGGAGACGCGACCCCATGGCCCTCGTCGAAGTCGGCGGTCTGCGGCGCTACGGACGCGCCCACGGCTCCCCGTCGCGGACGCGTCCTTTTCATACACCGCTCGCCGTTGACAGGGGCACGCGGTGGCCCGGCATCGCGTTGATCGGGTGCGGTCTCGCGATGCTGCCCTGGCTGCTGGTGCTGGGGGCCGCGCTGCCCGCCACTCCCCGCGTCCCGCACTGGTCGGCCGCATGGGTGGGGCTGGATGCGCTGGAGGCCCTGGGCCTCACCGCCACCGGGGTACTGCTGCTGCGCCGGAACCCTCGGCGCGCGCTCGCCGCGGCGGCGACCGCCGCATTGCTGATCGTCGACGCCTGGTTCGACATCGTCACCTCTGCCCCCGGAGCCGAACTCGCCGCAGCGATCGCGATGGCCGCCGTCGCCGAACTACCGATGGCGGCCGTGTGCGTCGTGCTGGCCACCGCTTCGTGCCGCCCCGGCTTCCCCGGCCGCGATCGTCCGCCCCACCATCGCCGACCCGATGTCACTGCGGGTGCTGCCACCACGCCCCCGCCCACACCTCTGGAGGAGACCACGATGACCGAGCGCCCCCCGAAACCGACGGAGCACCCCGAGCCCGCCGAGCGCCCTGAAGGCCACAGCGAGAACGCGATCGTGGACCTGTTCGTGGAACGGTTCGGGGACCGGATCGACGATCGCGTCGCCGCGTCGTTCGACGAGGTGTGCGCCGAACGGCTGGCGGAGCCCGGCCCTCTTCAGCGAGCTGTGGCCCGCGACCGAAGGGCGGATCTCAGGGTCCTGTTGCTCTCGCTGATCCTCGGCACCGTCGCAACAACCTTCGCTCCCGGCGGGACCACCGCACTGCTCATCTCCTGGGCCGGACTGGTGGTCCTCAACCTCGCCTACCTCTTCCGCCCACGCTGACTGCGTCGCCCACCAGTCAGCCGGCCAGCACTGCCGCGAGGCCCTCTTGCAGGTCCTTGACGAAATACTCGGGGACCTCCAGCGACGGGAAATGTCCCCCGGCTTCAGGCGCCCTCCATCGGACGATCCGCCGGAACCGCTCCTGTGCCCAGGCGCGGGGACACTTCTCGATGTCGCGGGGGTACACACTGATCGCCGACGGGACGTCGACCCGGAGTTCGGGGTCGAGCGAGTTGTGGCTTTCGTAGTAGATGCGGGCTGACGATGCGCCGGTCCGCGTCAGCCAGTACAGGGTGACGTCGTCGAGAACGCGGTCTGTGGAAATCGTCTCGAACGGGCTGTCCTCGGTGTCCGTCCACTCCGCGAACTTGTCGAGGATCCAGGCAAGCAGCCCGACCGGTGAGTCGACGAGCGAGTATCCGATGGTCTGCGGCCGGGTCGCCTGCTGCTTCGCGTACGCCGCGTGGTGGCGCCAGAAGTCGCGGGTTTCCTCGGTCCATTTGCGCTCGGCCGCCGTCAGCCCGTCGGTTGTCAGCCCGGGCGGTGCCTGCGCGGTCGTTGTGTGGATGCCGAGCACGTGCTCAGGGAACCTGCCGCCGAGGACCGTGGTGATCACACCGCCCCAGTCGCCGCCGTGGGCCAGGAACTTGCCGTAGCCGAGCCTCCCCATCAGCTCCACCCAGGCGGCCGCGATCTTTTCGATTCCCCACCCGGTGGTGACCGGCTTGTCGCTGAAGCCGAAGCCCGGCAGCGACGGGACCACGACGTGGAACGCCGGCGCGTCCGCATCCTTCGGATCCGCCAGGTCGTCCACTACATCGATGAACTCGGCGATGCTGCCCGGCCAGCCGTGCGTCAAGATCAGAGGAGTGGCATCCGCACGCGCGGATCGGCGGTGCAGGAAGTGGATTCCCAGACCGTCAACGGTCGTGCGGTACTGGCCGATCCGGTTGAGGCGCGCTTCGAACGACCGCCAGTCGTACCCGGTGCGCCAGTAGTGCACGACCTCCTCGAGGTCGGCAAGAGGAACGCCCTGTTCCCATCGGCGAGGGTCAGGCGCGGCGCGGTGGACCGTCTCGGCTTCCGGCAGTCGTGCTGCGGCCAGTCGCGCGCGCAGGTCGTCGAGGTCGGTGTCGGTTGCGTGCGCCTCAAAAGCCTGCACGTCGTTGGGCTGACGGTTCATGAAATGCCCCCGCCGGGATGAGCGGCCGCAGCGTCGGTGACGCACCAGTGCGTGGACATGAGACCTCCTGGTCGTCGGTGGAACCGGCTAAGACGGTTCTAACACGCACCACTGTCGGCTTACAACCGGCTAAGGTGGTTCCATGAGTGCTCGGTTCCCTGACTTCCGTCTCGGCAAGGTGCTGGCGACCAGCTTCACGGGGACCCGGTCAGAGCGTCATGGCGACGCCGTGGAGCGCATCCCCACGCCGAACCGACTCGTCGACTGGCTGGCGGTGAGCGGCCTCGCCGTGGAGTCCTGCACCCCCGCCCAGCTCGAACGCGCTTGGGAGCTGAGGGAATCGATCCACGCCGCCGCGACAGCGGCCGCGCGCCAAGACCCCCTCCCTGAGCCCGCTGTCCAGGTCATCAATGACTGCAGCGCTCAGGGTCGGGCCGCGGCCATCCTGACGCCCGAGGGCACTCGGCAATGGCGGCTCAGCTCGGCTTCCGCCGTGGAGGATGCCCTGGGCGTCATCGCCGCCGACGCGATCAGCATCCTCGCGGGCGAACGAGACGGAAAACTGGCCCTCTGCGCATCGCCAACCTGCCAAGCCGCCTTCTTCGACACCAGTCAGAGCCGCACCCGCAGATGGTGCGACATGAACACGTGCGGGAACCGTCAGAAGAAGGCGCGCTTCCATGCCAACCATCGCGAAAACGCCAGATCAGCAAAGTAATCGCGTCGCCTTCAGCACCCCGAACACCTAGTCCAGCGCATCCGGTGCGACCTACGGCACATCCAGTACCGCAGCGAACTCATGGACGGCTGCCTCGCCGAGACCGGCCTGACAATCAGAGCCACCTGAGCAACCCGGCCACCTCACGAGTTCGACCTCAGTGCTGCAGGGCGACCGCGAGTGCCTCGGCCAGGGTCACGGGCGGGCGGCCGATCAGGCGGCGCAAGTCGCCGGAGTCGGTGTACATCTCGCCGCGGTTCATGCCGCGGTCAGCGTCGGCGAGGACCTCCGCCAGCTCGGCGGGCAGGCCCGCGGCGGCCAGTACCTGAGCGAAGTCGGTCACCGGGAGGTCAGCGTAGGTGACCTGCTTTCCGGCCGCAGCGGAGATCGCGGCGGCGAGCTCGGTCAGGGTGAAGGATTCGTCGCCGCCGAGCTCGTACACGGCGCCGATGTGGCCTTCAGCAGTGAGGACGACCGCTGCGGCCTCGGCGTAGTCGGCGCGGGACGCTGCACTGATCCGCCCCTCGCCCGCGGCGCCGACGACGGCGCCGTTCTGCAGGATCTGCGGCAGTTGGCTGGTGTAGTTCTCCAGGTACCAGCCGTTGCGCAGCAGCACGCTGGGGATTTTGCGGTCCCGCAGATACTTCTCGGTCTCGCCGTGCGTGGCGCCGATGACGGTGGTGGCCGTGTCCGCGTGCGTCGTGCTCGTGTACGCCACCAGCGACACACCTGCGGACGCCGCGGCGTCGATCACGCGGCGGTGGTTGGCGACCCGCTCGCCCACGGGGACCGAGGCCGAGATCAGCAGCAGCCTGTCCGCCCCCGTGAATGCCTCGGCCAGGCTGTCAGTGTCCGAGAAGTCGGCACGGCGTACTGTGATGCCTCGGTCGGCCAGGTCCTTGATCCTTGCGATGTCACGGCCGGTCGCGATGATGTCCGCGGCCGGGATGCCGCGCCGCAGCAGCGCCTCGATGGTGAGCCTGCCCAGCTGGCCGGTGGCTCCAGTGACGACGATCGGCATGTTGGTCATTCCTTCCTTCCGCGCGTGCCTCGCACGCTTGCTGCGGTCCATCCGCGGCGGGATGGAACCCAGAATGACCTGGACACTCTCTGCCAGGAAGTAGCCACTTCTTGGTACGGTACTTACCAGAGTGAAAGCATTGAGGTGAACCGTATGGCTGCTGTCGAGAACGTGACCGGGCCCATACCTTCGTTCGATCCGTACGACCGCGGCTGCCCGTCGCGGGACCTGCTCGACCAGATCGGCAGCAAGTGGGCGGTCCTCGTGCTCGGAGAACTCGGCCGGAACGGGCCCTCCCGGTTCAGCCGGCTCCGGCAGGCTCTGGCGGGCGTGAGCGAGAAGATGCTCACCCAGACGCTGCGCACCCTCGAACGCGACGGGCTGATCAGCCGGACCGTCTACCCAGAGGTGCCGCCGCACGTGGAGTACGAGCTGACCGCGCTCGGCCAGACGCTGCGGGAACCGCTGAAGGCGCTCACGGAATGGTCCGTGCTGCACATCGAAGAAGTCATCACCGCCCGCGAAGAGTACGACGGCCGCACCCGGTAATCGGCGGCGACCGACGGTCTGCGTTGGCACCGAAGACCCCGATCACCGGATAGATCCCCAGCTACTTGCCGTCAGAGAGCCGGACCGTTCGCGCAGCGTCGGGTCCCTCGCCGGGTGGAACGACGAAGGACAGCTCCTGCTCGTCGCGCAGTGACCGTACGTTCGCCGTACGAAAACGCAGCAGCATGACGAGCCCTCCTCCCGTCGGCCGCAGCGTAACGGTGTGATCGTCGGCATGCCTACCGGACGCTCACACCAGCCGACGCGCCGTAGCCCAACGCGTCAGCTCATGACGGTTGGACAGCTGGAGCTTCCTCAGGACGGCCGACACATGGGACTCGACCGTCTTGACGGAGATGAACAGCTGCTTGGCGATCTCCTTGTAGGCGTAGCCGCGGGCGATGAGGCGCAGGACCTCCCGTTCGCGCTGGGTGAGGCGGTCGAGGTCCTCGTCGACCGGCGGGGCGTCGGTGGAGGCGAAGGCGTCGAGGACGAAGCCGGCCAGCCGGGGGGAGAAGACCGCGTCGCCGTCCTGGACCCGGAAGACGGAGTCGACGAGGTCCGTGCCGGTGATCGTCTTGGTGACGTACCCGCGGGCGCCGCCGCGGATCACGCCGATCACGTCCTCCGCCGCGTCCGAGACGGACAGGGCGAGGAAGCGGACCGGCCGCTCGGCGTCGGCCATCAACGGGGCGCAGCGGCGCAGCACTTCGACCCCGCCGCCGCCGGGGAGGTGGACGTCGAGGAGGACCACCTCGGGCCGGGTCGCCGTGATCACGGTGACCGCCTGGTCGACGTCGGCGGCCTCGCCGACGACCTCGACGCCGGTCTCCTCGGTCCGGCCGATCTCGGCCTGGACGCCCGTACGGAACATACGGTGGTCGTCGACGAGGACCACGCGCACCCGGCGCTCCCCCGCCGCCGCCCCCGCTGTGTCGTTCGCCTCGGTCGCGTCGCTCATGACGTGTTCTCCGCCCTCTCCATCTCCAGCTCGACCTCCGTGCCGCCGTCCGGCACCGCCCGCAGCCGGGCCGTGCCGCCGTTGCGCTCCATGCGGCCGATGATCGATTCTCTGACACCCATGCGGTCGGCGGGTATCGAATCGAGGTCGAAGCCCGGGCCGCGGTCACGGACGGACACGAACACCGTCCTGCCCTCGACTTCCGCGTAGACCTGCACGGCGCCGCCCTCGCCACCGTACTTGGCGGCGTTCACCATCGCTTCACGCCCGGCCTGCATCTGGGCGCCGATCCGTTCGTCGAGCGGGCAGTCGCCGACCACGACGACCTCGATGGGGACGCCGTGCTTGTCCTCCACCTCGGCGGCGTTGCGCTTCACCGCCTCGGCGAGGGTCGCCGGTTCGTCGGCCTCGTCCTTGCCGTTGCCCTCGGGCTTGTACAGCCAGGCGCGCAGGTCGCGCTCCTGGGCGCGGGCCAGGCGGCGCACCTCGCCCACGTTCTCCGCGTTGCGCTGGATCAGGGTCAGGGTGTGCAGCACCGAGTCGTGGACGTGCGCGGCGACCTCGGCGCGCTCCTGCGCGCGGATGCGCATCAGCCGCTCCTCGGAGAGGTCCTGGGTCATGCGGACGAGGTAGGGGCCGGCGAGCAGGGTTATGCCGACGAGGACCGCGAGGGCGGCCTGCAGTACGGAGCCGAGGTGGGCGGCGGAGCCCTGCAGCACGAACATGCCGGAGACGCCGGCGGTGACGAGCAGGACGCCCGCGACCGCGCGCAGGAGGGTGAGGGTGCGGCGCCGTCTGCCGACCTCGACCCAGCGGGCCCGGCGGGCGTTGTCGGCCTGCCGCCAGACGAGGGCGACGCCCGCGCCGACGAGGACCGCGGGGATGAGATACGCCTGGGCGGCGCTGCCGAGGTTGACGCTGCCGACGAAGACCACGGCCACGACGACCATGAGCAGCAGGGCGACGATCTGCCCCCGGTCCGGTCTGCGGGTGACGAGCCTGCGGCGGCCGTCCGGCGCCGTCTCCGAACTGACCAGGGACGGCGGCTTCTGGCCGCCGACACCGCCGACGCCGAGCGGGACGAAGAACCAGAACGCCGCGTACAGCAGCGCGCCGAGGCCGTCGGCCAGGAACAGGCCCGCGAAGACGAGCCGCACCCAGATCACGGGCAGCCCGAGGTGCCCGGCGAGGCCCCGCGCCACACCACCGAGCCAGCGGCCGTCGCTGCTGCGGTAGAGCTTGCGCAGGGGCCGCGGGTCGTCGAGTGGCACTGCTGCGGCTTCCGGCATGCCAACGATGGTCACACGGCCCAAGCAGCGGGGCATCAGGGTCCAGCCCCGAGACAGCCCTGATCTTCGGAAAACCGGACGTCGAACAGGTCCCGGGCGGCGTCTCAGGGCCGATCTCAGGGTTCGTCCAGGGTCGTACCGACTGCCGCCGCGGCGCCCCGGCCGTCACCATGGACACATGACGGATCACCACCACGCCGCGACGGGTCCGGGACCCGGCCCCGGCCCGCGCCCCAGCCGGGGCACCGGGCCGACGGATGCCGCGCCCGCCGCGACCGAGGCCCCCGGCCGGTTCCGCCGGGACCGGCGGCACAAGATGATCGCGGGCGTGTGCGCGGGACTCGGGCGGCACACCGGCATGGACCCCGTGATCTTCCGGATCACGCTGGCGGTGCTGGCCGCGTCCGGCGGGATCGGGCTCATCTTCTACGGTTTCGCCTGGCTCTTCGTGCCCTACGAGGACGACGGGGAGAACGAGGTCCGCAAGCTCCTGACCGGCCGCGTGGACGGGCAGGCCCTGGCCGCCGTGCTGTTCGCGCTGGTCGGGTGCGGGGTCTTCCTGACCATGCTGAAGAACGGCGGGGTGCTCACCTTCGCGGCGGTCCTCTCCCTCCTTCTCGCAGGTGCCGGGTACTGGTCGCAGCGGCGCGACGCCATCGACCCCGATCCGCTGGCCGCGCAGGCCGTCGCCGACGCCCCTCCGGAGGCCCAGGCCCCGCCCGTCGCCGCCTCCTATCCGTCGTGGTGGCGCGACCCGATCGTCAAGGACGGCACGCACGTCGGCGGCACCGGCTATCTGTGGGGGCCCGGTGACGCGCGCGACCGGGACGTCGCGGCGGCGGTCAACATCGGCCGCGGCAACACCTGGAGCGCCTATGAAGGCATACGTGACGGGCGCACCGCGCCCGCCAGGCCGCGCGGCCCCCGCTGGATCGGCGGCTGGGTCTTCCTGCTGGCGCTGCTGGCCGGGGGCCTGGGTACCGGCGCGACATGGCAGGACCACCCGCTCGCCGTCAGCCTGCAGACCGGGCTGGCCTGCGCGCTGGCCGTCACCGGTCTCGGTATCGCGGTCAGCGCGTTCCTGGGGCGCACGGGAGCCGGCTCGGTTTTCCTGGCGATCGTGACTGCGGCCTTGCTGGTCGGCGCGGCGGCGCTGCCCAGGAACATCACCACGCACTGGATACGCACGTCATGGACGCCGGCCACCGCGAGCGACGTGCGGCCCGGCTACGACCTCGGCACGGGCAGGGGCACCCTGGACCTGCGCCGGGTGCGCCCGGGCAAGGAGCGGACGGTGAAGACGGAGGCCGACGTCGGCGCAGGACAACTGAAGGTGATCGCCCCCACGGACGCGACCGTGAGGATGAGCATCGATGTGGGTGTGGGCGACATCCGGTTGCCGGGGGACGACAGGAAGGACGTGGACGTGAAGCCGGGCAGGCACAAGGAAGTGACGCTGCCGCCGAAGGCAGGCGGCAAGAACACCGGCACACTCGACATCGACGTCCACGTGGGCGTGGGACAGGTGGAGGTCACCCGTGCTGCGTCATGAGGTCGAGCCGGGGAAGCTGGTCGCGGGACTCTTCCTCACCGTCGTGGGCGTGATGTACGCCGGTGACGCTGGCGGAGCCTGGGACACCCCGTGGTTCGCGGGCATACCCGTCATCGTGGTCGGACTGTTCCTGGCGGGCGCGGTGTCCGTCCTGACGCGGGCGATACGCGGCCGCGGCGGCACTCCGGACACGGCGGAGATCCCCGGGAGCGAGATCCTCTAGCGGAAGTCCTCGGTGCGCTGTCGTCGCCTCGCGCGCAGGAGCGCGTCCAGGGAGAGGTACGGGGCGCCGGCAAGGACGAGGGGCAGCCAGGCCATCAGGTAGGCGAGGTCATTGCCGTAGTAGTACGGGTCGGAGGCCCAGCTCATCGTCAGCCACAGGCTGAGCGAGATCAGCGCGCCGCCGAGTGCGGCGAGACGGGTGAGCAGGCCGATCAGGGTGCCGATGCCGACGGCCAGTTCACCGAGGGCGATGCCGCAGCCGAAGCCGACGGGATTCTTCAGGGCCAGGTCGACCAGGGCCGGGATGGCCGAGGAGTCGCGGACGGAGCGCATGGTGTCGCCGATGGAGCCGGCACCGCCGGACTTCATGAAGGCACTGTTGGTGAGTTTGTCGAGGCCGGCGTAGATGAACGTGACGCCGAGGAAGACCCGCAGCGGAAGGAGTGCGTAATAGGTGGCGGCATCCCGCCAGTCCCGGCCACCGCCCTCACGATAGGAGCTCCGCGTGTCCGTTCGCATGCCGTGAGTCATCACCCTAGCCGCCTCTCGCCCGCCGTGCCGAGCCCTCACTAGGACGATACGTACGACAGGTCGACGCAGTTCATCCCGCCTGCCACGTTTTGCCGATTTCTCAGGAGTCGGAGCGGCCGGGCCCTGTCATTCGGCCACCTCGACCACGCACCGGTTGGTCGCCACCCCGGCGGCCGTCACGATCTGGACCTCCACCGAGCCGGGCTCGACCTCGGCCGGAACGGGGACGGTCAGCACGGTGTCCGTGGGGTTGCTGAAGCCGCCGGAGACCGGGACGAGGGGGACGTGGACATTGACCGCGCCGATGCGGACCACCATCCGGGAGAGACGGTCGGCGCTCTGGGCGCCGGGTGGGACGAAGCCGGTGCCGCGGATCTCGATGTCGTCGCCGGTGCGGATCGGGCCGTCCAGGTCGCCGGCCTCACGGGCGCGGACCACGGAGTGGATGACCGGACGGCCGCCTTCCGCGTATTTGCCGGCCAGGTAGGTCGCCGCCGACACCAGCACCACGACCGCCAGCCCCCACGGCAGGTCGGGCAGCTGGTCGGGGCGGCGGGCGAGCCGTACGGCGGTGAACAGCAGGGCGACGGCGTTGATGACGACGTACTGGATGTCGGCGAAGTTGCCTCGCCCGGCGTCGTCGGTGAGCAGATCGGCCGCGCGCGGCCGGTGGGCACGTACCTTCTGCAGCCGCTGCGCCGCGACCCGTGTGCCGACCACCCGCCGGACCAGCATCGCGATCACGCACACCACGGCGAGCACGGTCACCACGCCCGCTCCCCGCGCGAGGCCGAGGCCGGAGATCAGCATGTCGCGTTCGGCGTGTCCGGAGGCGGCGGCCAGCCGGCCGGCCAGGACCAGTACGGCGTAGGCCAGGAACAGCACCCAGACGGCCGCCACGGTACGGGAGGTGGACATCCGGTGGTCCTCGCCGATGACCGGGGCCAGCACCCCGCCGCGGGCCCGGTGGAACCAGGACGCGGCGGTCAGCGCGCCGGCCGTCACCAGCGCGGCGAGCAGTCCGGCGGTGCGGGAGCTCGTCCAGCCCACGCCGATCGCGGTCAGCGACTGGGTCAGCAACAGCAGCACGACGGCCGTCCACACCGCGCAGGCGGTGCGCACCCAGAGCCGGGCCAGCCAGACCCCGCCCTCCGCCCGGCCGCGCTCGGCGACCGCCTCGGCGGACTGCGTCAGTTCCTCGGAGACCCACTGCCGGGACGCCGAGGCGGAGTGGGCCACCGCCGGCGGCAGTCCCTGCCCGGCCGCGAACTCGTCGCGTTTCAGCAGGAAGGCGGCGACGGCCCGCCGGTGCCCTTCGCGCGCCCCGTGCGGACAGTCCCCGCAGGCGCAGCCGCCCGCGTGCACGCCCGTGTCCGTGCCCTGCCCAGCCTGCTGCACCGCCACGCCCGACGTCCGCCTTCCCCACGACCCCCGGCCCGGCCGGCACCGCCCTTCGCGGGCCCGGCCGTCGCCGTGGAACTCCCCGGTGACAAAAGCGAATTGTGCCCTAGTCGGCGCCGTCCGCGACCGGCTTGCGTGGTCATGCCGGGTGAAGCCGGCCCTACGGTGTTGACCCGGTCGTCCGGCTGCCGGGTCCTAGTCGAGAAGGTCGGGTTCGCTGCGGCTGATGTCCTGCCACAGGGGCTGGTAGTTGATCCAGGCGACGAGGTCGCCGCCGAGTTGCTCACGGGTGGCCACCGCGAGCTTGTGGTCGATGAGAAGCGGACGGCCCGCCGCCTTCGCCATCAGCTGCACCTGGCAGGACCGCTCCATGGAGAGGAACCACCAGGCCGCCGCGTCCACCGAGTCGCCGACGGTCAGCAGTCCGTGGTTGCGCAGTACGAGCGCCTTGCGGCTGCCCAGGGCGGTCGCGATACGCCGGCCCTCCTCGGCGTCGACCGCGACGCCCGTGTACGCGTTGTACAGGGCGTGGTCCTCGTAGAAGGCGCAGCTCTCCTGGGTGATCGGGTCGAGCAGGTCGCCGAGGGCGGACAGGGCCCGGCCGTGCACCGAGTGGCAGTGGGCGACCGCGACGACGTCCGGGCGGGCGGCGTGCACCTGGGCGTGGACGGTGAAGGCGGCCTGGTTGACGTGGTAGCGGCCCTCTATGACCTGCCCGTCCTGGTTGGCCAGTACGAGGTCGCTGACGGTGACGTGCTTGAACGGCAGACCGAACGGGTTCACCCAGAAGCAGTCGGTGAACTCCGGGTCGCGTGCGGTGATGTGCCCGGAGACCCCGTCCTCGAATCCGGACCGCCCGAAGAGGCGCAGCGCGCCCGCGAGCCGTTCCTTGCGGTGCCGGCGTTCGTCCTCGACCGAGTCGTGCATGGGCGGCATCGCGAACCGCAGCTGGTCGGTGGGCAGCGGCAGAGGTGGGGTGGGCCCGTGCATTGGTCCTCCAGCACTGGGTTTGCTTACGGGGCGGAAGTTACCGTCGGTCAGGTCAAAAGGGCAGGGGAGTTCTGTAAAGATGACGCACTCAAGAGGAACGCAACCCTCGCGGTGGTTCACGGGTCTGGTGTGCGGAATCTGAAGTTCAGCATCACCTTCGAGCCATCCGGAGGCTCCCATGGCCGTCGCCGACCGGCACATCAGCGCCCTCATGCGGCAGATCGCGTCCCAGGACACCGTCGAGTTGATCCATCCCTTCGCGGAGTGGCAGACGTTCGGGGCACTCGCGTACATCGCCGAGTGCTACGGCTTCCGTTACGCGGACATCCGTCTGGTCGGCAAGCACAAGATCGTGCACGTGTACCTGGTCCGTGACCCGAGCCCGTGGGCGCAGCAGCGCGCGGCGGCGAACCGGGCGGCCTTCCCCGACCCGGGTCCGGGCCGCCCCGTTCCCGGCATGTACCTGGGCTCGCTGACTCCGGTGCCTCAGGCGCAGGCGGACGTCGACCTGATCACCACGCTCATCAAGTACGACGCCCTCGGCGCCGCCGCCAACCGCAAGCAGCTGATGACCATGGCCTGGGCGTTCCCGCTGCTGTTCCTGCTGGTGGCGGTGGTCACCGGCAAGTACGCCGTCCTGCTCACGCTCACCGTCCTGATACCGGCGTTCCTGCTGGGCGCCCTGCGCCTCAACGCGATGCGACGCGCGAAGCTGGCCGAGCGGCTCACGGCGGCCGGGTGCACACCGCAACCGGACGAGGCGGGGCGTGAACGGTTCGTGCGGCCGGTGCCGTACGGGGTGTGAGACCAACCAAGAGAGCATTGTCATTGCCCCCCTGATACCCGACAGCAGGTGTCGGGTATCAGCGCCACACTCGCCGTATGACAGTGAACTGGGCGGCCTTCGCCACCGCGGAACCCGAGCTCGCCGGGCTCGTCGAGGAGCGCTTCGGCGCCTTCACCCACCACGTTCTGGTCACCCTGCGCCGGGACGGCTCGCCCCGCACCAGCGGCCTGGAGGTGCGTCTTCTGCACGGCGAGCTGTGGCTCGGCATGATGCCGGACTCGCTCAAGGCGCTCGACCTGCGCCGCGATCCGCGTTTCGCGCTGCAGTCGAACCCGGGGCCGGGCGCGGACCCCGGCCCGGGTGACGTACGGATCAGTGGGCGGGCGGTCGAGGTGGACGACCCGCGGGTCAAGGGTGCGTACGTGAAAGAGGTGGAACCGCCGCAGCCGTTCCACCTCTTCCGCACCGAGCCGACGGAGGTCGTGCGGACCTACGTCGAGGACGACACGTATCTGGTCGTGCAGGTCTGGAAACCCGGTGAGCCCTTGCGCGTCGTCAAGCGCAAGTGATCACTCCCGCCGGCTACTCCCACTCGATGGTGCCCGGCGGCTTCGAGGTCACGTCGAGGACGACGCGGTTGACGTCCCGGACCTCGTTGGTGATCCGGGTCGAGATCCGGGCCAGTACGTCGTACGGCAGCCGCGACCAGTCGGCGGTCATGGCGTCCTCGGAGGAGACCGGGCGCAGCACGATCGGGTGACCGTAGGTACGGCCGTCACCCTGGACGCCGACGCTGCGGACGTCCGCGAGCAGGACGACCGGGCACTGCCAGATGTCCCGGTCGAGGCCGGCCGCGGTCAGTTCCTCACGGGCGATGGCGTCGGCGTCGCGGAGCAGGTCCAGGCGCTCCTTGGTGACCTCGCCGACGATGCGGATGCCGAGGCCCGGGCCGGGGAACGGCTGCCGCTGGACGATCTCCTCCGGCAGGCCGAGCTCCTGGCCGACCATCCGGACCTCGTCCTTGAAGAGCTTGCGCAGCGGCTCGATGAGCTTGAACTCGAGGTCCTCGGGGAGGCCGCCGACGTTGTGGTGGGACTTGATGTTGGCGGTGCCGGTGCCGCCGCCGGACTCGACGACGTCGGGGTAGAGGGTGCCCTGCACGAGGAACTCGACCGCCGGGCCCTGGTCCGCGATGATCTCGGCCTGGGCCTGCTCGAAGACCCGGATGAACTCGCGGCCGATGATCTTCCGCTTCTCCTCGGGGTCGGAGACGCCCTTGAGCGCGGTGAGGAAGCGTTCCTCGGCGTCGACGACCTTGAGCTGGACGCCGGTGGCCGCGACGAAGTCCTTCTCGACCTGCTCGGTCTCGCCCTTGCGCATCAGGCCGTGATCGACGTAGACGCAGGTCAGCTGGGAGCCGATGGCCTTCTGCACGAGGGCGGCGGCCACCGCGGAGTCGACGCCGCCGGACAGGCCGCAGATCGCGCGCCGGTCGCCGACCTGCTCGCGGATCGCGGCGACCTGCTCCTCGATGACGTTGCCGGTGGTCCAGTCCGGCTTCAGGCCCGCGCCCCGGTAGAGGAAGTGCTCCAGCACCTGCTGGCCGTGCGTGGAGTGCATGACCTCGGGGTGGTACTGGACGCCGTACAGCTTCTTCTCGTCGTTCTCGAAGGCGGCGACCGGGACGACGTCCGTGGAAGCCGTGACGGTGAAGCCCTCGGGGGCGGCGGAGCAGGCGTCGCCGTGCGACATCCACACGGCCTGCTCGGCCGGGGTGCCCTCGAAGAGGGTGGAGGCCGCCTTGGAGACGTGCAGGTCCGTACGGCCGTACTCGCGGGCGCCGGTGTTGTCGACCGTGCCGCCGAGGGTCTGCGCCATCAGCTGGAAGCCGTAACACATGCCGAAGACGGGGACGCCCGCCTCGAACAGCTCACGGTCGAGACGGGGAGCGCCCTCCTCGTACACCGACGAGGGGCCGCCGGAGAGGATGATCGCCGCGGGGTTCTTGGCGAGGATCTCCTGGACCGGCATGGTGCTCGGCACGATCTCGCTGTAGACCCGCGCCTCGCGGACGCGACGGGCGATGAGCTGGGCGTACTGCGCGCCGAAGTCGACGACCAGGACGGTGTCGGGAGCGGCTGCGGGGTTCGCTGATGACACGAGGTGCCTTCCGGCGGTTGGGCGGGGGCTGTACTTGCCGATTCTACCGGGGTGGCCGTGGGCGGCCTCGCCGTCTCTCTCGGACTGCCGCGCCCGGCGGGCTGGACGGTGCCGGGCCCCGTGGCATACTGGCCCCATGCTCACGCAGACGACCTTCCTCTTTACCTATGGCAACCGGCCCGCCGGCTGCCATGGTCGTGCTGCTTGAGCGAACCGCCAAGCGACTTCCCAGGCGCCCCGGGCCGACAGGCCCGGGGCGCCTGTGTTTTCCCGGTCCTGTCGCCTCGGGGCACCGCATCCCGTCAGGAGCCCCGCCATGACCGCGACGACAGCCGCGACCGCCGCAGAGCAGACCATCACCGACGCCCGGGAGCGCATCGACGCGCTCGACGACCGGATCATCGGCCTCATCCAGGAGCGGATGGCCGTGTCCGCCGTCGTGCAGGAGACCCGCATCGCCTCCGGTGGACGGCGCGTGCACCTGTCCCGGGAGATGGAGATCCTCGGCCGCTACCGGGACGCCCTGGGCAAGCCCGGTACGTCCCTGGCCATGACGCTGCTCGAACTGTGCCGGGGCCGCGTCTGAGTCCCGTCGCTCCTCACCCGTCCGGCGCGTGACGGGCCGGCCCGCGGCTTCGTTGGTCCGGGCGAGCGACCGGACGGCAGGGGACAGCAGCCCGGTCACCCAGGAGATCGGCCGGCCCCGGGGGCACCCGGGGCCGGCCGACGCGCCCCATGACCACGATGTGTGACGCAGGCCACATAAAACTCCGGTGAGTGGCCACAACCATTCACAGCTTTCACAGGTCACACCTGCGGAAACAACGGCCACATCCGTGCCCCACACGCGGAGGCCTCACCCCGACGTCGTACTGCGGTGCCGCAGTGCGCAGCACCTCTTGAGGTCTTCATGAAGCTTCGCCGTGCCATGGCCGCAGCGGCCGCGACGGCCGCCATAGCGCCGATCGCCCTGCTGTCCGCGCCGACCGCGTTCGCGGAGGAGTCGACGTCGTCGGCCCCCACCGAAAGCGTGACGACGACCGACACGCCGACCGACACGCCGACCGACACACCCTCTGACACCGCGACTCCGACCGACACCCCGTCCGACACCGTCACCCCGACGGACACGGTGACGCCGACCGACACGACCAGTCCGACGGACACGGTGACCCCGACCGACACCACCAAGCCCACCGTGGCGGCGACACCGACCGACGCGACCGGCTCTCCCTCGGAGTGGCCCAGCGAGTGCCCCGTCGGCGACGACGGTGTGGACGCCGACTCGCAGCTGTCGCTGGACGTCTCCGGACTTCCGGGCAAGATCGTCGCGGGCAGCGGCTGGCACGACTTCACCCTCACCGCCGCCAACCACAGCGACGTGGCGCTCGGCGAGGTCCAGTGGCTCGCCGCGGTCGACAACGACTCCGAAAGCGACAACGAGAAGGACTGGCTGAGCACCTACGCGCAGCTCGAGTACTTCGACCCCGCGACCAAGGCGTGGGAGTCGCTGGCCGACGAGGTCGGCAACGGCTTCTTCTTCGGCCAGACCGACCTCGGTGCCAAGGAGACGGTGGCCATCAAGCTGCGCGTCAACATCAGCTCGAAGGCACCTGCCGGTGACGGCTACGCGCTCGGCCTCGGCGGCTACGTGGACGCGGAGAAGGAGTGCGTCCACAGCTCCTTCGCCTACTACGAGTTCACCGTCCTCGCTCCCGGCAGCGACAACAACGACCCCGGCAAGGCCAAGCCCAAGCCGGGCAAGGACGACAAGCCCACCGGCGGCAAGGAGCCGCAGGGCGGCGCCAAGGAACTGCCGCCCACCGGCAGCCTCGCTTCCACCGGCTCCAGCTCCGCGCTCCCGGTCATCGGTGTCGTCGGCGGTGTCGCCGTGGTCGCCGGTGCGGGGGTCGTGTTCGCGGTGCGGCGGCGCAAGGCCTCGGCCGGCGCGTAGCAAGGACGACCGGCGAGCCCGGTAAGGAGAGAGGGACCCGCACTCGGAGGGGGGTGCGGGTCCCTCTCTTCGGTCGCGGGCCCCTCTTCGGTCGTCGGTCGCGGGCTACTTCTTCGGCACCGCCGGGACACCCAGGAACGGCAGCCGCAGGGCCCCGAAGGCGTCGGCCGGGACCGCGGGAGTGACCGGCTCGACCGGCTTCAGGCGCTCGTACGGCTCGCCCTGCGCGGGACGCGGGTCCGCCTCGCCCTTGTTGGGCCAGTACGACATCGCCCGCTCGGCCTGCGCGGTGATCGTGAGCGAGGGGTTCACGCCCAGGTTGGCGGAGACCGCCGCGCCGTCGACGACCGAGATACCGGGGTGGCCGTACAGCCGGTGGTACGGGTCGATCACGCCCGTCTCGCGGGAGTCGCCGATCGGGCAGCCGCCGAGGAAGTGCGCGGTGAGCGGGGTGCCCATCAGCTCGCCGACGTTGCTGCCCGCGAAGCCGTTGATCTCGGCGGCGAGGGCCGAGGCGGCCTGCGACGCGGCCTTGATCTGCTTGGGGTTGGGTGCGCCGTGGCCCTGGCGGGCGGTCAGCAGGCCCTTGCCGACGCCGTCCGGCTTCAGGTACGTCGTCAGGGAGTTGTCCAGCGACTGCATCACCAGGCCGATGATGGTCCGCTCCGACCAGCGCCGGTTGGAGAGGGAACGGACGACCAGCAGCGGGTGCCGGGCCGCGTTCGACAGCCAGGCCAGGGCGCGGGAGGTGCCCTCCGCGTAGGGCACCTGGAGGATGGACAGGCCGCCCATCGCGTTGGATCCCTTGCCGTAGCGGACCGGCTCGATGTGCGTGTTCTCGTCCGGGTGGACGGAGGACGTGATCGCCACGCCCTGGGTGAAGTCGGCCTTGGGCTTGCCGTGCGCCCTGCGGTAGCGCCGGTCGTCGGTCTGCGCGCCGACCAGCGCCTCGGAGTTGGTGCGGGTCAGTTCGCCCAGCCGGTCGGAGAGGTACGGCAGTTGGCCGTGGGCCTTCATACGGTGCAGCAGCGTCTGGGTGCCGTAGGTCCCGGCCGCGATGACGACCCGCCGGGCCGTGAAGGTGCGTCCCCTGCCCTTCTTCTTCCGGTCCGTGGGCAGGGTCGCGACCGCGTATCCGCCGCGTGAGTCTTCGGTGACGGACATGACCGTGGTCATGGGGTGCACGACCGCGCCCGCCTTCTCGGCGAGGTGGAGGTAGTTCTCGTTCAGGGTGTTCTTCGCACCGTGCCGGCAGCCCGTCATGCACTCGCCGCACTCGGTGCAGGCCCGGCGGTCCGGTCCGGCACCGCCGAAGTAGGGGTCGGCGACCCGCTCCCCCGGCTTGGCCTTCGCCGTCCCGTCGGCGTCCTCGCCGTCCCCGAAGAACACCCCGACCGGCGCCGGATGGAAGGTGTCGCCGACGCCCATCCGCTGCGCCGCCGCCTTCAGATGCACGTCGGAGGGGGTCATCGTCGGGTTGAGCCGCACGCCGAGCATGCGCCGCGCCTGGTCGTAGTACGGCTTCAGCTCCTCCTGCCAGTCGGTGATGTCCCGCCACTGGGGATCGTCGAAGAAGGCCTTCGGCGGTACGTAGAGGGTGTTGGCGTAGTTGAGGGAGCCGCCGCCGACGCCCGCGCCCGCCAGCACCATGACGTTGCCCAGCAGATGGATGCGCTGGATGCCGTACATGCCGAGCCGGGGCGCCCAGAGGTAGTTCTTCAGGTCCCAGGAGTTCCTGGGCAGGGACTCCCGGGTGAAGCGGCGGCCGGCCTCCAGGACACCGACGCGGTAGCCCTTCTCGGTGAGGCGGAGGGCGGTCACGGACCCGCCGAACCCCGATCCGACGACGATGACGTCGTAGTCGTACCCGTCCTCGTCCCGGGTCTGGACAGACTTCTCCTGCGACACGTGCTCTCCTCGTTGAGAACGGGGTGCCGGCGGCCGGCTGACGGCCGCCGTCTAGCGGAAGCGGAACGCCTTCATCAGCTTCAGGCTGGTGCTCATGAACGCCGCGTACTTCTCGTCGTCCATGCCCAGCGAAGGCGCCATGGGCAGCAGCCGCTGCTGGGCGATCGTCTGGGCCTCGGTGTACTTGAGGATGCCCTCGGAGCCGTGGCGGCGGCCGAGGCCGGAGTCCTTCATGCCGCCCATCGGGGACTGGACGCTGCCGTAGGCGGGGGCGTAGCCCTCGTTGACGTTGACGGTGCCGGTGCGCAGCCGGGCGGCGACCTCGCGGCCACGGCGGCCGTCCTTCGTCCACACCGACGAGTTGAGGCCGTACGGCGTGGAGTTGGCGAGTTCCACCGCCTCGTCCTCCGTCCTGAAGCGGTATATGGAGACGACCGGGCCGAAGGTCTCCTCCGTGCACACCGCCATCGGCTCGGTCACACCGTCGAGGATCGTCGGCTCGTAGAAGTACGGGCCGATGTCCGGGCGGGCGACCCCGCCGGCGACCACCTTGGCGCCCTTGGCGACGGCGTCCTCGACGTGCCGGGTGACGGCTTCCAGTTGCCGGTCGCCGACCAGTGAGCCCATGTCGGCGCCGTAGGCGAGGGACTTGCCCAGCCGCATGGCCCTGGTGCGGGCGGCGAAGCGCTCCAGGAAGGCGTCGGCGATGGACTCGTGGACGTACAGCCGCTCGATGGAGATGCACAGCTGTCCGGCGGAGGAGAAGCAGGCGCGGACGGCGCCCGCCGCGGCCTTCTCGATGTCGGCGTCCTCGAGGACCAGCATGGCGTTCTTGCCGCCGAGTTCGAGGGAGACGCCGACCAGGCGGGCGGCGGCGCCCTGGGCGACCTCGCGGCCGGTGCGGGTGGAGCCGGTGAAGGAGACGTAGTCGGCGCGCTTGACGACCTCCGGGCCGACGACGGGTCCCTCGCCGAGGACGACCTGGAAGACGTCGGCGGGCAGACCGGCCTCGATGAGCAGGTCGCGGGCCCACAGGGCGGTGAGGCAGGTCTCCGTGTCCGGCTTCATCACCACCGCGTTGCCCGCGACGAACGCGGGGAGCGCGTCGCCGACCGACAGCTCCAGCGGGTAGTTCCAGGGGGCGATCTGGCCGACGACTCCGCGCGGGTGGCGCAGTTCGGTGACCTTGGTGAGGGTCGGTACGGCGCCCGTGTGCCCCTTCGGCTTCAGGTACGCGGGGGCCTTGCGGCCGTAGTGCCGGGCCGCGACGGCGACGGCCTGGACCTCCTCGTGGGCGTGCAGGCGGGCCTTGCCGGTCTCCAGCTGGATGAGGTCGAGGACCTCGGCCTGGCGCTCCAGCACCAGGTCGTGGAACCGGAGCAGCACGGCGGCGCGCTGCCGTACCGGGGTCTGGGCCCACACGGCCTGGGCGGCGCGGGCGCGGTCGAAGGCCTCGGCCACGTCCTCGGGGGTGGACTCGGGCAGGTCGGCCAGCTTGTCGCCGGTGAACGGGGTGTGGCTCTCGGTCTTGCCGGAGCCCACGACGCCCTTGGTGAGCTGGACGACCAGCTCCGGCGTGACCACATCGGCGGCGGTACGGGCGCCCTGCGGAGCCGGTGCGAGCGGGTTGGTGCCGATGGCCTGGTTCGTGGCCTGGTTCGTGGCCTGCGCGTCCGTCATGACGCGCAGGGTATTCCGCGGCGGCGCCCTTTGGGTACCCGTCGGTAACGGGGATTCACCGGGTACGCACACGACGCCAGTGTCCACTGGCAGCGAATGCGCTGATCAGGGCGTTGTGGGGGTGGCGGTCAGCGCGGGCCGGGCGTTTCCGGGGCCCTCGGAGTCCTCGGAGTCCTCGGAGCCCTCAGTGCCTCTGGAGCCCTCGACGCTCTCGGTGGTGTCGGCGGTCTCGGCGATCGCGGCCAGGGCCGCCGCCACCTCCTCGGCGTCCGGCCGGTCGGCGGGTTCCGGCGCCAGCAGGCGGGTGATCAGCGTGCGGAGACCGGTGGAGTGCTCCCCCGGGCCCCCCTCGACGGCGGCGCGCAGCAGTGCGCCGAGGGACCACAGGTCGGAGGCGGGGCCCGCACCGGGCTCGGCTCCCCGCTCGGGTGCGACGAAACCGGGGTCTCCGGAGGAATCGACGCCGCCGTGTACGTGTCCGATGCCGAAGTCGGTGAGGACGACCCGGCCGGTGCCGGCTTCGAGGAGGACGTTGGCGGGTTTGACGTCCCGGTGGACGATGCCGACCGAGTGCGCGGCGCGCAGGGCGCCGAGGACGGCGAGGCCGACGCGGGCGGCCTCCGGGGCGGGGAGGGGGCCGCGCGTCAGAAGCGTGCGGAGGGACTCCCCGGGGACGAACTCCATGACGATCCAGGGGAGTCCGTCCTCGAAGACGACGTCGTGGATGCGGACGGCGGCGGGGTGTTCGACGCGGGCGGCGGCGCGGGCCTCGCGGTGCAGCCGGTGGGCGGTCCGCTGGTGCTCCTCGTCGTCCGGGTCGCCGGGCGGCAGGGGCCGCTTGACGGCGACGTACCGCTGCGTCGACTCGTCGAGCGCCCGCCAGACGGTGGCCGGTGCCGTGCCCTTACCGGGGCTTCCGGGGTCGGTGCCGGGGCCGCCCGGGCCGATGTGCTCGATCAGCCGGTAACGTCCGACGAGGAGACGTTCGTCGGGCACGCGTCCGTCGGGCGTACGTTCGCCGTCTTCGCTCATGCCCCATGAGTACCGTGCGCACCGCGTCCTTGTCGAAGCGGACGTTCAGGCGGCCCACCGATGGAGACGGAAACCGCCGTCCCCGGGCCGCACTTCGACGCCCCCGCGTCCACCGAAGCGGGCGGGCACCGTCAACTCCTTCTCGTCGGCAGCTCGTTCGAGCACACACGACCTGCACCGAACCGCCTGCCCCGGATCGGGGCAGAAGCAACTGCTGCACCCCCCTTCGACCGCAGGGGACAAACCCGCCATCTGGTCGCATGGCCAAGGAAATGGCCTGAACAGGCACTTCACCGACCCATCACCCCGCACCCACCGGCAGCGCATGATAGGTTCACAGGCCATCAAGTCTGCTACTGAGAGCATCGGGTGACTGCTTCCACCGTTTCGGTGATTATCGCCGCGTACAATGCGATGCCTTATCTGACGCGTTGCATCACCTCTGTCGCCGACCAGACCATCGGCCGCCACCGGCTCGAGGTCATCGTCGTGAACGACGGCTCGACCGACGGCACGGGGGCCGAGCTGAAGCGGCTGAGCGGCGTGCACCCCGGGCTGCTGCGGGTCATCGACCAGGAGAACTCCGGTGGGCCCTCGGCTCCTCGCAACGTCGGGCTGGAGCACGCGCGCGGGGACTTCGTCTTCTTCCTGGACGCCGACGATCACCTGGGTCCTGAGGCCCTGGAACGCATGGTCCGTATGGCCGAGGACAACGGTACCGACGTCGTGCTCGGCAAGATGGTGGGCGTGGGCGGACGCGGCGCGCCCGCGTCGATGTTCAAGCGCAACCAGCCCCGCACCGACGTCTTCTCCTCCCGCGTCTACTGGACGCTCAACCCCATGAAGCTCTTCCGCCGGGAGCTGCTGGAGCGGCACCGGCTGCGCTTCCCCACCGATCTGGCCATCGGGGAGGACCAGCTCTTCGTCGGTGCGGCCTACCTGCACGCCTCCGGCATCTCCGTGGTGGCCGACTACGACTGCCTGTTCTGGGTGCTGCGGGAGGACGAGGGCAACATCACCCGTCGGCTGAAGGGGTCGGAGCTCCGGCTGCGGTTCCTGCCGCGCATGGTCGACCTGATCCTGGAGAACGTGCCGCCGGGGCCAGGCCGGGACCACCTGGCGCACCGTCATCTGACCGTGGAGGTCCAGCAGGTCCTCGCCGACCAGCTCGTCTTCGAGCCGCGCGAGACCCAGGAGAAAATGCTGGCGCAACTGGCCGAGGCCATCGAGCCGTTGTGGCACGACGGAATGAACGACCGGCTCTCGGCGATGGCCCGGCTACGGCTGCACCTGGTCCGCAACCGCATGCTCGACGAGCTGCTGGAGGTCGTCGAGTTCGAGAAGGAGATCGCCCGGAGCAAGGCGGCCACTCCGCTTCTCATCGAGGCCGGCCGCGCCTACGCCCGCTACCCCTTCCTCCGCGACCCCGCGCACCCCGTCCCCGATCCCTGCTACGACGTCACCGACCAGCTCCGCCCCCGCCACCACGTCACCGGCGCCGAACTGCGCGGCACGGGCACCCTCCACCTGGCCGGCCACGCCTACCTCCACCGCGTCGAGACCCGCGACGTCACCACCGAACTGGTCCTGCGCGAGCGGGACAGCGGGGCCGAGTACCGGCTGCCCGTCACGCACACCGCGACGCCCGGGCTCGGGGCGGCGGAGGACGAGGGGCGGTTCGGCTACGAGCTCGCCGGTTTCGAGGCCGTTGTCGACGTCGCCACCGCAGCGGACGGCGAGCCGCTTCCCGACGGGCTGTGGGACGTCTCCCTCGCCGTCGGCGCGCAGGGCTTGTCCAAGGAGGTCCGCATCGGCAGCAAGCGGGCCGCGGACGTCTCCGGTGCGGCCAGTACGCAGGTCGTCGGCTTCGGTGAGACGCTGCGCGCCGTCACCCTCTACACCACCAAGCCGTACGGCAACTTCACCCTCGACCTCGGTGAGCGCAAGCACGCGGTGCTGCCTCACCTCGGCGTCCGTGACATCCGCTGGGCCGCCGACGCGCCCACCGAGCTGGAGGTCACCGGGCGGTGCACGCTGGCCGGGTGCCCGGACGGTGCGCTGGTGGTGGAGTTGAGGGACGGTACGGGTGACACCGCCGTCGCCTTTCCCTCCCAGCGGGTCCCCGCCTCACCTGACGGTGAGTTCGTGGTGCGCCTGCCGGTGTCCGCGCTGCCCGCCGGGGTCTGGTGCGGCCGACTGCGCATCGGGCAGTGGGCGTTGCCGCTCCCCCGGCTCGACCCGCGCCTGCCTCCCGCCAAGTGGCGCCGACGCGGCCTGCCCTGGTACGCCAAGCCCGCCCCGGACGGCGGCGGGCGGTTCGCGCTGCGGGTGGCGAGGACCGACCTGGTGAAGGGGCTGCTGGGGCGGCTTCCGCTCAGGTAGGCACGAAGGTGTCGACGGCCACGTCGAAGTACTCCCGTGCCTCCCGCACCTTCCCCACGGGCGCCGACACCCACACGTCGTACATGCGGCCGTCCTCCTCCCAGCACATGTCGTAGGTGTGCCGGGGGCCCTCCGCCGTGCTGAAGCCCTTCCAGGTGAACTCCCAGAGCGCGGCGAGGTGTCCGTGATGCGTGGCGCGTGTGACCCGGCCGTCGTGGTAACCGGGGTTCGTGTCGGGGCCCGTGAGATCCGCCCGGCGCATCACGCCCAGCGGGCCGCCGGACTGGGGCACGGTCGCCCTGATGCCGAGGCGGAAGGTCTGACCGGGCGACATGTAGAAGACGCGCTCGCCCTGCGGGTCCCGCGTGAAGCCCTCCGGTACGGCCAGGGAGAAGCCGGCCGGGTCCCGGGCGAGACGGTAACCGGAGGGCGCGGTGTGGGAGTCGGCGGCGGCCGGGCCGGTGGCGGCGCTCCGGGTCACGGTGACCGTGGGGGTGGGTGAGGCGGACGTACTGGCCGAGGTTCCCGGCGCCGGGCTGGTCGGCGTACCGCCACCGTCCCCGCCGCCTCCGTGGATCAGCAGCGTCGCCGCCGACACACCTGCCCCGGCCACGGCGGCGACGAGCAGCGCGGCGATCAGCACGCCCCGGGCGGAGCGGCCGACCGGAGCCGACGCGGGCGGCGATGACGGCGTCCGGCGGGGGATGTCCCGCTGCGTCGGCGTGTACGGCGTCGCCGGGGGCCGCGGTGTGCGGCCCGTCTCCAGGAACGCCCGCAGCATCCGCTCCGCCTCCGCCGCGTTCAGACGCCGGTCCGGGTCGCGCTCCAGCAGTCCGCGCACGACCGGCAGCAGCGGCTCGGCCTGCACGGGCGGGCGGATCTCGGCGGCGACGACGGCGTGCAGGATGCCGCCGATCGAGTCCCGGCGGAACGGTGACTCGCCGCTCAGCACGGCGCACAGCAGCGCGCCCACCGACCACAGGTCCGACTCGGGTCCGGTGCGCGCCTCGGACATCCGCTCGGGCGCCGTGTACTCGGGCGAGCCCACGAAGGATCCGGTCTCGGTGAGCGTCGTGGCCCCGGCGACCCGCGCGATCCCGAAGTCGGTCAGGACGACACGCTCGGTGCCGGACTCGACGAGCACGTTGGCGGGCTTGATGTCCCGGTGCAGCACCCCGGCCTCGTGCGCGGTGCGCAGCGCGCTCAGCAGGTCGATGCCGATCCGGGCGGCCTCGGCCGCGTCGACCGGGCCGCGCGCCGCGATCCGGTCGGCGAGCGAACCGCCGTCGATCAACTCCATGACGATGTAGGGGCGTTCACCGTCCTCCACGACATCGTGCACGACGATGATGTGCGGATGACGCAACTGGGCGACCGCGCGGGCCTCGCGCAGGGCGCGGTCGCTCCGCAGCCGCGCGTCCTCGCCGGAACGGGACTCCAGCGCGAGTTCCTTGACCGCGACCCGGCGGCCCAGCAACTGGTCGGTCGCCCGCCACACGACGCCCATCCCGCCGCGCCCGATCCGCGCCTCCAGGCGGTAACGGCCCGCGATGACGCGGCAGTCGTCCCCCTCGGTCCCCATGGGCCCATCATGCCCCACACGGACGCGAGCGCTCCGGACCGTACGCCCGGGTGGCCGACAACCGACGCCCGAAAGGTCAGGAGGAGGGCGGCTGCCAGCTCTGCAGCACCCGCGTGAACTGCTTGCTCGTCCTCGCCCAGTCCTTCTCGGGCGTGGACATGTAGATCGCGTATTCGGTGCCCTCCCGGGAGTAGTACGTCTCCTCGACCGCGTGGCGCGGCTCGGCCACGTGCGGCGGGTCCTTCGCCAGCGCGTCCCAGGTGTACTCCCACCGGGAGCCCTTGCAGTCGCGGTAGATGTTGCGCTTCATGAGGACCTGCTGGTAGCCGACCAGGCGCTGCCGGATCTGCTCGTCGAGGTCCTTCTGGTGCGAGTAGGCGTCGGGGAAGTCCGGTGAGGTGTCGATGGCGATGCGCACGAAGTGCCTGCCGCCGTCGGGCGAGTAGTCGATCTGCTTGATACCGCCCTCGGTGCTGTACACCGAGCGCTTCCAACGCGCGGAAGGAACCGAGATGCCGAAGCCCAGCGGGTCGGTCTTGGGGACCCAGGTGTCGGTTCCGTGGGTGTCACCGGGGGCCGGTGAGGCCCCGGCCTCGTTCTGCGGCCGCCCGGCACCGTACTTCTGCCACGCCGCCGCTCCCGCACCGCCGACGACGGCGGCGAAGGCGACGACGAGGGCGAGCGTACGCAGACGGCGACGCCGGGGGCGGGCGGCCGGCGGGGGTGTGATGACGACCGGGGGTGCCACCGCGGTCGGCGCCGTGACCCGGCCCTGCCCGTCCGTGCGACCGTGGCCCGCGGGGTGCGAGGCGGGGTACTGCGGGCCCGTGCGCGCGAACGAGCCGTCGTGCTGCGTCGGTACGAACGCCTGAGCCGCGTTCGACCGCCGCCCCTCCACGGCCTCCGCGAGCATCTGCTCGGTCTCCTCCGCGCCGGGCCGCTGCGCCGGGTCCTTCTGCAGCAGAGCGGAGATGACGGGGCCGAGCGGGCCGGCGTGCTCCGGCTCGGCCACGTCCTCCTCGACCACCGC
Source organism: Streptomyces sp. NPDC001544 (assembly GCF_042894285.1). Lineage (NCBI taxonomy): Bacteria > Bacillati > Actinomycetota > Actinomycetes > Kitasatosporales > Streptomycetaceae > Streptomyces > Streptomyces sp. NPDC001544. The sequence goes on along the minus strand of NZ_JBIAVN010000003.1, from coordinate 160,349 downwards.
CTGCATGGTGCTCAGCGGTGAGGTGCGGCGGAACGGCGAGCGGCCCTCGACCGCCGTGTACAGCGTGGCGCCGAGCGCCCACAGGTCGGAGGACGGGCCCGGGTCGTGGCCGCGCACCCGCTCCGGGGCGAGGTAGTCGACCGAGCCGACGACCTCTCCGGTGCGGGTGATGGTGCTGTCGCCCTCGATCTGCGCGATACCGAAGTCGGTGAGCAGGACCCGGCCGTCCTTGCCGAGCAGGACGTTGCCCGGTTTGACGTCCCGGTGCAGCACCCCGGCGCCGTGCGCGGCACGCAGCGCGCGCAGCACCCACATGCCTATGCGGGCCGCCTCCCGCGGTTCGACGCGTCCCTGCTCCTTGACCACGTCGGCCAGTGAGGAGCCCTCGACCAGCTCCATCACGATCCACGGGCGGCCGTCGTGCTCCAGTACGTCGTGCACCGTGACGACGGCGGAGTGGTTGATGCGCGCGGCGGCGCGGGCCTCGGCCCGGGTGCGGGCGAGCAGAACCGCCTGGTCGCTCTCGGACACGTAGAGCGCGGCGGTCAACTCCTTGATGGCGACCGCCCGGTGCAGCACCTCGTCGTGGGCGCGCCACACCCGGCCCATGCCGCCGCTGCCGATCGAGTCGGCGAGCCGGTAGCGGCCCGCGATGAGCAGGCCCTGCATCTGATTCACGTTGCCCCGCAATGGTCTTGACAGGGTCAGACTAAGGACCCGCCTGCCGTCAGGGAACAAGCGGGGTGCCATGGAGACACCACTGTGACGGTTTTCGCTTCTCGGCGCCGGAGGCAACCTCGGGGCGGCTTTCCGGCGTCAGCGGGTGTACTGGTAAGTAGCCGACGCCTGCTCGTACAGCCTCGTCACCTCGTCGCGTTCCGCCTCCGGGCCGCGGACCTGCACGATGTGGTAGCGGCCGCCCAGGAGGATCGCGATGTTGCGGACGAACAGGTCGCGTCCCTGGCCGTCGGTCCAGGTGAACTGCCCCTCGGCCATGGTCTTTCCGCCCACCTCGATGGTCCTGAGACCGGTGGCCGTGGCCCAGCTGGAGTCACGGTAGGGCTGGAGCTCGCTCTCCTTGTCCCGCTGGTACTTCATGGGGTCGCTGCCGTACTGCGCGGCGCCGTCGCGGCCCGGGACGACGATGAGCTGGAAGTCGCCGTGCGCGTACACCACTTCGCCCAGGCCGTTCTTGGGCGTGCGGCTCCAGCCCTTGGCGACGGCGAGCTGGAAGCCCTCGGGGTCCTTGCGCAGCGTGAAGCCGTCGGCGACGTCCGGGCCGGTGGTGGTCTGGGTCTCGGTGGAAGGGGCCGACCGGGAGGGGCTGGGGTCCGTACCCGGTGAGGTCCCGGCCGACGACGGCGAACCGCTCGGCCGGGGCGCCGGGCTCGCCTGCCCGGCGGAACCCGTGCGGTCGCCGCTCGCCGCGCCGCCGTCGTCCTTGGCCTTCGGCATGAACAGCACGGCGTAGACGACCGCGCCGGCCAGCAGGAGCAGTATCAGGACCAGCAGGGTACGGCCGAGGCTGCGGGGTGAACGCGCCTCCTGCCTCGCCCTCTTGTGCCGGCCGTGCGGACCGGCCGCGGGCAGCCCGGCCCGCCGCCTGCGCACCAGTTCGCCACGCCGGCGCACGATCGGCAGCCGGCTCGGGTCGGGCGGCGGGGCCGCTATGACGTGGGTGCCGGCCTCCGGTTCGGGCGCCGACCGCACCAGGGAGCGCAGCCAGCCGCCCAGTTCCTCGAAGTCGAGCCGCTCGGTGGGATCCTGACGCAGCAGCGACTCCACGACCGGCCTGAGCGGCCCGCACTCCTCCGCGTAGGCGGGCGGCTCGGCGCACACGAGCTGCACCAGTTCGGCGGTCGACTCCTCCGGGTACGGGGCGTGCCCCTGTACGGCCCGGAAGAGCAGCGCGCCGAGCGCCCACAGGTCGGTGGCCGGCCCGATGGGTGCCGCGAGCTGCCAGTTCTCGTGCACGGGCCCGGCCTGCTCCGGTGCCCACCGCTCGGTGACCGGCCCCACCACGGTCATCCGGACCTGCCGTGCCCGCTCGGCGGCCAGGGGGGTGGCGGGAGTACGGCGGGCGGGGCCCCAGTCGGGTGCGGCACCGCCGGGGGCCAGGGTCTGGTGCGGATCGCCGGGGGCGGTTCCGCTCGCGGGCAGAGCCGGGCGCGGCCGGCCGCCGGTCATCCCCGGGGGCGTGGCTTCGGGGGCGCTGCGGGGCGTGCCTCCGGGCCAGGAGGGGGGTCGCACGCCGTAGGGGTCGGCGATCTGACCGGGGGGCGTCGAGCCGGTCCGCCGGCCGGTGTCCTGGCCCGGGAGGACGTACGGAGACTGGGCCGAACCGTTCGCCCGGTCGAGGGCACCGGTGTCGTCCTCGGCGGGCGGGCGGGCGCCGGGCAGGGCGGGCGGGGTGTTCTCCTGGGCCTCCTGCACCCGGGCGGCGGCACGCGCGCCCGCGCGGTACGCGGCGATCGCGCCGGCGCGCGCGGCCCTGATGTCCTCGCCGGTCTCGGGCGCCCGGCGGGCCGGTACGCCCGGCCCCGGGCCACCGGCCGTGTCGTCCGTGCCGGGGGCGAGCCCGCCGGCCGCCCGTGCCTGGATCGCGGCCCGCCGGGCGGCCTCGGGGTCCACCTCTTCGGGCGCCGCGCCGCCGGGCGGCCCGGATATGGCGGGCCCGGCCGGACCGCGGGCGCCCACGGGCCCCACGAGGTCATCGGCGTCGCCGGCCGTTCCCGCCGGGTAGCCGTCCTGGACCGGCACCGGGTCGTACCCGCACAGTGCCTCCTCCGCCGCGCCGACCGCGAGGCCGGTCAGCATCACCCGCCCGTCGTCGCAGATCAGGACGGTGCGGGCGGTGATGTTGCGGTGGACCCAGCCGTGGGCGTGCAGCACCCGCAGCGCCATCAGCACGTCGGAGGCGACCTCCGCCGCGCGGTACGGCGTCAGCGGGCTCTCGGCGAGCAGCGCGGCCAGCGGGCGTGCGGCGACGAGTTCGCTGACTATCCACAGCGAGCCGCCCTCGGCGAACACGTCGAAGACCTGGTCGAGCCGCGGGTGGTCGGGGATGGAGGCGGCGGCCTGCGCGGCCTCGACGGCGCGCCGCACCGCCGGGTCGGCGGGCTGCCGGGTGGCGGTCCGGGCCGCGGGGGGCCGACGGGCGCCGGGCTGCCGTGCCGTGAAACCGTCGGGCAACCCGTCGGCGTCGAGCACCTCGGCCTCGACGACCTCAGGCAACGGCACCTGCCGGACCAGGACTTCCTGCCCGCTGTAGGTGTCGAAGGCCCTGGTCTCGGTGAGTTCGTACTCGTCGGAGGGCGGCAGCGGCAGGCGGTAGCGGTCGGCGAGTACCCGACCCGCATAGTCCTCCACGTTGCCTCCCCCGGCCATCCGGTCGGTCAAATCCGCTCGTCACGCGGCCCGTTCTGTATACGGACCTTGATGCGTACGGTCCGCAACCACTCACGATACGTGCCGGAGGCAACCTGCAATGAGGGATGCGGGATTCTCACGCACCGAAGCCGGGCGGGCTCGGCTCACCGCTTCGGCTGGAAGGACGCCGTCAGCGTCTTCCAGGTGTCCTTGCGCAGTTCGCCGCCCCACTTGGCCGCCTTCGCCGTGTACATGAGCGCGTACCCCTGATGGCCGTTGACGACGAACCCGCGGTCGATCGTCCGGTACGCGGTCCCTCCGTCGACGTAGGTGAACTCCCAGTCGGCCGCGTTCCAGCCGCGGTAGTCCACCTGCTCGATGCGGACGCGGTGGTACTGCGCGCGCACCATGTAGCGTTCCTGGCTCCTCCAGTCCGCCACCGGGTCGTTCTTGGGTGTGCTCGTCCAGGCGATCAGCAGCTTCTGTCCGTCGGGGCCGGTGAAACGGTCTCCCGCGGCGCCGGCGGACTGGTACTTCCAGCCCTTGGGCAAGCCGATCGAGTACCCCTGATCGCCCTTGTGCACCGACACCGCCGGCGCGCTGCCGCCGCCACCGGAACCCGACGAGTCGCCGTCGGGCTCACTGGCGACCGCACTCGCGCTCGTGGCCGATCCGGAGGTCGTGTCCGAACCCGTCGTGGTGGACGGCGCGTTGCCGCTGTCCGTACGGGTACCGCCGCCCGGGTCCTCCTTGGTGCCGGGGCTCGCGCTGGAACTCGCCACGGGCTTGCCGCTGTCGCCCTTGGCGCCCTTGGAGTCGCTGTCGCCGCCACTGAGCGTGATCGCCAGTACGGTCCCGAGCACGGCCAGCACCACGACCACCGCGATGATCACCAGGGTCCGCCTGGGCACGACGTCGGTGAGCGGCGCCCTGGGGACGGGCCTGGGCGGCAGGTCCAGGTCCGGCGGCGGCACCACGGGCCAGCCCGAACTCGGCTTCCTGGCCCCCTCGCCCGAGCGCTGCCCGGGCACCGAGGCGGACGGGGACGCGGACGCAGTCCCGGACGGCTTGCCGGCCGGGGCCCCCGTGGAGGGCTTCCCGGCAGTCGTCCCGCCGGACGCCGTGGCGGCCCGCGTGCCCGGGGCGCTGCCGCCACCGCTCTTCGTACGGGACGTGCCCGCCGCGGTGACCGCCCCGGCCGCCACGGCCTTGCGCGCGGAGCGCAGTTTGCCGCGCAGCTTCTCCGCGGGCTCCTTGCCGGAACCGGCGTCGCCCGACCCGCCCTTGTCGTCGGCCCCGTCGGGCAGCTTCGGCAGCGGCACGACCCGGGTCGCGTCCATCGCCTCCGGCTCGGGAGCGTCGATGACCGCCTTGAGCAGGGTCCGGGCGCCGGCGTCGTCGAGCCGTGTGGCCGGGTCCTTGGTGAGCAGTCCGTGGATGACGTCCCTGAGCGGGCCGGCGTTCTTCGGCTCCTCCAGCTGCTCGGTCATCACCGCGGTGAGCGTGGCGATGGCCGACCCCTTGTCGTACGGCGGCGTGCCCTCGACCGCCGCGTACAGCAGGCCGCCGAGCGACCAGAGGTCCGCGGCGGGGCCCGGCTTGTGGCCGCGGGCCCGCTCCGGCGAGATGTAGGAGGGGGCGCCGACGAGCATGCCCGTGGAGGTGATGGACGGGTCGCCCTCGACCTGCGCGATGCCGAAGTCGGTGAGCACGACCCGGCCGTCCTCGGCGATGAGCACGTTGGACGGCTTCACGTCCCGGTGCAGGATGCCCTCGCGGTGCGCCGAACGCAGCACGTCGAGGATGGCCAGCCCGACCTCCGCCGCGCGCCTGGGCTTCAGCACGCCGTCCTCGCGGATGACCTCGGCGAGGGACTTGCCCTCGACCAGCTCCATCACGATCCACGGCCGGTCGTCCTCTTCGACCACGTCGAAGACCGTCACCGCGCTGTTGTTGCGGATCCGGGCGATCGCCTTGGCCTCGCGCAGGGTGCGCGTGATCAGACGCCGCTTCTCGTCCTCGTCGATGTTCGACGGGAACCGCAGCTCCTTCACGGCGACCGTCCGCCCGAGGGTCTCGTCCTCGGCGCGCCACACAGTGCCCATGCCACCGCGGCCGAGTACGTCCCCCAGCCGGTACCGCCCGGCGAGAAGACGCTCGCTCTTGTCCTGACGAGTCTCCTGACGAGAAGTCCCCGCCCGCTCCGCCTCCGACATGCGTCCCCTCATGCAACCCGCCCTGACAGAGCCTCCATTGTCCCTCACCCGACAAGTGCTCGATGCCGTGGGGGCCCCGCACCTTGTCCGGGGCCCGTGGATCCGGGGAGCGGGTGAGGTGCGGGTTCGGCGTGTCGGCATGACGGGACGCCACGGCGGAGTCCGTGCAGGGGCGTTCGGACGCGCTCCGGGGCGCCGTTACAGCGGCACGATGTCCGGTGCTCCGAGCCGGGCCGCGTCCGCCGTGAGGTCGTCCGGCTGGCGCTGCGACTCCCGTTCGGCCTCGACCCGCTTCTCGTAGTGCTCGACCTCGCGCTCGATCTGGCTCTTGTCCCAGCCCAGCACCGGCGCCATCAGTTCGGCGGCCTCGCGGGCGCTGAGGGTGCCGCGGTCGAAGGTCTCGATGGAGATGCGGGTGCGGCGGGTGAGTACGTCGTCCAGGTGCCGGGCGCCCTCGTGGGAGGCGGCGTACACGATCTCCGCGCGCAGGTAGTCGTCGGCGGCCTGCAACGGTTCGCCGAGCGTGGGGTCGGCGGCGATGAGGTCCAGGACCTCCTCGGCCATGGAGCCGTACCGGTTCAGCAGGTGCTCCACGCGCACCACGTGCAGGCCGGTCCGCGCGGCGATGCGGGCGCGGGCGTTCCACAGCGCCGCGTACCCCTCCGCGCCCAGCAGCGGGACGTCCTCGGTGACGCACTCGGCGACCCGCATGTCGAGCCCGTGCACCGCCTCGTCGACGGCGTCCTTGGCCATCACCCGGTACGTCGTGTACTTCCCGCCCGCGACGACCACCAGGCCGGGCACCGGATGGGCGACGGTGTGCTCGCGCGACAGCTTGCTGGTGGCGTCGGACTCACCGGCGAGCAGCGGGCGCAGCCCCGCGTACACGCCCTGGACGTCGTCACGGCTCAGCGGCACCGAGAGGACGGAGTTGACGTGTTCCAGCAGGTAGTCGATGTCGGCGCTGGAGGCGGCCGGATGGGCCTTGTCGAGGTCCCAGTCGGTGTCGGTGGTCCCGACGATCCAGTGCCGGCCCCACGGGATGACGAACAGGACGGACTTCTCCGTGCGCAGGATCAGACCGGTCGTGGAGTGGATGCGGTCCTTGGGGACGACCAGGTGGATGCCCTTGGAGGCGCGGACGTGGAACTGTCCCCGCTCCCCCACCAGTCCCTGGGTGTCGTCGGTCCACACGCCGGTGGCGTTGACGACCTGCTTGGCGCGGATCTCGTACTCGCCGCCGCCCTCCACGTCCTGCACCCGGGCGCCGACGACCCGTTCGCCCTCGCGCAGGAAACCGGTCACGCGCGCGCGGTTGGCGGCGTGGGCGCCGTACGACACGGCCGTGCGTATGAGGGTCGCCACGAAGCGGGCGTCGTCCATCTGGGCGTCGTAGTACTGCAGGGCGCCCACCAGCGCGTCCTTGCGCAGGGCGGGGGCCACGCGCAGCGCGTGCCGACGGGACAGGTGGCGGTGCGTGGGCAGGCCCCGGCCGTGACCACGGGCCATCGACATGGCGTCGTAGAGGGCGACGCCCGACCCGGCGTACCAGCGCTCCCAGCCCTTGTGCTGCAGCGGGTAGAGGAACGGCACCGGCTTGACCAGGTGCGGGGCGAGGCGCTCCAGCAGCAGGCCGCGCTCCTTCAGGGCCTCGCGGACGAGGGCGAAGTCGAGCATCTCCAGGTAGCGCAGGCCGCCGTGGATGAGCTTGCTGGACCTGCTCGAGGTGCCCGACGCCCAGTCGCGGGCCTCGACCAGTCCCGTCGCAAGGCCCCGGGTGACGGCGTCCAGGGCGGTGCCCGCGCCGACCACTCCGCCGCCGACCACCAGTACGTCCAGTTCACGCTCGGCCATGGCCGCCAGGGACTCGGCGCGCTGCGCCGGCCCCAGTGTCGCTGTCCTCACCGCTGCCTCCCGCTCTCCGTCATCGGTCGCGCGGACCGCACCCGGTGGGCGAAGCCCGGTTCCCCTTCCCCCTGCCCAGAATTCTGACCGGCTTGCCCCGCTTCAGCCACCACTCGCTCCCGTCCTGTGGACAACCGGCTCCTGAGCAGCGGAAGACACATGACCGCAATCCCGCATCAAGGTCATATTTACTCCTAGTCTGACATTGCGCGCGTCCATCCCGTCCACCGGGCTTGCGCACCTGTCCCGCCTCGGCTACTGGGAAGGACGGCTCACGCCCATGCCCGCAGACCTCGCCGTCATCGGACTCGGCCCCTACGGCCTTCCCCTGGCCCAGACCGCCGTCGCAGCCGGCATCTCCACCCTCGGGTACGCCACCGGCCCGGAGCCCGGCCCCCTCAGCCCCGCCGAGCTGCGCCGGATGCTCTCGGGGGGATTCCGGCCGACCGACGACCCGGCCGCGCTGGGCCGGGTGCGCACCGCCGTGATCTGCGCGCCGACCGCGCGCGGGGCGGACGGCGGGCTCGACCTCGGCCAGGTCGAGGCGGCCGCGCGCACGCTGGCCCGGCGGCTGCGCCCGCACACCACGGTGATCCTGGAGTCACCCGTGCACCCGGGTACGACCGAGGACTTCCTGCGCCCCCTGCTGGAGGAGGGCTCCGGGCTGCGCGCGGGCCGCGACTTCCACCTCGCCTACTCCCCCAGCCGTGTGGACCCCGGCAACCGCGACTTCACCCCGGCCAACACCCCGAAGGTGATCGGCGGGCTCACCCCGGCGTGCACCGAATCGGCCGCCACCTTCTACGGACGGCTCACCGACAAGGTGGTACGCGCGCGTGGACCGCGTGAGGCGGAGACCGTGCAGTTGCTGGAGACGAACTACCGGCATGTGAACATCGCACTCGTCAACGAGATGGCCGTGCTCTGTCACGACCTGGGCGTCGACCTGTGGGACGTGATCCGCTGCGCGGAGACCAAGCCGTTCGGCTTCCAGGCCTTCCGGCCGGGCCCGGGCGTCGGCGGCCACGGCCTGGCGCAGGACCTCACCGGCCACACCGGCCGCAACCTGCGCATGGTGGAACTGGCCCAGCAGGTCAACAGCCGGATGCCCCGGTACGTCGTCCAGCGCGCCGCCGCCCTCCTCAACGAGCACGGCAAGTCGGCGCGGGGCGCGCGCGTGCTGCTGCTCGGCGTCACCTACAAGGCCGACCTCGCCGACCAGCAGGAGACGCCCGCCCAGGAGATCGCCCTGCGGCTGATGGAGCTGGGCGCCTCCGTCAGCTTCCACGACCCCTACGTGGGTTCCTGGAGCGTGCTGGACCGCCCGGTCCCGCGCGCGGACGCCCTGTACGAGGCGGCCGCCGACGCCGACCTCACGATCCTGCTCCAGCAGCACCGGACGTACGACCTCCAGGGTCTGTCGGTGAAGGCCCAGCTGCTGCTGGACACCCGCGGCGCGACACCGGCGGGCACGGCGCACCGGCTCTGAGCGGGCGGTGCGAAAACGCCTGCGGCGTTGTCACCGCCGACTGCTGATCTCCCCACTCGTCGCACAACTGTGCACGTCTTCATCACATCATCGGGGGGATTCCTGTCATGAGCCAGTCAGCTCCACCGCCGCCTTACGAGCAGCAGCCGCAGCCGTCCGACGCCGTCCCGTACGCCCCGCCGGTACCGCCCGCGCCGCAGAAGGACAACGTCGCCCTCGGCCTGGTGGCCGCCCTCGGCGCCGCCCTGGTCGCCGCCGCGCTCTACGGCGTCGTCATCGGGCTCACCAAGCACGAGATCGGCTGGGCGGCGGTCGGTGTCGGCTTCGTCATCGGCCTCGCGGCGGGCAAGGTCGGCGGCCGCAACCCCGCCCTCGCCGTCGCCGGCGCGATGCTCGCGCTGGGCGCGGTCTACATCGGCCATCTGGTGGGCGAGGCCATGATCGGCGCGGACTCCGTCGGCGTGAGCTTCTCCAAGCTCATCTTCCAGCACTTCGGCCTCGTCCAGGACGCCTGGAAGGAGGACGCCGACCCGCTGACCTTCCTCTTCTTCGGCCTCGCGGCCTTCGCCGCCTTCTCGGGCACCAAGAAGGCAGCGGCCTGACAGCGGGGCCCGTCCACCGAGGTGGACGGGCCCTTCACTTCATGCTCGCCTGGGCTGCACCCCCAGGGACGCGGGGCTGTTCCGATATGCGGCTGCCGCCGTGCGCGCACCGGACCGTCAGCGCGCCTGTGCTGGAAGCCGACGCCTGACCGCCACCCCGCCAGGGGCGCGGGGAACTGCGCGACCAGCCCCCACCGGCCGGCGGACGAACGAACCACCGAACCAGCGCAGCGCCACCGCCCCGCAGAAGAACGAACCGCCGACCCGGCGGAGCGTCACCGCTTGTGCTGCGAGTCCGCCACCGTCACCTCGACCCGCTGGAACTCCTTGAGCTCGCTGTAGCCGGTCGTGGCCATGGCACGGCGCAGGGCGCCGAAGAAGTTCATCGAGCCGTCGGGGAAGTGGGACGGGCCGGTGAGGATCTCCTCGATGGTGCCGACCGTGCCGAGGTCGACCTTCTTGCCGCGCGGCAGCTCCTCGTTGACGGCCTCCATGCCCCAGTGGTGGCCCCTGCCGGGCCCGTCCGTGGCGCGGGCCAGCGGGGAGCCCATCATCACCGAGTCGGCACCGCAGGCGATCGCCTTGGGCAGGTCGCCGGACCAGCCGACCCCGCCGTCCGCGATCACGTGCACGTACCGGCCGCCGGACTCGTCCATGTAGTCACGGCGGGCCGCCGCCACGTCCGCGACCGCCGTCGCCATGGGGACCTGGATGCCCAGCACGTTGCGCGTGGTGTGCGCGGCGCCGCCGCCGAAGCCGACCAGGACACCGGCCGCGCCGGTGCGCATCAGGTGCAGGGCGGCGGTGTAGGTGGCGCAGCCGCCGACGATCACGGGCACGTCGAGTTCGTAGATGAACTGCTTCAGGTTCAGCGGCTCGTGCGAGGACGAGACGTGCTCCGCCGACACCGTCGTGCCGCGGATGACGAAGATGTCCACGCCCGCGTCCACGACCGCCTTGGAGAACTGGGCCGTGCGCTGCGGGGAGAGCGCCGCGGCGGTGACCACACCGGAGTCGCGGACCTCCTTGATGCGCGCGCCGATCAGCTCCTCCTTGATGGGGGCGGCGTAGATCTCCTGCAGACGGCGGGTCGCGGTCTCCGCGTCCAGGTCGACGATCTCGTCGAGCAGCGGCTGCGGGTCCTCGTAGCGCGTCCACAGGCCCTCGAGGTTGAGCACGCCCAGGCCGCCGAGCTCGCCGATGCGGATCGCGGTGGCCGGGGAGACGACCGAGTCCATGGGGGCGGCCAGGAAGGGCAGCTCGAAGCGGTAGGCGTCGATCTGCCAGGCGATCGAGACCTCCTTCGGGTCCCGGGTACGGCGGCTGGGGACGACGGCGATGTCGTCGAAGGCGTACGCCCGGCGGCCGCGCTTGCCGCGCCCGATCTCGATCTCAGTCACGTCTGTGGCCTTTCCCTGATGCGTTGCAGCGCCTTCCAGTATCGCCGACGGGCACGACGAGGGCGGCCCCGGATGCTCCGGAGCCGCCCTCGGACGCCTGACGCCTACTTGTTGCTGTAGTTCGGCGCCTCGACCGTCATCTGGATGTCGTGCGGGTGGCTCTCCTTGAGGCCCGCGGAGGTGATGCGCACGAAGCGGCCCTTGGACTCCATCTCCCCGATGGTGGCGGCGCCCACGTACCCCATGGTCTGGCGCAGTCCGCCGACGAGCTGGTGCAGCACGTTGGAGAGCGGACCGCGGTAGGGCACCTGGCCCTCGACGCCCTCGGGCACGAGCTTGTCGTCGGAGGAGACCTCCGCCTGGAAGTAGCGGTCCTTCGAGTACGACTTCGCCTGGCCGCGCGACTGCATGGCGCCGAGCGAGCCCATGCCGCGGTACGACTTGAACTGCTTGCCGTTGATGAACAGCAGCTCGCCCGGGGACTCCTCGCAGCCCGCGAGAAGCGAGCCCAGCATCACCGTGTCGGCGCCGGCGGCCAGCGCCTTGCCGATGTCGCCGGAGTACTGCAGGCCACCGTCGCCGATCAGCGGGATGCCGGCCGGGCGGGCGGCGAGGGAGGCCTCGTAGATGGCGGTGACCTGCGGGACACCGATGCCGGCGACGACACGGGTCGTACAGATGGAACCGGGGCCCACGCCCACCTTGATGCCGTCGACACCGGCGTCGATCAGCGCCTGCGCGCCGTCACGGGTGGCGACGTTGCCGCCGATCACGTCGACGGACACACTCGACTTGATCTTCGACATCCAGCTCAGCGCGTTGCTGTTGTGGCCGTGCGAGGTGTCGACGACCAGGAAGTCCACCCCGGCCCCGGCGAGCGCCTGGGCGCGCTCCAGCGCCTCGGGGCTGGCGCCGACCGCGGCACCGACGAGCAGCCGGCCCTCGGCGTCCTTGGCGGCGTTCGGGTACTTCTCGGCCTTGACGAAGTCCTTGACGGTGATGAGTCCCTTGAGGACACCGGCGTCGTCGACCAGCGGAAGCTTTTCGATCTTGTGGCGGCGCAGCAGCTCCATGGCGTCGACGCCGGAGATGCCGACCTTGCCGGTGACCAGCGGCATCGGCGTCATGACCTCGCGGACCTGGCGGGTGCGGTCCGTCTCGAAGGCCATGTCGCGGTTGGTCACGATGCCGAGCAGCTTGCCGGCCGGGTCGGTGACGGGGACACCGCTGATGCGGAACTTGCCGCACAGGGCGTCGGCCTCGGCGAGGGTGGCTTCCGGGTGGATGGTGATGGGGTTGGCCACCATGCCGGACTCGGAGCGCTTCACCAGGTCGACCTGGTTGACCTGGTCCTCGATGGAGAGGTTGCGGTGCAGTACGCCGACGCCGCCGAGGCGGGCCATCGCGATCGCCATGCGGGACTCGGTGACCTTGTCCATCGCCGCCGACAGCAGCGGGATGTTGACCCGCACGTTGCGGGAGATCCGGGACGAGGTGTCGACCGCGTTCGGGAGCACCTCGGATGCGCCCGGCAGCAGCAGCACGTCGTCGTAGGTCAGCCCGAGTGTCGCGAATTTACCGGGCACTCCGTCGACGTTTGCAGTCATGACACCTTCCCCAAATGGCCTTGATCGGTGCGGATGTCCATGCTAACGGGAAGCTCGGCCGTCACATTCCACGGTTCCGCGGGACCGTGGGCTTCGTATGTTCGTACGGAACCGGGACGGCGCCCGTTCACAGAAGGTGCTCTCCGCAGGGTGGTTCACCCTGGTTCACTGCTCGGCGAGCGCCCGCAGGCGGCTGAGCGCCCTGTGCTGCGCCACCCGTACCGCTCCGGGTGACATTCCCAACATCTGACCGGTCTCCTCCGCGGTCAACCCCACCGCGATGCGCAGCAGCAGCAGCTCGCGCTGGTTCTCCGGGAGGTTGGCCAGCAGTTTCTTGGCCCACTCGGCGTCGCTGCTGAGCAGGGCGCGCTCCTCGGGGCCGAGGGAGTCGTCGGGGCGTTCCGGCATCTCGTCCGAGGGGACGGCCGTCGAGCCGGGGTGGCGCATCGCGGCGCGCTGCAGGTCGGCGACCTTGTGCGAGGCGATGGCGAAGACGAAGGCCTCGAAGGGGCGGCCGGTGTCCCGGTAGCGCGGCAGGGCGAGCAGGACGGCGACGCAGACCTCCTGGGCGAGATCCTCGACGAAGTGGCGCGCGTCGCCCGGGAGCCGGGACAGCCGGGTCCGGCAGTAGCGCAGCGCGAGGGGGTGGACATGGGCGAGCAGGTCGTGCGTGGCCTGCTCGTCCCCGTCGACGGCGCGATGCACGAGCCCGCCGATCGTCCCCTGAGCCGTGCCCGCCTCGTCGTCGCGCATCGGTCCATGGTGCCTTGCGGCCGTCCGGTCCGTCGCATCGTGCTGGTGGTTGTGCACCGAAGCGTTATGAGCAGGTGCGCCGGCACTCATTCCCTGCGCCCTCCCCTTCCGCTCGACCGACTCGTCCCCGAGGAACTCCACACCTCAAGGATGCGGCATCCGCGACGAAACGAGCAGCGGCCGTCCGGGGGGCCGCCGCGGAACGCGGCTCGGGCCCACCCGTCCCCCGCCCACGCCGCGTCGGGCGGGGGGCACGGCGGTGGTCCGCACCCCCGCTACGGATCACCGTCCTACCGGACCAGTCCCCAACGGAAACCGAGCGCCACCGCGTGCGCCCGGTCCGAGGCGCCGAGCTTCTTGAACAGGCGCCGGGCGTGGGTCTTGACGGTGTCCTCGGAGAGGAACAGCTCGCGGCCGATCTCGGCGTTGGAGCGGCCGTGGCTCATGCCCTCCAGGACCTGGATCTCACGCGCGGTGAGCGTGGGCGCGGCGCCCATCTCGGCGGAGCGCAGCCGACGCGGCGCCAGACGCCAGGTCGGGTCGGCGAGGGCCTGGGTCACCGTGGCGCGCAGCTCGGCGCGGGAGGCGTCCTTGTGCAGGTACCCCCGGGCACCGGCGGCGACGGCCAGGGCCACGCCGTCGAGGTCCTCGGCCACGGTCAGCATGATGATCCGCGCGCCCGGGTCGGCGGACAGCAGCCGGCGCACGGTCTCGACGCCGCCCAGTCCGGGCATGCGTACGTCCATCAGGATCAGGTCCGAGCGGTCCGCTCCCCAGCGGCGGAGGACTTCCTCGCCGTTGGCCGCGGTCGTCACGCGCTCGACGCCGGGCACGGTCGCGACCGCGCGGCGCAGCGCCTCTCGGGCAAGCGGGGAGTCGTCGCAGACGAGGACGGATGTCATGGCCGCCCTCCGCAGCTGATGCGCGTCACCTTGAGCCTCCAGGCTGGTACGAAATCGTCACCTGTGCGGTCGACCGTCTCGGACGCCTGCCCGAGCGCTTGTGTTTTCAACCGCCTCCGCACTCTCAACGACGGTCACTCGAAAGAGTTACGGGGCTGCATGCCATCTTCGGCACTCTACGTGAGGGTGCGGACACGGTGCAGACATGCCCGGCGGACCCTCAACTTTTCATCACAACCTATGCCCCGTTTAGACCTTTTTCGTACCGTTTTTCGGTGTCTGGAGCTAGATTCGCAATGAGTCATATTTTCATCTCCTTAGACCGGAGATGTACGGTCGTTGGCACCGGATCCGCCCAGAACGGCTACAAGGGGTCACGCAATGGCAGATTTCTCCCGCCTTCCCGGACCGAACGCGGACCTTTGGGACTGGCAGCTCCTGGCTGCCTGCCGTGGGGTCGACAGCTCGCTCTTCTTTCACCCGGAGGGCGAGCGCGGGGCGGCTCGGAGCGCTCGAGAGAACTCGGCCAAGGAGGTCTGCATGAGGTGCCCGGTACGCGCCCAGTGCGCGGCGCACGCGCTGGCGGTGCGCGAGCCGTACGGCGTATGGGGCGGCCTGACCGAGGACGAGCGCGAAGAGCTCATGGGGCGGGCACGGCACCGGCTGGTGTCGGCGTCGTCGAACCACGGGGACACCGCCCCGGACAACTGAAGGAACGTTTCTGCATATTTCTGCGCGTTCCAGCACCATCCCTGCCCACGGGCACGCCCCCACGCGCGTGCCCCTGATTTTCCGCGAGAGGCCTCAGCGTCGCGCCGCCCGGGCCAGCTGCTCCAGCGTGGCCGCCACCGCCGGTACCTGGGCGAGGTCGGGGAGGGTGAGGGCGACGATCTCCCGGCGCACCGCCGGTTTCAGTGCGAGGGCGCGCACGCCCCTGGGCCGTACGGACTCGATCGCGAGACGGGGCAGCACGGCGACCCCCAGCCCAGCGCCCACCAGGCCGACCACCGCCGGGTAGTCGTCGGTGGCGAAGTCGATACGCGGTGTGAAGCCCGCGCTCTCGCAGACCTCCACCAGCTGCCCCCGGCAGCGCGGGCAGCCCGCGATCCACGGCTCCTCGGCCAGCTCGCCGATGGCGACCGACTCGGCGCGCGCGAGCGGGTGCCGTTCCGGTACGAGACCGACCAGGGGGTCTTTCAGCAGCGGCCGCACGACGAGGTCGTCCCACTCCTCGGCGCCCGCGGCCCCCTCGTACCGGAAGGCGAGCGCCACGTCGCAGTCGCCCTCGCGGAGCATGTCCACGGACTTCGGCGGCTCGGCCTCCTCCAGGGAGACCCGGGTGCCGGGATGGGCGGCGCGCAGGGCGGCGAGTGCGGTGGGGACCAGGGTGGAGCTGCCACTGGGGAAGGAGACGAGCCGGACCCGGCCCGCCCTGAGGCCGGCGATCGCCGCGACCTCCTCCTCGGCGGCGGTGAGCCCGGCCAGGATCCCCGACGCGTGCCGGACCAGCGCCTCGCCGGCCTGGGTCAGCCGCATCTCCCGGCCGCTGCGGACCAGCAGGGGGGTGCCGACCGAGGACTCCAGGGCCTTCATCTGCTGGCTGACGGCGGGCTGGGTGCAGCCCAGTTCGCGCCCCGCCGCCGAGAAGGAACCGGTGGTGGCGACGGCGCGCAGGACGCGGAGATGGCGGGCCTCGATCACCCTTCGAGCATAAGCCCGCCTTGGATACGGCACCCCATAATGTGTCGACGCTTTGAGGAGCGACCCCTTACCGTGCGGACATGAAGCTTCTCTCGGTCAATCTGGGCCGCGCGCGTGCCGTGCCGTACACCGACCAGCCGGAGGGTCTCACCGGCATCGACAAGCGCCCGGTGGACGGACCGGTGCGGGTGGCGGCCCCGGGGCCCAAGGGGGTGGGCGGCAGCGGGCTCGCCGGGGACGCGGTGTGCGAGATGCGCCACCACGGCGGCGACGACCAGGCGGTGTATGCGTACGCGCGCGAGGACCTCGACGTGTGGGAACGGGAACTGGGCCGGTCACTGTCCAACGGCTGCTTCGGCGAGAACCTCACGACGGCCGGTCTGGACGTCTCCGGCGCACTGATCGGCGAGCGCTGGCGCATCGGTTCCGAGGTGGTCCTCGAGGTGACCTCGGGGCGGATCCCGTGCCGCACGTTCCAGGGCCACCTGGGCGAACAGGGCTGGGTGAAGAGGTTCACCCGGAAGGGCGTGACGGGTGCCTACCTGCGGGTGATCGAACCGGGTGAGATACGGGCGGGCGATGCGGTCGAGATCGTGCACCGGCCGGACCACGACGTGACGGCCACCCTCCAGTTCCGCGCGGCGACGACGGAGCGGGAACTGCTGCCGCGCCTGCTCGCGGCGGGCACCGCGCTGCACTCGCAGACGCTGGAGCAGGCCCGGCAGTACGTGGCGGAGCACGGCGGCCGGCCGGCGTCCTGAACCACGGTCACCACGGGCCCGCACACCTCCTCTTCACGATCGTCGGGGCCTGTGCGCTGCGCGAACGCCGCCGGTCCGGGTAACTACGCTTGGCCCATGACAACGGCTCTGATTACGGGATCGACCGCGGGCATCGGCGCCGCGTTCGCGCGGCGGCTGGCGGCGGACGGGCACAACCTGGTCCTGGTTGCGCGGGACACCAAACGGCTGCGCGAGCAGGCGACCGAGCTGCACGACCGGCACGGCATCGAGGTGGAGGTGCTGACCGCCGACCTGGGCACGGACGACGGCATCGAGGCGGTGGCCACCCGCCTGGGCGACCGCCGCAACCCGGTCGACCTGCTGGTCAACAACGCGGGCTTCGGCAACAAGGGCCGCTACCTCGAGGTGTCGATGGCCGACGAGCTGCGGATGCTCAAGGTGCACTGCGAGGCGGTGCTGCGGCTGACGTCGGCGGCGGCGGAGGCGATGCGGGAGCGCGGGCGCGGCGGCGTCGTCAACGTGGCCTCGGTGGCCGCCTTCGTGCCGCGCGGCACGTACGGCGCCTCCAAGGCGTGGGTCGTGCAGTTCACCCAGGGGGTCGCCAAGGACCTGGCCGGTACGGGCGTGCGGCTGATGGCGCTGTGCCCGGGTTTCGTGCGTACGGAGTTCCACGAGCGGGCCGGGATGGGGACGGACAACATCCCGAACTGGATGTGGCTGGACGCGGACAAGCTGGTCGCGGCGGCGCTGGCCGATCTGGCCCGCGGCAAGTCGCTGTCCATTCCGGACCCGCGCTACAAGGCGCTGATGGGGCTGGCGAAGGTGGCTCCGCGCGGTCTGCTGGGCGGGGTCAGCTCGCGGACCGGGCGCAAGTACGGGCCCCAGTAGCGTCAGGGGTGGCGCCGCCGTTCCGGTGCGAGAATGGGCGTGACGGAACCGGACCAGGGGGGCCGGAGGCGGCGTCATGACCTTCGTACAGCTCATCGACTGCAGGACCAGCCGGTTGGACGAGATGAACCGGCTCATGGACGACTGGGTCGAGCAGACCAAGGGGAAGCGGACCGCGACGCACGCGGTGGTCGGCAAGGACCGTTCGGACGCGTCGCACATCATCGAGGTGGTGGAGTTCCCGTCGTACGAGGAGGCGATGCGGAACTCGAACCTCCCGGAGACCGACCGGATCTACCGGGGCATGGTCGCCCTGTGCGACGAGATGCCCACGTTCGTCGATCTGGACGTGGTGCGGGACGAGCAGTTGTCCATCGGCATGGTGCGCCGCTTCCTGGAGACGCTCGCGACCCCGGGTGACCTGCCGCCGCTGAACGACCTGCTCGACGAGGACGTCCACAGCCACGATCCGATCAACCCGCAGGACACGATCGGGCTGGACTCCGCCCGCAGCGAGTACCGCATGTGGCGCGGTGCCTTCGACTTCACGTTCACGGTCGAGGACGTGATCGCCCAGGGCGACCGGGTCTGCGCGCGCTGGACCTGGAACGCCACGCACAAGGCCGACTTCCTGGGCATCGCGCCCACCGGCAAGCGGGTCACCATGACGGGGATGACACTGTTCCGCTTCGGCGACAACGGAAAGATCGCCGAGATCTGGTGGCAGCACGACCAGCTGGGGCTGATGCAGCAA
Organism: Streptomyces sp. NPDC001544; assembly: GCF_042894285.1. Classification (NCBI taxonomy): domain Bacteria; kingdom Bacillati; phylum Actinomycetota; class Actinomycetes; order Kitasatosporales; family Streptomycetaceae; genus Streptomyces; species Streptomyces sp. NPDC001544. The sequence goes on along the minus strand of NZ_JBIAVN010000003.1, from coordinate 142,020 downwards.
CTGGGAGCGCTGGACGCGCTGGAGCGGTAGTCGCTTGCCCGGCGGGGCTGACGCCGTCGGGGTGTGGTGACATGTCAGAGGGGCGGCCGGTCGACGGGCGCCCCTCCTTTCTCACGTCGGCCGCGCGCGGCCGCGCGCCGCGTTGCCCGCGCTGTGGCCGGGGCATTGCGAGCGCTGGAGCGGCACCCACCCTGGACGGTCGCACGGTGCGCCATTGTCGCGGAGCCGGTACAGGTCCGCCATGAGCCTGGCCCGAGCCGCCGCGTTCCTCGTGGTCCAGCCAAAGAACGCGAGGGCTGCTCCGCCAACATCCTCTGCGCCGAGGCCACGCGGACGGTCCTCGACGAGTCCGAGCAGGCAGCGTTGGCGTTCGGCCGGTGCCACTGCTCGACCGGCCGAGCGGTGAGACCGGGCAGCGGCCACCGGGCCTGTGCGCACGACCGCCCTGTCACATCGAGAAATTCCCCTGCCTCGGCTATCCGGCCCTCGTCACGCAGTTGCTCCGCCGCCGTGTTCACCGACCCGCTGATCGAGCTCGGCCTGGACCTGTACAGCAGCTCACCCAGGTGCCTCAGGAGGACCTGCCGGTGGATCGGCCCTTCGGTCTCGACGACCCGGTACACGGCGTCCACCATCGGGGGCCTCGGAATCCCGCCGCGCCGGTCGGCGGTCGCCGGATCGAGATCGGCGACATCGGCGGGCTGGTGGGGAGCCGCCCAGTCGCCGTGATCGGGAGCAGTGCGGAATGACTTACGGGCTGCCACAGGAGGTCGGCTCCTTCGTCTCGATGCAGTCGGACAAGTAGGCATCCAGACCGGCTGCCGCCAGTGGAGACGCCTCCGGCGTCTCGGGCCGGCCGTGCAGGCGCAGCAATACATGGTCGTCGTCGACGAGGCAGTCGGTGCAGGGCAGGGCACGGGACAGCAACCGGGCGAAGTCGTCGCAGGCCGCCCGAACGTCGACCTCGTGCAGACCGATCCAGGCGTGCAGAGTGCCGTCCTGCACGGTCAGTTCGACATCGACGGAGGTGCCCGCCGCCTCGGCGGCCTCCCCGCACCAGGCCAGCGTTTCGCGCAGTGCCCCGAGCTGGGAAGGGAGCGACAGGGAGACGCCCCGGCGCATGTCGTCGCGGACAGTGACGCCGGTCCGCGATGCCTGGTCGCGCCACCAGTACTGCACCACGTCACGGGCCGAGGCATCCCACGGGCCGGTCCCGGCCGCCCGCCGTACCGCATCGGCCGCGTTCCGGCGGACCGTGCTCGCATGGTCGGATCCTTCGTCCGCAGCCATCCGGCTCACCAGGGAGCGGGGGCCGAGCCGGATGTCGCGGACGACCTGCTGGTACAACTCGTGCAGGGTGTCAGGCGGCGGCGCCGCGTCCGGACCGAACAGGGACCGTACGCCTTCCGCCCAGGCGCGGAAGGCGGCGAGATCTCCGGTGGCGAGCAGGTCAGTGCCGAGCAGGCCGCCGCTGACCATACGGGCGCGCTGCCGTTCGTTCGTCGGACCCAGTCCGTCGAATTGTGCCCGGAGCAGGTACCTCAGCAGTTCGGACTCCGCCTCGGTGAGGGCCTCGACAAGATCGTCGGCGAGTGCGGCGAGGATCTCCAGGACGTCCTGGGCGGTCGCCTTGTCCGCGTCGGTCTTGGAACAGGGCCCGTCGGGCGGTACCGCCCACCGGTGGATACGGCCCCGCACGTCGCGCAGGACAAGGGTCGAGGTGTAACTCTGCAGGTGGTCCGGGCCGCTGAGACGGTGCTCGAAGACGTGCGTCACTCCGAACATGCTCATCAGGTAGGTCATGACGGTCACCGGGTCGTGCTGGTGCTGGAGTCCGCTGAGCCAATCCTCGAGGACGGCCGGTCTGCGGCGCAGCAGTCGTGGTCCGTGGGTACGCCAGGCCGTGGCGACGACCGCCTGCGCGGCGCCGGCAACCGTGCTCGGTCGTTGTCCGCTCTCCCCGCGGCCAGTCAGTATTCCTTCGGCGAGGGCGAGTTCCGTGCCAAGGCGGGCGCTGTCCTCGTTGGCCGGCGTGTGGATGCGGGCTTCGTCCTCGTCCGGCACCAGGCCCTTGGCCAGGGTGCGGCGGGTTCTCTCGTGCCGGGCCAGGTGGTCGAGCACGACGGAGCCGTGGTGGGCGAGCAGCTGGTTGTCGCGTTGGTGGTGGGCGGTGGTCTCGGCCTGGTTCTCGTAGACGTACGACGAGTGAGTGAGGGCCTGGGCGAGCAGGCCCTCGGCCCGGCGGCCGTCGAGTTCGAACATGGCCACGAGGTCGGATACGGCGTCCCGGTACCTCAGGGGTGCGGCACTGTACGGCTGTGGACGTGCTGCGAACCGCGCGTCCGTGGCCCGCGGGTCCTGCTGCCGTCGTGCCCGCGGATAGCCGCTCAGCAGAGCGCGTGCGGCAGCGGCCCGAGCGGCCTTCTTCGTCGGTCCGGTGCCCTGCGCGGTCCGCCCGCTGCGGGTGCGGGCGGTGGCGGTGTACGTCTTGCTGTGGTCGGGCCCCTGTTCGGCGTAGTCGTAGGTGAGGCCTTCCTCGGCAAAGAGGTTCTGTGCCTCGGTGACGTGGTCTGAGCCGCCGATGTCGTCGGCGCGGCGGTCGATTCCGGTACAAATGGTCTCGACCAGCCGTTGAGCGATGTCATGGGCGCCGACGAGGCTGAGCACACCGAGGATCTGCCGGGCGACACCCTCCGACACCGAGGGCGCGGGCCGTTGTGCTTCGCCGGCCCCATGCGGACGAGACCGTGGTCGGCCGCCCACTGTCCGAGGGCCACCCGGGCGGCCGTCGACCGCCGGTGGTGTTCGCTCGACTGGGTTCCCACCTTGTCCGGCTGCTGCTTCCCGACGTACACGTCGATCAGGATCACCCCGAGCGTGGTGCGGCCGAGCGCGTCCAGCATTCCCAGGGCATGCGGCGTCACGGCGGTCTCGGCCAGTCCGCTCTCGTAGAGGTGGCTGCGGTGCGACGCGGCGAGACCGAGCCAAGCCGTGGCCTCCGCGTCGGCCTCCCACTCGCCCACGACGTCCCGGATCGCGGCACGGACCACGTCCCCGAACGTGCCCGTCAGCGAGGCGGGCGGTCGGGGCAGTGGCGGGTGGGTGACGTCCCATACGGTGCGCTGCCGCTCCACCCGCACGTACGGCCGTGGCGGCTCCGTCGTCGGCCGTCGATCGGCGCCGGGTGGACGTGCGGATACCGTTCGAGAGGGTACGCCAGGCGTTGTCTTGGTCCGTCGAGACGGACGGGACTCGCGGCTCCGGGGACGCGCGGCCTGCGGACTGTGCGGCCGGGTTCGACTGCCGGTCCGGCCGGCCTCTCCGTCGAGTACGACCCGTAGTTTGCCGGCGAGCCAGCGCGGCAGCTCGAACGCGGGAGCGCGGCCGTCGAAGAAGTCACCGGCCAGGTCGACGCAGTACGACCATCTGTCCCACTCCGAGCGCGCCGCGTACGTCTGGCCCACCCTGCGCAGCGCACGACGCATCCGCTCGTACGAGACCTGCCGTCCGCCCAGGTTGTACGACGTCCGTTTCCGTGCGGCCTCGATGGCGAGCGCGATCCTGTGTACGGGCGTCGGCGCGGCGGTGTCCCGCAACGACACGATGCCGACCCAGCGGTTCATGTCCCCCCCCAGTCCCGGGCAGCTCGGCGTCGTCCGGCGTCCCGACGGGTGGCGTCTGCACGCTCCCCGCGTCGCACGGACGGGCCACCCCCTGCCCGCTGTTCCCCTCCTCGTTCCGCCGTACCTGCCCCTGCTTCGGCCAGACCGACGGAATACCCAGGTCAGCGTATGTCTCCGCGGGCTGGTTCGAGGAGGGTTCGGCAAGACGGATCACTATGTAACGCGCCGTCTGCACCACCAGGGATGGACGGGTGTGCCGGTGCGTCACGTGCTGCGGCGGAGGGGCGTCCCGGGGGCGTTCGTCGTCTGCGCCGCCTTCTTCGCCAGCCGTTCCGCTTCTTTCTTCTCCCGGGACTGCCTCCGCTGCCGATCGCGCCGACCCCTTGCCTTCGGGCCGCGATCATGAAACCTTGCGGTCTGGCCGACCCGGCCCGCCATGCCTCCACTATTCGGTGGGGGCGAGCACCGATCTCCCTGCATGACGTGTAAGGGGGTCTTCGTTTCCACAGGAGGCCCTTGTGCACGCGCACGCCACCGACGCCGCTGTCACGCCCCGCAACTGGAATCTCTACCGGACCACGGTCGTGGACATCCGGTTCCCGGGCCGTACCGTCCGGGTCGAACCACGACCTTCGGGCACGGCCGAGGGGCTCTTCCCGGAACCGGCCGGCAGCGCCACCATCCATGTGGTCACCGCCTGGAACCCCCTCGGCCGCACCGCGCCGGCCGACGACAACGCCCGTTCCCAGTCCCTGTTGCTCGACGAGGTCCGCCGCCGTGGTCTCACCTCGTGGTCCGCGGAGGGGGGCGACGCGCGCGGCACACACCGCGAGGACAGCGTCGCCGTCGTCGGCCTGAGCGATGACGCGGCGCGCGACTTGGGACACCGCTTCGGCCAGGACGCGATCTTCGCCTGGACGCCCGACGCCTGGCGCCTCCTGGCGTGCGGCACCGGTGCCACGGCGGTCAGCGGATGGGCGGCGTCCAGCATGCACTGAGGCCGAGCACCGACGGCTTCCTGCCCGTCTCAGGGAGCCGGCTGCCCCGGACGGTCCGTCGAGGACGGCGGCTGGGACGGTGGTACGAGTTCCTGCTGGGCCCATGTTCCGGCGACCACGGTGGCGAACGCGGTCGCGGCGGCGACGAGCACGGTGCCGGCGGGCACAGTGACCGACGACAGCCGACGGAAGTTCCGGACCTGGGACCACTTCATCGCGGCGGCCCGGGCCAGCCACCACTCCCAGCAGAGCCCGAGTCCCATGCAGACGACGAAGGTCTGGCCCGCCAAGGCGCCGCACGCCACCGCCATGTCGGTCCAGGAGGGGTCCTGGGTGTACTGAGAGTCGACGGTGAGTGTCACCATGGGCAGGATCTCCGCAGGCAGCACCACCAGCAGGAGCATGCCCGCCTTGCCGATCGGCGTCAGGCCCCGCAGCAGCGCGTAGAAGTAGCCGAAGACGAAGCCGTACAGCGCCCAGTGGCCGAACCTGAGCGTCTGGGAGATCGCCCCGAGGTGGAAGGGCATCGAACTGTCCGCTCCCACCGCGCTGCCGGTCACCAGCTTGTACGCCGCCCACGGCAGCGCCAGCAACTGGGCAAGGGCCGCGCCGGCCGGTCCGGCGACGCGGGGCGCGACTCCGGCACTCGATCCGAGCGCGAACCTCTTCGCGCGGGCCAGCCGGGTGGCGGGGTCACCGCATCGTCCGGGGACGTCCAGTTCACGCCAGCGGTCGGCGAAGGCCGACATCGCCATGTCGTCCGCGAGGGAGGACCGGGCGGCCCGCTGGAAGTCGGCCCGGGTGTCCCAGAGCAGTTGTGTCCGCACCCACCTGTCCATGAAGCCGGCGTGTGCCTTCCTGGTCACCCGCCGGAACTTGGCCGCCGTACGGATCGATCCGGGTGGAATCAGCAGCAGGGAGCCCAGCGCCGTCCACGTGACGCCGAGGGAGTCCCCCCACATGGTCAGGGTGCGCAGGCTGGGGCTGCCCAGGGCCAGGAGCGCCCCGCAGACCAGCAGCACCCTGCCGACCGGCTCCACCGCCCGGCCTCCGTCACCGGGGGCACCGCGCCTGCGCAGGTAGACGATCTGAAGGATCACTCCACAGACCGTCATGACGCAGAGGGGGTATCCCCTGTACCCGGTGAAGAACGCTGTGGGGTAGTCCTCCCAGAGCGCAGGCAGCGTCCTGGAGGCTTCCTTCCCCCAACCGATCAGGAACGGCGCGGTCAGCATCCCCCAGAGAAGCGTGAAGCGGACCAACTGGGACGCAGGTTTCGGGCTGCGACGCAGTACCGGCCCCCGGAGCGATGTGAGCCACGCCGCGGCCGGCCACGTCAGGATCAGGACGGGCCCCACGACGGACCAGTCCGTCGGCGGGTTCCCCCCACGCCCTGCCATGACCGGTGAGCCGCTGAGCAGCAGCAGGAGCGGGACCACCCCCACGAGTGTCCCCGTCGCGATCGCCCACCGGCGTGCGGCGCTGCCCCTGCGCGCGAGACACAGCGCCCCGGTGACCGCAAGAGCGAGAAGCACGGATCCCGCCAGCACGGACCCTTCGAAAACCGTCGGCCTCCATCCGCCTGCCGCCATGAGCCCGTAAGGGAGCACCACGGACGCGCCGCACGACAACAGCACGACAGGTGACGGCGGTCGGTGTTCGGCGAGCCTGCGGCTGAACCACAAACCCGCCATGGGGAGGAGGTACCAAAGCCAGAGTCCGAGTGCGGGACCCGGTTCCCACACGGCGTCGGGCGGGATGCCGCTGACCCCCCTGGGGTCGAATCCGAAGGCGGCGGCGCTCCGCCCCGGTGCTTCCCATACGGCGAGAGGGCATACGGCCACCGCGAGCAGGAGTGTCCCCCTCGCCCATCTACGGGGGACGGCGCCACCGGCGAGCGCAGACACGACGAACGCCGCGACGACACCGATGCCGCAGACGGAGAGGCTGAGGGCGAGGATCATCTCGCCTTGGGTCTGGTGCCGTCGCGACAGCGGCTTCGCCTGCACGGATTGGTCCAGCATGACTGACGGAGTGACCGCGGCTTTCCCTTCGGAAGACGCCGAACCGCTGGTGACCCGCCAGGCGACGGTACTCGGTGTCTGCGACTCGACGGCCCCGAAGACCCGGCTGAAGTGCCACTGCGGAGCACTCACCGTCACCGTCCAGGCCGTGGGAGAGCCGGGGGCCCGCTTCTGCAGCAACAGATGCGGAGTCAGTAACAGCCACAGGTGCTGCGCGCCGGATCGGAGGGCCTGATACTGCCACCCCCAGCGCGCCTCCACCCGGGCTGGTTCGTCAGGTGAGGCCTGGGTCACCATGGTCGGACGGCTCGACCAGCCGTCGTACACCCGCGGGCCGACATCGGTTTCCAAGCGGTAACCGGTCCCCCCGTCGATGATGCCGGTCGCCCGCAGGGAGGCCAGGGCCTTGCTGTGCGGGGCCAGTGTGTACCTCCGGGTCTCACTGATCATCACCAACTGCCGCGACCTGTCCAAGCCCACGGCGATGGTGATCGTCCCGGTCGAGGACGCTCCGGCCGGCCTGTCGGCGGCCTGGGCAGGGCCGGAGCAGAGCAGCACCAGGCAGAGCAGCGTCAGCAGGAGCCCGGCACCCGCCTTCAGCCGTCCTGTCCCCGGCACCCGTCCGCCTGCCGAAGACTCCACCGGCCCACCCCCCGTGTGTCGGACTCGATGATGATTGCCCTGTTCGGGGCCGCCGGGAACGTCTTCGGCGGAAAACCCCCTTTCCTGGGCACACGCCCGGACGTTCCACCGTGCTGCCACGTACAATCCGCCCCCGGTGATGCGGGCCTCTGGGTCGCGCCGAGGGGGAGGGCCGCGGGATGGCCGAAGACTGGCGGGGTGTGGTGAACGGGGTCGCGTACACCCTGATCTACGCACGGGACCTCGACGACGCCGTGGTCGAACGGGTCACCCGGTACCTGCTCAAGCAGCCGCTGTTCCGGCTCGAGCCGGAGGAGCAGTACCAGACGCTTGTCCGAGCGGTCGAGTCCGGCGCGGATCTCGCCTCCCCGATCGCCGAGCAGCACAGCGGCGAGGATCTCCGGGTTTTCCTGCGGCGGGTGCTGGCCCGGATGGACGCCCTTCGCCCGTGGTCCCCTCCGCCCTACCTGCGGTTGGACGGGCACCGCTTCACGGAGGAGTTCTCCGGTGCCCGGACGATCGCCCGGATGGCGGTGGACCGCACCCACATCGGCGCGCGGATCGGCTGGTGGGACACCGTCCAGCACGACGGCGGCGAGTGGGACGTCCTCCTGCTGCGGCTCGCCTCCGGCGACGAGGTCGCCCTGGTCGCCGCCGCGGGTGCGGCAGGGCCCGTCGAAATACGTCACACCGGCCCGGGGCGCCCTGTCCGCTCGGTTCTGAAGGCGTTCTGTGCGGCCACCGGCTTCACCCGGCGGGAGGTCCGGCCGACCGGCCCGGCGGCCCTGCTGTGGTACTCGGGCTGAGCCAGCGCCGTGACTTCAGGGGGGACAAGCTTGATCAGCTCGTGCAGTTGCGCCTCCCGACCACAGGCCCGGTCACCATGGACCTGTCGGTGGACGGTGACGAGCACCCCGAGCAGTACCGCGCCCGCGCCGAGCCCGGACGCACGCCGGACGGCAGGATCAGCGACCGACTCGGCATGACCGTCACCTTCCTCGGCATGACGCTTACGTCCTGCAACGCCTTCGGCGAGTCGGCACGGCGAAGGCCCGGCACCCCTTCCGGGGTGCCGGGCCTCGCTCGCGGCCCGAAGGCCTCGGGTCCTACCGACGGTGCGTCAGTGGGCGTGGCCGTGGCCGTGGCCCGCGGCGGCCGGCTCTTCCTCTTCCTTCTTCTCGACGACCAGGGTCTCGGTCGTGAGCAGGAGGGAGGCGATGGAGGCGGCGTTCTCCAGGGCGGAGCGGGTGACCTTGACCGGGTCGATGACGCCGGCCTTGACCAGGTCGCCGTACTCGCCGGTGGCGGCGTTGTAGCCGTTGCCCTTGTCGAGCTCGGCGACCTTGGAGACGATGACGTAGCCCTCGAGGCCGGCGTTCTCCGCGATCCAGCGCAGCGGCTCGACGGCGGCGCGGCGGACGACCGCGACACCGGTGGCCTCGTCGCCGGACTTGTCGAGGTTGCCCTCGAGGACCTTGACGGCGTGGACCAGCGCGGAGCCACCACCGGAGACGATGCCCTCCTCGACCGCGGCGCGGGTCGCGGAGATGGCGTCCTCCAGACGGTGCTTCTTCTCCTTCAGCTCCACCTCGGTGGCGGCGCCGACCTTGATCACGCACACGCCGCCGGCCAGCTTCGCGAGGCGCTCCTGGAGCTTCTCGCGGTCCCAGTCGGAGTCGGTGTTCTCGATCTCGGCCTTGATCTGGCCGACGCGGCCCGCGACGTCCTCGGACTTGCCGGCGCCGTCGACGATCGTGGTGTCGTCCTTGGTGACGGTGACGCGGCGGGCGGAGCCGAGCACGTCCAGGCCGACCTGGTCGAGCTTGAGGCCGACCTCCTCGGAGATGACGGTGCCGCCGGTGAGGACGGCGATGTCCTGCAGCATGGCCTTGCGGCGGTCACCGAAGCCGGGGGCCTTGACGGCGACGGCGTTGAAGGTGCCGCGGATCTTGTTGACGACCAGGGTCGACAGGGCCTCGCCGTCGACGTCCTCGGCGATGATCAGCAGGGGCTTCGAGGCGCCGGCCTGGATGACCTTCTCCAGGAGCGGGAGCATGTCCGCGATGGCGGAGATCTTGCCCTGGTGGATCAGGATGTACGGGTCGTCGAGGACGGCCTCCATGCGCTCCTGGTCCGTCACGAAGTACGGCGACAGGTAGCCCTTGTCGAAGGCCATGCCCTCGGTGAAGTCCAGCTCCAGACCGAAGGTGTTGGACTCCTCGACGGTGATGACACCGTCCTTGCCGACCTTGTCCATCGCCTCGGCGATGAGCTCGCCGACCTGCTGGTCCTGGGCGGACAGCGCGGCGACGGCGGCGATGTCGGACTTCTCGTCGATCGGCCGGGCGGAGGCGAGCAGGTCGTCCGAGACGGCCTTGACCGCGGCGTCGATGCCCTTCTTCAGGGCGGCCGGGGAGGCGCCGGCGGCGACGTTCTTCAGGCCCTCGCGCACGAGCGCCTGGGCCAGCACGGTGGCGGTGGTCGTACCGTCACCCGCGATGTCGTTGGTCTTGGTCGCCACCTCCTTCACCAGCTGGGCGCCGAGGTTCTCGTACGGGTCCTCGATCTCGACCTCACGGGCGATGGTGACACCGTCGTTGGTGATGGTCGGGGCGCCGAACTTCTTGTCGATGACGACGTTGCGGCCCTTGGGGCCGATCGTCACCTTGACCGTGTCGGCGAGCTTGTTGACGCCGCGCTCGAGGGCGCGACGGGCGTCCTCGTCGAACTTCAGGATCTTCGCCATGGGAGCGTAGCCCTCTCGGGAAATCTAGGGTGCTGAAAAATACGGTCGGTGAAACGAACTGCGCCCCCGGCGCCCGGCTTGTTAACGGTCGCGGGGGCCGGGGGCGCAGCTCGAAGCGGAAAAGCTCGAGGCGATTACTTCTCGACGATCGCGAGCACGTCGCGGGCCGAGAGAACGAGGTACTCCTCGTTGTTGTACTTCACCTCGGTGCCGCCGTACTTGCTGTAGAGCACGACGTCGCCGACCTTGACGTCGAGTTCGACGCGCTTGCCGTCCTCGATGCGGCCCGGGCCCACGGCCAGGACGACGCCCTCCTGGGGCTTCTCCTTGGCGGTGTCCGGGATGACCAGGCCAGAGGCCGTGGTCTGCTCGGCGTCCAGCGGCTGGACCACAATGCGGTCCTCGAGCGGCTTGATGGCAACCTTGGAGCTGGCGGTCGTCACGATCCGACCTCCCCCTTCGGAGATCTCACGGGGTTAACTGTCTGAGGTGGCGACCAGGTCGATCCGTCGTCGCGGGTGCCGGACCTGCCCGTCGCTGTGTTGGCACTCTCCTGCGTCGAGTGCCAGAGCCGAGACTATGACTGCGATTAGCACTCGGTCAAGCGGAGTGCCAATTGCCGTGCGTCGCGTCAGCGCGGACGCCCTCGTCGGCGGCGGCCCGCACCAGGCGCCGGCCGCCTCACCGGCCCGTACCGCCGCCTCACAGGTAGTCCTCCAGACGGGCCACCGCGTACCCCTCGGCCGTGACCTTGTTCAGGAACCGGCGCATGTCGTCGACCATCGTGCCGTTCCAGTCGTCCCGGCCCCGGAAGTGGGTCAGGACGATGTCGCCGGGGTGCAGGCTCTGGTCGTCCTCCCGGTACTCCCAGTGGTCGACGTAGACCTCCTCGTCCCAGATGGGCGCGTACTTGATGCCGCAGGACTTGGCGGCGAGAAGGGTGTCGCGGTTGTAGTTGCCGTAGGGCGGGCGGAAGACGGTCGGACTCCGGCCGAACTGCTTGCGCATGATCCGCTGCATGCCGCAGATCTCGTCCCGCTGCTCGTCGTAGGACAGGCCGGGCAGGTAGGGGTGGGTGAGGGTGTGGTTGTTGAGGGTGATGCCGTCCGCCTGCATCTTGCGGAAGTAGCCGTAGTCGTCCTCGACCAGGTAGTTGCTGAGGAACGCGGTGTAGGGGACCTTCAGGTCGCTCATCATGCGCAGGAACGCCGGGTCCTTCTCGGCGCCGTCGTCGATGGTGAGGAAGACGACCTTCTGCTTGGTGGGGATCGTGGTGAAGACGGGCGGCAGGTCCAGTTCCTCCTGGCCGTCGACCTCGAATCCGTCGCGGGCGGTGATCCTCGGCTTGTGGGCGGGGGGTGCCGGGGGCGTGAGCGGGGCCGCTTCCAGACCCCAGCGGCTGGCGGCGGCGACCAGGGCGGCGTGGGAGGTGCGCAGCCGGGAGGCGTAGGAGTCGAGGGCTTCGGCGGGTCCCCGCAGACGTTGCTGACCGGGGGCGGGCCGGACGTCCGGGGACGAGTGCGGGGCCGTGCCCGGCGCCGAACAGCCGGAGACGGCACTGCCCGAGACGACGGCTGCCACGGCGAGCGCGGCCAGGCCGCTCTGCCACCTCGCGGCCGTCCGTCTTGTGACCGTCCGTCTCGTGGCCGTCCGTCTCGTGGGCAGCCACCTCGTGGCCAACCGTCTCCCGCGCGCACCATTTTTGTCATTTTGTACTACTAGTCGCATGGTGCCGGATCCTGGCAGAGCCCCCGCCCCGAACCGGCCCGACACCGCCGCCGCGGGCGCACCATCCACCGACTGGCCCACAATGACCCGGTGAACGACCTGCTCGCCTTCCGCTCCCTGCTCACCCCCGAGGGCCGCGCCCTCCTCGACGAGGTACGCGGCACGGCCCCGGCCGACGAACTCGCCGTCGCCACCCGGCTGCGCCGCGACCACCCCGCCGACCTGGTCTCGGCCGCCCTCGGCCAGGCCCGGCTGCGGCAGCGGGCGGCCGCCAAGTTCGCCGCCGAGGACGCGCGGCGGATGTTCTTCACCCCGGGCGGGGTCGAGCAGTCGACCCGGGCGAGGGTGGCCGCGTACCGGGCGCGCCGGCTGCGGGAACTGGGCGTCACCTCCGTCGCCGACCTGTGCTGCGGCATCGGCGGCGACGCGCTCGCCCTTGCCCGCGCCGGGATCCGGGTGCTCGCCGTGGACCGGGATCCAGTGACCGCGGCGGTGGCCCGCGCCAACGCCGAGGCGCTGGGGCTGGCCGAGCTGATCGAGGTCCGGGAGGCGGACGTGACGGAGGTGGACACGTCCTCGTACGACGCCGTGTTCGTCGACCCGGCCCGGCGCGGCGGCCGGGGCCGTGTCTTCGATCCGGAGGCGTACTCCCCGCCCCTGTCGTGGGCCGTGGGCGTCGCGTCCGCCGCCCGGGTGGCCGCCCTGAAGATCGCGCCCGGCATCCCGCACGAGACGGTTCCCGAGCGGGCCGAGGCGGAGTGGATCTCCGACGGCGGGGACGTGAAGGAGGCGGTGCTGTGGTTCGGCACGGGAGCGCCGGGCGCCGTACGGGCGACCCTGCTGCCGGGACCGCGGTCCCTGCTCTCCCGCGGGCTGCCGGACCCCGGAGCGCGGCCCGTGGGCCGGTACCTGTACGAGCCCGACGGCGCCGTCATCCGCGCGCATCTGGTGGCGGAGGTCGCCGAGGAGGTGGGCGGCGGGCTGATCGACCCGACCATCGCCTATGTGACGGCGGACGAGCTGCGGCCGACACCGTATGCGTCCGCGTACGAGATCACCGACCAACTTCCCTTCAATGTGAAGAAGTTGAAGGCGTTGCTGCGCGAGCGGGGGGTCGGGATCCTGACCGTGAAGAAGCGCGGGTCGGCGGTGGAGCCGGAGGAGCTGCGGCGGAAGGTCAAGCCGCAGGGGCCGGGCTCGGCCACCGTGTTCCTCACGCGTGTCGCGGGTGCCCCGACGATGCTGCTCGGGGCACCCGCGAACGGCTGAGCGGCTCCCGGGATTCATTCGCAGTGCTGCGGCCTTCAGGCCTGGGGTGAAGCAAATCCCGGGGTCGCGACGCGGAGCGTCGCAGTGGCGTTCCGGCGGAGCCGAGGCTGTTCAGGCACGACTTCACGGACGAGGTCAACATGTTGCCGTCGTTGAGTACGACCACCGACTTGCCGCTCGTCCCGTCCGCACCCGCGGCCGACGCGGCGGCGAGCGCCGAGTGGTAGTCGGTGCCGGTGGCGAGGAAGACGTGGTCGGGCGCACTGGCGACGGCGACCGAGGTCGAGTTGCGGGAGGTGCCGGCCAGCCGCTTCGGGGTGAAGCCGAGCGTGGAGAACTTCGAGGCGACGCCGCTGCTCAGGATCGACGTTGCGATCATGTCGCGGAGGTCGATCACGGGCCGAGCTCGGCCACCCGGGCCGCCAGCAGTTCCCGTTCCCGCGCGTTGCGGGTGAGTCCCGCCGCCCGGACGAACTCCGCGCGTGCCTCCGCCCCGCGGCCGAGGCGGGCCAGCAGGTCGCCGCGGACGCTGGGGAGCAGGTGGTAGTCGCGCAGGGCGGGGTCGGCGGCCAGCCGGTCCACGATCTCCAGGGCCGGGGCCGGTCCGCGCGCCATCGACACGGCGACCGCGCGGTTCAGCTCCACGACCGGGGACGGGGCCCGGGCGGCGAGCAGGTCGTAGAGGGTCGCGATGGTCGCCCAGTCGGTCTCCTCGTAGGAGTGCGCGTGTGCGTGGCAGGCCGCGATCGCCGCCTGGAGGGTGTACGGCCCGGGCGCCCCGGTGGCAGCGGCCTCGGCCCGGCCGAGGGCCGCGACGCCGCGGGCGATGAGCATCCGGTTCCAGCGGCGGCGGTTCTGGTCCCTGAGGAGGACGGGGGCGCCGTCGGGGCCGGTGCGGGCGGCGGCCCGGGAGGTCTGGAACTCCAGGAGCGCGGTCAGGGCGTGCACCTCCGGTTCCTTGGGCATCAGCGCGGACAGCACACGGGCGAGGCGGAGGGCGTCCTCGCACAGGGCGGGGCGCAGCCAGTCGTCGCCGGCGGTGGCCGCGTAGCCCTCGTTGTGGATCAGGTAGATGACGTCGAGGACGGAGCCGAGGCGGGCCTCCCGGTCGGGCCCGCAGGGCACTTCGAAGGCGACGTTCTTCCTGGCCAGGGTGCGTTTGGCGCGGACGATCCGCTGGGCGATCGTCGCCTCCGGGACGAGGAAGGCGCGGGCGATCTCGGCCGTGGTCAGGCCGCCCAGCAGGCGCAGCGTGAGTGCGGTGCGGGCCTCGGCGGACAGCACCGGATGGCAGGTGGTGAAGACGAGGCGGAGCAGGTCGTCGTCGATGTCGTCGGGGTCGGCCGGTGCCGGCGGCGGCGCCGTGGTCTCCAGGTCGCGGCCGATCTCGGCGAGCTTGCGGGCGTAGTTCTCGCGGCGGCGGACCAGGTCGACGGCGCGGTGGCGGGCGGTGGCCATGAGCCAGGCGCCGGGGTTGTCCGGCACGCCGTCCCGCGGCCACCGTTCCAGGGCGGCGACCAGGGCGTCCTGGGCCAGTTCCTCCGCGATGCCCACGTCCCGGACGGTCCGGGCGGCACCGGCGACGACCCGGGGGAACTCCAGGCGGAAGACGGCCTCGATGGCCTGTGCGGCGGCGCCGGACGGGGCGGCGGGGGGCTGCTGTTCCACAGCCCCCCATGCAACACCCCAGGCCGGGCGGGCGCCAGCCAGGGCCTGTCCGGCGGATCAGGTCGCAGGGCACGGGCGGTGCCTCATCGGCGCTGGTGAGCGGGGCGAATGGGGGTGCCCCCGCGCGAGCTCATTCGAGCGTGGGGGAGCGTCCGGCTGCAAGGCGGAGGAGGGCGTCGACGCGATGGGGGTCCCCCCGCGCGAGCTCGTTCGAGCGTGGGGGAGTCGGCGACCGACGACAACGCCGGTGGGGGCACCGCCCGCTCGAGCGAAGCCGAGAGTGGGGGAGGGCGTGCCAAGCCACGCGTCTGCGGCATGATCCGCCGGACAGGACCTACGGCCGCTTCGCCGTCGCCTCCGTCGCCGAGTAGATCCGCCGCCGCGGCGGCGAGGAACTGTGCGTCACCTGGCACCCGGGCCCGACCGGCCCCGAGGGCTTCTACCTCGGCCTCGGCTTCCGCCGCACCGGGGAGACCAGCGGGGGCCAGACGGTGGGGGTGCTGGAGCTGGGCCGGGGGCCGGGGCCGGGGCCTGACGGGCCTGTGGCCGGAGTGGAGTGCGGGGCGGCGGGGCCGCTCAGCCCCAGTCCCGTCCCGACCTGCCCCGCTTGGTGTCCGAGCGCTGCTTCTTCTCCCGGAGCCGGCGCTCGTTGATCCCCCGCGGGATGCGGGTCGGCCTGCGCGGCTTGGGCGGGGGCGCGGTGGCCTCCGCGAGCAGCGCCGCGAGGCGCACCGCGGCGGTCTCCCGGTTGCGCCACTGGGAGCGGTGCTCGGAGGCGCGGACGGTGACGACACCGTCGACCAGCCGCCCGCTCAGCCGGGCCAGCGCCCGCTCCTTCCACACCTGTGGAAACGCCTCGGTCCGCGCCAGGTCGAAGCGCAGCTCCACCTGGGAGTCACTGGTGTTGACATGCTGCCCACCAGGCCCCGAGGACCGCGAGAAACGCCACATCAGCTCGGCCTCGGGCAGTGAGACGGAGCCACGGACGACGTAAGGACCGGACATGCCGTCCATGTTCCCGCCTCTGTCCGGTCCACGTCACCCGGATTTCGCCTTGGGTAAAAAAGGTAAAGCCATCCGGAACCACGAGGACCCCCCTCGGCGTTGTCCGGAGTGACGGTAGCTTCGTCCCCAGTGCGAAGCCCGTACTGACGCAACGAGGGAAGGGACTCCCAAACCATGGCTGTAAGCCTGTCCAAGGGCGGCAACGTCTCGCTCACCAAGGAAGCTCCGGGCCTGACCGCCGTCACCGTGGGCCTCGGCTGGGACGTCCGCACCACCACCGGCACGGACTTCGACCTGGACGCCTCCGCCATCGCGGTCAACGCGCAGGGCAAGGTCTACTCGGACGCCCACTTCGTCTTCTTCAACAACAAGAACACCCCGGACAACTCGATCGTCCACACCGGCGACAACCGCACCGGAGAGGGCGCGGGCGACGACGAGGCGATCAACGTCAACCTGGCGGCCCTCCCGGCCGACGTCGACAAGATCGTCTTCCCGGTCTCCATCTACGACGCCGAGAACCGCAACCAGAACTTCGGCCAGGTCCGCAACGCCTACATCCGCATCGTCAACCAGGCAGGCGGCGCCGAGATCGCCCGCTACGACCTCTCCGAGGACGCCGCCACCGAAACCGCCATGGTCTTCGGCGAGCTCTACCGCAACGGCGCCGAGTGGAAGTTCCGCGCCGTCGGTCAGGGCTACGCCTCGGGCCTGGTGGGCATCGCGCAGGACTTCGGCGTCAACGTCTGAGCGGCACCCGCTCGTCGACGGGGCCCCGGTCGTGCTCGCACCGCGAGGAAACGACCGGGGCCCCGCCGTGTCCGGCGATAGATTGCCCGGCGTGATCCTCGAGCCCCTGCCCGCCGGCCAGGACATCCCGGCGCCCGTTCTCACCGAACTCACCGCGCTCTACGCCTCCAACCGCGACTTCTTCGCGCGCAGCGGAGACTTCCCCGACCCGGACGACATCCGGCCGGAGCAGGTGGCGGCCGCGCTGGCGGAGGATCTGGCGCACCCGGACGCGGAGGTGCTGCTCGCGCGCGGTGAGGGACGGCTGGTGGGCGTCGCCTGCACACTCGCCCGTCATCCGGACCCGGCCGACCCCGACCCGTGGATCGGGCTGCTGCTGGTGGACGCGGACGAGCACGGCCGGGGACGGGGACGGCAGATCGCACAACTGGTCGAGGGCCGTTTCCGGAAGGCCGGCCGGACCGCCGTGCGGCTCGCCGTCCTGGACGACAACCCCGCGGGCCTCGCCTTCTGGACCGCCCTCGGCTATGAGGTCATGGACCACCGCCCCGACCGCGCCCTCGGCCGCCCCTGCGCGGTCCTGCGCAAGCTGCTGCGCACCCCCCGCGCGGCGGCCCGCGTCGCCGTCGTCGACCCGGAGGGCTCGGTGTTCCTCTTCCGCTACGACAACCCCGAGGTGGGCGCCCACTGGGCGCTCCCCGGCGGCGGTCTCGAACCGGGCGAGACCTCGCGCGAGGGCGCCCTGCGGGAGCTGCGCGAGGAGACCGGCTGGACCGATCTGGAGCCCGGCCCGCTGCTGTGCACGTGGGAGCACGACTTCACCCGGTTCCACACCCACATCCGGCAGCACGACGACATCTACGTGGCCCGGGGCCCGCGCCGGGACCCCGTCGGCCCCGACCTGGCCGCCGAACACGCCAGGGACGGCATCCTGACCTGGCGCTGGTGGACGCGGGAGGAGCTGGCCGATCCGGACGAGCCCGTCTGGCCGCCCGACCTGGGCCGGCTGCTGGCCGAGTTCGGGCAGGGCTGACCACCGGAGGCGCTCAGGAGGCACTCCCGAGACACTCAGGCGCGGTCCGGCTTGCCGTCCCCGTACAGCCAGTCGGCCCAGATCGCGCCGAAGTCCTGGTGCGGGGCCCGCTTCTCCACGTACGCCGTGAAGTCGGCGGTGCTCGCGTTGCCGTACCGGTGGGCGGCGGCCCAGCCCTGGATGATGTCGTAGAAGGCGTCGTCGCCGACCTTCTGGCGGATCTTGTGCAGGACCATCGCGCCGCGCTGGTAGACGGGCGGGTCGGAGATGTGCGCGGCACTGCTCGGCTTGGCGGGCGGGAAGGCCCAGATGGCGTCCGGGTCGTCGACCTCGTCGGACGTGCCGTCGTAGAGCGCGGTGAACGTCTGCTGCGCGGAGTCGCCGCCGTGGTCCTCCCGCCACAGCCACTCCGCGTACGTGGCGAAGCCCTCGCTCAGCCACATGTCCCGCCAGCTCTCCGGGGTGACGGAGTCGCCGTACCACTGGTGGGCGAGCTCGTGGACGAGCGTCGCGGTGTCGGGGGCGCCCGGGAAGACCGGGCGGGTCTGGGTCTCCAGGGCGTAGCCCGCGTCCTCGGCGCGGTCGACGATCGCACCCGTGGAGGAGAAGGGG
This sequence comes from Streptomyces sp. NPDC001544, assembly GCF_042894285.1. NCBI lineage: Bacteria > Bacillati > Actinomycetota > Actinomycetes > Kitasatosporales > Streptomycetaceae > Streptomyces > Streptomyces sp. NPDC001544. Next base: position 123,922 of record NZ_JBIAVN010000003.1, on the reverse strand, counting down.
TACGGGCCGAAGTTGTCCTCCTCCCACTTCATGACCTCGGGGATCTTCGCGAGCACCGTCCGGCTCGCCGCCCTCTGCGCGGGGTCGACGGCCACGTACACGGGCAGGCCGTCCTCGATGGTCGTGCGCGTGATGTCGTAGTGGCCGATCGCGACCGTGGCCAGGTAACTCGCCATGGGCTCGGCGGTGTGCCAGACGAACGTCGTACGGCCGCCGGTCGTGTGCTGCCGCGTCGGCTCACCGTTCGAGACGGCCTGCAGCCCCTTGGGGACGGTGACCGTGATGTCGTACGAGGCCTTGTCGGAGGGGTGGTGGTTGCCGGGGAACCAGGCCATGGAGCCGGTCGGTTCGCCCAGCGCCAGTGCGCCGTCCGCGGTGCGCAGCCAGCCCTCCTGGGAACCGTCGGGGTCGGTGATCGTCTCCGGGGTGCCCGAGTAGCGCACCGTGGCCTCGAACGTCTCCCCCGCGTCCAGGTCGTCGTGCGGGCGGACGGTCAGCTCCTGGCCGGCCCGGTTCCAGTGGGCGTCACGGCCCTCGACGGTGACGGCGTCGACGTCCATGCCCTCGAGGTCGAGGTCGAGGGCGGAGAGGTCCTTGGTCGCGCGAGCCGTGATCACCGCGGTCCCGGTGAGGTGGTGGCGGCCGGGGTCGTAGGAGAGGGTCAGGCCGTAGTGGGTGACGTCGTAGCCGCCGTTGCCCGCCCTCGGGAAGTACGGGTCCTGTACGCCGTAACCGCCGGGGGTGCCGCGCACTCCCGCGTCGCACGCCGTGAGAGCGAGGGCGAGGAACGCGGCGGAGACCGGGACAAGACGCACGGATCTGGGCACGTCGGTGATCCTATGCGGGCCGGTCCCGGCCGGGAGGCGTGCGGTGGCCCCGGACCGGCGTGACACCATCACGTACGTGCTCGACATCGGCTACGCCCTCTCCACCCGCTTCCCCGACCCGCCGCAGACCGACTACCGGCACGCGGACGTCCGCACCCTGCGCCACGACCTGTTCTGCGGTGACGTCTACCTCGCGGACACCAAGACCGACCGGGAACTGTCCACAGCCTGGGGATGGGTGCCGGTGCTGGACTTCGCCTGGGCCCTGTGCGACATCGCGGAGCGCCTGGACCGGGACCCGGCGGGCTCCCGCGCCTCCCGGCCGCAGCGGGCGGAACTGGACTTCACCGAGTCCACCGACCGCATGCTCTTCGAGCGCCGCTTCGGCTGGGTGGACATCGCCGCCGACTGGATGCCGGCGGAGGAGTCCCCCCTCTCCTTCTCGCACGCCGAACTCCGCCGGGAAGCCCGCGACTTCCTGCACGACCTGATCGCCGACCTGACCGACCTGCACGAGGCCCTGTCGGAGAACCCGGCGATCTGGACGCTTCAGGCCCGCTTCCCGAGGGTCCCGTAGGACCTACTCCACCCGGATCCCCAGCTCCCCCGCCAGCACCGGCGCCAGATCCAGCAGTTGCCCCGGGCTGATCACCGCCCCCGCCAACCGCCCGATCCCCCGCGCGATCTCCAGCGAAGCGGCCCCGCGCAGATCCACGTGGGTCAGGGTCACCTCGGTGAAGTCGACGGACTTCAGGACGCAGTCGACGAACTCCACACGGTCCAGGCGGGCTCCGCCGAAGTCGGGTTCGACGAGGACGCAGCCCTCGAAGACGACGTCGGTCAGCCTGGCCCTGCGGAGGTTGAGGTAGTCGATCTTGCCGCCGCGGATCAGCACCCGCTCCAGCACGGCGCCGTGCAACTGGGTACCACCGAGGCGGGCGTCGTGGACCTCGACGTCACGCAGGGTCGACTCGGCCAGATCGGTGCCCACGCCCCGTATCCCCGACAGGACGGTGTCCAGGATCCGGGCGTGATGCAGACGTGTCTCGTCCACGACGCACCCCGCGAGCGAGCAGTCCATGAAGCGCGCACCCGCCCCGTCCTGCGCCGCGAAGTCCGCCTCGCGGAACTCCACCCCGTCGTAGTCCCCGTCCGGCTCCAGCCCGTCGCCGGCCCAGGGTTCCAGCGGCGGCAGCCGCAGCTCCGGTCGCCGCGCCGCCCTCGTCCCACCGGCCCCGCCGGTCACCTTCCTCGCCATGCCCCCATGCTGCACCCCGCCACTGACAATCAAGCCGCTGACAATCGAATGGGCGCTGCATCCACAGATGCGACAGATACCGATACGTGGTCTTCTAGCGGGGTGAATGTCACCCGAACGGCTCAATCCGTCCCGGACACGGACCCGCGCCGCTGGTGGGGCCTGGTGATCATCGCGCTGGCCCAGCTCATGGTGGTCCTGGACGCCACGATCGTGAACATCGCCCTCCCCTCCGCCCAGCACGACCTGGGCATGTCCGACGGCAACCGCCAGTGGGTCATCACCGCCTACACCCTGGCCTTCGGCGGCCTGCTCCTGCTCGGCGGCCGCATCGCCGACCTCGTCGGCCGCAAACGCACCTTCGTCATCGGACTCATCGGCTTCGCCGCCGCCTCCGCTCTGGGCGGCGCCGCCACCACCTCCGGCATGCTCTTCGGCGCCCGTGCCCTCCAGGGCGCCTTCGCCGCCGTCCTCGCCCCCTCCGCGCTCAGCCTGCTCACCACCACGTTCACCGACCCCAGGGAACGCGGCAAAGCCTTCGGCATCTACGGCGCCCTCGCCGGCAGCGGCTCCGCGATCGGCTTCATCGTCGGCGGGCTCCTCACCGAATACCTCAACTGGCGCTGGTGCCTCTACGTCAACGTCCCCATCGCCGCCGTCGCCGTCCTCGGCGCCTTCGCCCTCCTGCACGACCGCCCCGGCCACGCCGGCGCCCGCCTCGACGTACCCGGCGCCCTGCTCGGCTGCGGCGGGCTCGTCGCCGTCGTCCACGGCTTCAGCGAAGCCGAACCCCGCGGCTGGACCGACCCCCTCGTCCTCGCCCTGTTCGCCACCGGACTGCTCCTGCTCACCGTCTTCGTGTGGTGGCAGACCCGGGCCCCCATGCCCCTGCTCCCCCTGCACATCGTCAAGGACCGCAACCGCGCCGGCTGCTTCCTCACCATGGGCCTCGCCACCATCGGCATGTTCGGCCTGTTCCTGTTCATGACCTACTACCTGCAGGTCATCCTCGGCTACTCACCGGTCAGGACAGGCCTGGGCTTCCTCCCCCTGACCGCCGCCATCATCATCGGCGCGACCCAGATATCCGCCCGGCTCCTGCAGCACGTCCCACCCCGCGCCCTGATGACCCCCGGCATGGTCCTCGCCGCCGGCGGCATGCTCGTCCTCACCCGCATGACGGTCCACTCCGACTACACCACCGAGATCCTCCCCGCCCTCCTCCTCATGGGCCTCGGCATGGGACTGACCTTCATGCCGGTCTTCGCCACCGCCACCGCGGGCGTCGCCCCCCAGGACTCCGGCGTCACCTCCGCCACCGTCAACACCTCCCAGCAGGTCGGCGGCTCCATCGGCACGGCCCTGCTCAACACGGTCGCCACCACCAGCAGCACCGCCTACATCACCGCGCACCTGACCAGCCCCGCCCGGAAAGCCACCGTCGTCCCCGCCGGAATCGTCCACGGCTACACGGTCGCCATCTGGTGGGCCGCCGGCATCATGCTCCTCGCCGGCCTCGTCGCCGGCCTGATGGTCACCGCCAAGGCCCCGGGACACGGCGCGCCCACGGCGGCCCCCGTCCCCGAATCAGTGACCTGACGGCGCCCCGCCCAGCGCCGCCAGCGCCCCGTCCGACAGCCGGTACACCGTCCACTCGTCCTGCGCCCGGGCCCCCAGCGACTCGTAGAACCCGATCGCGGGCCGGTTCCAGTCCAGCACCGCCCACTCCAGCCGCTCATAGCCCCGCTCCACGCATATCCGGGCCAGCTCGGCGAGCAACGCCCTGCCGTGACCCCCGCCCCGGGCCTCCGGACGGACGTACAGGTCCTCCAGATGGATCCCGTGCACACCCCGCCAGGTCGAGAAGTTCAGGAACCACAACGCGAAACCGACCACCTCACCGGTCGCGTCGTCCTCGGCGACATGCGCGAACACCGCCGGCCGCGCCCCGAACAGCGCCTCCCCCAACTGCTCAGGACTCGCCTTCGCCTCCTGCGGCGCCTTCTCGTACTCGGCCAGCTCCCGGACCAGGGCGTGGACGACGGGGACATCGGCGGGTGTCGCGACACGAATCATGGGCCGAGGCTAGCGCTGCCCCTCCCGCAGCCGCCGCCCCTCCCGCAGCCGCCGCACCACCTCCAGCCGCCGCTCCTCCACCCCGCGCCCGCTCTCCACGTCCCACAGACAGTTCTGCAGCAGCCGCCCCGACGTCCACGCCCGCGCCCGCCCCCGGTCCAGCCCCAGCACGTCCGTCATCGCGTCGAAACGCCACCGCACCTCGTCCGCGTCGAAACGGTCGACCAGGGCGGGCCACAGTTCGAACCCGGGATCACCGGACAGCGGTTTGGGGTCGATGGCCAGCCAGGGGGCGCGGGCGGAGCCGAGGACGTTGCCGTAGTGCAGATCCCAGTGGAGGAGACGGTCACCGGGCTCGTCGGCGACCTCCCGCACCTCGGCCGCGCAGTCGGCGACCAGGCGGCGGGCCGCGGGGTCCGCGATACGGGCCAGCACCGGCGGGGTCCGCTCCAGCATGCCGCGCGCGATGTCACCGAGGCGGCGCATGCCCTCCGGCGCCGGGAACGACGTCAGATGCGCCAGCAGCCCGGCGACGACCCCCACCGCCTCACGGGTGTCCGCGAGGCCGCGAAGCGTCCGGGCCGGGTCGAGGCGCTCCAGCAGCATGGCGCCGGTGACCGGGTCGTGGCCGAGGAGACGCACGGCGCCGTCACCGCCCCAGGCCCGCAACGCGGCCGGCTCCCCCGCCGTCTCCGCATCCGCGAGCTGCAGCTTCAGCACGGCCGGCGTGCCGTCGGCACGGACGACGACCGGCAGGACCAGAGCACTCACGCCATGCATCGACGGCCCGTCCGGACGCAGCCCCCAGCGATCCAGACAACCGGCCGCCAGCTCCGGCAGCCCGGCGACGAAGGCCCGTCCGGCCGCCCCGTTGTACCTCTCCTGCGCCGCCACCAGCCCGTCCGGAATGTCGATCACCCGTCGGACGTTACTCGTCTGCGTGAATCGGCTCATGCGAACCAACCGGGACCCCCGCAGGGTGTGGGCGTACATCCGCAGCGCTCCCGGCACCTACGCGTGGCTGATGATCCTCTTCTTCACGACCGTCGCCCTGCACGCCATGTCGCCGGAGTTCGAGCAGCACTTCCTGCGGCAGCGCTCGACCAACATCCACGAGCTGTCGCAGAACCCGGTGCGGGTGCTGATCTCCAGCGCGATGTGGACCGACAGCGGCTACTGGCTGCCGTACGCGGCCCTGTTCACGGTCTTCCACGCACAGGCCGAGCGCTGGCTGAGCACCGCCCGCTGGCTGGTGGTGTGCGTGGCCGCGCACGTCCTCGCCACACTGCTCAGCGAAGGCGCGCTGCTGATGGCCATCCGGAACGGCATGGCACCCCAGTCGGCCGTCAACACCCTCGACGTCGGCGGGAGTTACGCCCTGGCCGGGGTGATGGCCGTCCTGACGTACCGGATCGCGAGGCCCTGGCGGTACGGGTACCTGGCGGCCGTGCTCGTCCTCTTCACCGTGCCGCTGGCCACCGGGCCCACCTTCACGGACTTCGGGCACTTCGTCTCCGTGCTGATCGGGCTGGCCTGCTATCCACTGGCCAGAGGCCGCGGAAAAACATGGAATCCGAAGGAGACACTGGCAACTCTCAGGAGTTAACGTCCGCACATGAGCAGCTCGGCCAGCGCAGTCGTCAACGGCGGCATCTCCTTCTGGTACACCGACGACGGCCTCCCGGCGGCACGGGAGCCACTGCCCGGCGACACCTCCGCGGACGTCGTGATCGTCGGCGGCGGATACACGGGGCTGTGGACCGCCTACTACCTGAAGAAGGCGGCGCCGTTCCTGCGCATCACCGTCCTGGAACAGAAGTTCTGCGGATACGGCGCCTCCGGGCGCAACGGCGGCTGGCTGTACAACGGGATCGCCGGCCGCGACCGGTACGCGAGGCTGCACGGCCGCGACGCGGCGATCCGCCTGCAACAGGCGATGAACGACACCGTCGACGAAGTCATCGCCGTCACCGAGGCCGAAGGCATCGACGCGGACGTCCACAAGGGCGGAGTCCTCGAAGTGGCGACCACACCCGCCCAGCTCGCCCGGTTGAAGGCCTTCCACCAGCACGAACTGTCGTACGGGGAGAAGGACCGCGAACTGTACGGCGCCCGGGAGACCGCCGAGCGGATCCGCGTCGCCGACGCGGTCGGCTCGACCTGGACACCCCACGGGGCACGGCTGCACCCGGTGAAACTGGTGAAGGGGCTCGCGGCCGCCGTGGAAGCCCTCGGGGTGACCATCCACGAGTCCACCCCGGTGACCGAGATCCGGCCCCGGCACGCCGTCACCCCCTACGGAACCGTCCGCGCCCCCTACGTCCTGCGCTGCACCGAAGGCTTCACCGCCTCCCTCAAGGGCCAGCGGCGGACCTGGCTGCCCATGAACTCCTCCATGATCGCCACCGAACCCCTCACCGACGAGCAGTGGTCGGCGATCGGCTGGCACGGCCGGGAGACCCTCGGCGACATGGCCCACGCCTACATGTACGCCCAGCGCACCGCCGACGGCCGGATCGCGCTCGGCGGACGCGGCGTGCCCTACCGCTTCGGATCCCGCACCGACAACGACGGCCGCACCCAGGACACGACCATCGAGGCCCTGCGGGACATCCTCGTCCGCTTCTTCCCGGCCCTGGCCGGGCTCCGCGTCGAACACGCCTGGTCGGGAGTGCTCGGAGTACCGCGCGACTGGTGCGCGACGGTCACCCTCGACCGCACCACCGGAATGGGCTGGGCGGGCGGCTACGTCGGCTCCGGCGTCGCCACCACCAACCTCGCCGCCCGAACCCTGCGGGACCTCGTCCGACAGGACTCCGGCCAGGGCGGCCGCACCCAGCTGACCGACCTGCCATGGGTCAACCACAAGGTCCGCAAATGGGAGCCGGAACCACTGCGCTGGCTCGGCGTGCACGGCATGTACGCGACGTACCGAGCCGCGGATCAGCGGGAGCGGCTACGACCGGGCACCGAGTCCTCACGCCTGGCCCGAGCGGCCGACCGGGTGGCCGGGCGGCACTGAGCGAGCGATGCTGTTGCCGGGCGTCTGGGTACCGGATCAGGTGATGCGGTGTCCTCCGTCGACGTGCAGGACGGTCCCGGTGATGAATCCGTTGTGCATCACCGACACGAATGCCTGGGCGATGTCGTCGGGGGTGCCGACGCGGCGGGCCGGGAGCCGCGCGGCCAGCTCGGCGAAGGCTGCTTGTTTGTCCATGGCGAGTTGGTCCCAGATGGGGGTGTCCACCCAGCCGGGGGAGATGACGTTCACTCGCACGGGGGCCAGTTCGAGCGCCAGCCCGTACGCCAGCGACGCGAGCGCGCCGTTGGCCGCGGCCATGATGGTGTTCGACCCGTTCGGCCGGTACGCGTTGATGCCCGAGGTATAGGTGATCGAGCCGGTGACTCGTCCGGCCCGTGCTTGCCGACCAGCCAGGCACCGAGCAGCTTGGTCTCCACGATGGCCCGTGCGGTCGCGGTGGCGACGTCGACGGTCCGGCCGTACACGCCGGTGGCGTCCGCAGCGGTGACCGCCACGTGCTCCACGCGTTCCACCTGGGCGAACAGTTCGGCCACGTCCTCCTCCCGCCCCATGTCGGCCACGAACGTGCTGATCTTCCCGTGACCGGGGCGTTCCAGTTCCGCCCGGGCCGTCGTGAGCCGGTCCGCGGATCGGCCGACGATGGTCACCTTCATGTCCTCGGCAAGCAGAGTCCGGGCCAGGGCGAGGCCCATGCCGGAGCCGCCACCGATGATGATCGCGTCAGTCATGATGCGAGGTTGCGCCGCCGGGCCGGTTCCGGGAAGGCCGTGTGATTCCTGGGTGTGACACGGCCACCCAGGGGCGCATCGGCCGGTGGCAGACTCGACGCCGTGAACGCGATGGCCGAGTTTCTTCGGATCCGGCGCGGGCGGATCGGCCCGGCCGACGTCGGGCTGCCCACCGGGCCGGGCGCCCGACGCACACCGGGGCTGCGCCGCGAGGAGTTGGCGGCGCTGGCCGGCGTGAGCGTGGACTACTACGTCCGGATCGAGCAGGGGCGGGAGACCGCGCCCAGTGACGCGGTACTGGGCGCGTTGGCCCGGGCCCTGCGGCTCACCGCCGACGAGCACGCCCACCTGCTCGGCCTCGCCGACCAGGTCGCCGGGCGGACACCGCGCCGCGGGCTCGCCGACCCGCGGCCGGCCGGCCCCGGCCTGCGGCTGCTGCTGGAGTCGGTCCGGCCCAGCCCGGCGTACGTACTCGACGACGTCAACGACGTGCTGGCCTCGAACCCGGAGGGCCTTGCGCTGATGCCTGGGCTCAGCGACTGGCCGCCCGCACAGCGCAACACGATCCGATACACCTTCCTGCATGCGGCAGCGCGCGCCCTTTTCGCCGATTGGGACCGGGTGGCACGTAACAGCGTCGCGCACCTGCACACCGCCGAACTGACCGCCCCGGAGCGGACTGCCGCACTGGTGGCCGAACTGGCGGCGGCCAGCGGCGAGTTCGCCGCTCTGTGGCGCCGGCACGAGGTATGGGTCAAGCGCGCCGGTGAGACGGCGTTCCGCCACCCGTTGATCGGCCCGGTCACCCTCGCCAACGAGGTGCTCAGCCCTGCCGGCGAGGGCCGGCGCATGCTGATCTACCAGGCCCCGCCCGGCACGGCCGAGCACGACTCCCTGGTCCTGCTGGCAATGACCACCGAGGGCGTGGGAACCGAGTGAACTCGCGGTCGAAGACGCGATCCGGGGAGCAGCGACCGCTGACACCGCGACTGACCGGCCGTGTGACACCGCCCGGCGGCGACGTCGTACTCCTACCAGTGGTACGCGGGCGGCAAGGCGATCAGTGGGGCGACCAAGTCCTCCCTGGTCCTGAAGGCGGCCCAGAAGAGCAAGAAGATCACCGTGAAGGTGATCGCCCACCGGACCGGGCACACGGACGGGTCGGCGGTGAGCAAGCCGAGCGGGGCGGTCAGCGGCTGAACATGAAGAAGCCCAGGTCGGATGGACTCCGACCTGGGCTTTTTTGAGCCCCCTGTCGGATTCGAACCGACGACCTACGCATTACAAGTGCGTTGCTCTGGCCAGCTGAGCTAAGGAGGCCTGCACGTGTGCGAAGCACGTGCCCGAGCAGTGTACCCAGGTCCGGAGGGGCGCCGGTCGAAAATTTCCGCGAAGTTCACACCCCCCGGACTACTGACAGAGCAGGTGAACGCCAGGTACCGTCCTGACCCAGTTCACCCCGGTGGACTACACCAACCACCTTCCTACAACGGATCGTCCGGCACGTTCCTGCCGGTAGAAGGGGGCCCATTCACCATGGCCACTGTCTCGTTCGACAAGGCGACCCGGATCTACCCGGGTTCCACGAAGCCCGCCGTCGACGCGCTCGAGATCGACATCGAGGACGGCGAGTTCCTCGTCCTGGTCGGCCCGTCGGGTTGCGGTAAGTCCACCTCGCTCCGGATGCTCGCGGGGCTCGAGGACGTGAACGCCGGCGCCATCCGCATCGGTGACCGCGACGTCACGCACCTGCCGCCGAAGGACCGGGACATCGCCATGGTGTTCCAGAACTACGCGCTCTACCCGCACATGACGGTCGCCGACAACATGGGCTTCGCGCTCAAGATCGCGGGCGTCAACAAGGCGGAGATCCGGCAGAAGGTCGAGGAGGCCGCGAAGATCCTCGACCTGACCGAGTACCTGGACCGCAAGCCCAAGGCGCTGTCCGGTGGTCAGCGGCAGCGTGTCGCGATGGGCCGTGCCATCGTGCGTGAGCCGCAGGTGTTCCTCATGGACGAGCCGCTGTCCAACCTGGACGCCAAGCTCCGTGTGTCGACGCGTACGCAGATCGCGTCGCTGCAGCGCCGCCTCGGCATCACCACCGTGTACGTCACCCACGACCAGGTCGAGGCCATGACGATGGGCGACCGGGTGGCCGTGCTCAAGGACGGTCTGCTGCAGCAGGTCGACTCGCCCAGGAACATGTACGACCGGCCCGCCAACCTGTTCGTCGCCGGCTTCATCGGCTCCCCGGCGATGAACCTCGTCGAGGTGCCGATCACCGACGGCGGTGTGAAGTTCGGCAACAGTGTCGTGCCCGTCAACCGGGACGCCCTGAAGGCCGCCGCCGACAAGGGCGACCGCACGGTGACGGTCGGTGTCCGTCCCGAGCACTTCGACGTGGTGGAGCACGACGGCGGTACCGCCGCCTCCCTGTCGAAGGACACCGAGGACGCCCCGGCGGGTCTCGCGGTCTCCGTGAACGTCGTGGAGGAGCTCGGCGCCGACGGTTACGTCTACGGCACCGCCGAGGTCGGCGGCGAGCGGAAGGACCTGGTGGTCCGCGTCAACGGCCGTCAGGTGCCGGAGAAGGGCGCGCAGCTCCACGTCGTCCCGCGGCCGGGTGAGACGCACGTCTTCTCGACCTCGACGGGTGAGCGTCTCTCCGACTGAAACCCCCGTCCCGGGTGAAATGACCCAGGTTGACGAGAAGGGCCCCGCGGCCTGCTGCGGGGCCCTTCTCGTTGCCGGTTGTTTGCCGTGGAATACCCCGTCAGGGGGGTGCATTTCGAGCGGTGTGCGTCAACACCCGGTTCGGGAACGGGGAGTTCCGTGTCCCTCGAACCGGTGACTAAATGTCTCCAAATCATCACCGCGCGCTACCCTCACACGCGTGAAGCACTCCACCAACCCTCAGACGCGACGCGGCCACCGGGGCCCTGCCCGCCGGATCGGCCGCACCCTCGCCCTCGTCCTGCCCGTCGTCCTGGTGCTTTCCGGGACCCTCGCGGTCACCCGGGTCAACTGGTCGGGGAACCCCTCGAACTCGGTGCTGACCGCGTCGGACGTCTCGGGCCGGTCCTTCCAGCGCGCACCGCAGGACGTGCTGCGGGACCGGCTGATGGGCGAGCTGCAGGAGGAGAACCCGGGCGTGGTTCTCACCCATCTGCAGCAGGCCGTGAACGGGCACCCGTCCCTGGCGAGGCACTGCACCTCCATCGCCCGCGCCCTGGGCCGGGCCGCGGTCCGCGTGTACGGCGCCTCGCGCGCCCAGTCGTACGCCCGTCCGGTGTGCGACACGTCCTTCGCCTCGGGGGTGCTGGCCGCGTCGCGCGGCTGACCGTCCGGCCGAGGTGACGGTACGGGTAACAGCTGTTTAAGGAGAAGGTTGGGTTCGTAAGCCGCGAGTGGGGCGCCGCGTACAGTTCGGTCATGACCGATCCGAATGCCGCGTCGCGCCCCACTCAAGCCGTTGTCCTGGCCGGTGGCCAGGGCTCACGGCTGCGTCCGTACACCGACGACCGGCCCAAGCCGATGGTCGAGATTCCCGGCACGGGTACTCCGATCATCGGCCATCAGCTTTCCTGGCTCGCCGAAGAGGGCGTGACCGACGTGGTGGTCTCCTGCGGCCACCTTGCCGAGGTTCTGCAGAAGTGGCTGGTTTCGGCCGATCTGCCCGTGAACGTCACGACCGTCGTCGAGTCGGAGCCGCTCGGCCGCGGTGGCGGTCTGAAGTACGCGGCGGCCCGTCTGCCGCACCCGGACCGCCCGTGGTTCGCCACCAACGGTGACATCTGGACCCGTTTCTCGCTGCGCGACATGGCGGACTTCCACACCGAGCGCGACGCCGTCGCGACCCTCGCGCTGGCCCGGCCGCGCCTTCCGTGGGGTGCGGTGAAGACGGACGGCTTCGGTCACATCACGGACTTCATCGAGGCGCCGCCGTCGACGTTCGAGATCAACGCGGGCGTGTACGTGTTCTCGCCGGAGTTCGCCGGTCTGCTGCCGGAGCGCGGTGACCACGAGCGGACCACGTTCCCGCATCTGGCGCGTGAGCGCAGGCTGGCGGGCTTCCCGATTCCGCAGGGCGCCTACTGGCGGGCCATCGACACGGCGAAGGACCTGACGGAGGCGGCGAAGGAGCTCGCGGCGCTGGGGCGTTGAGGAGCCGTTCGGACACCTCGCGAACATGACGACGACGGGGTCCCGCACCTTCGGTGGTGCGGGACCCCGTCGTCGTACCGGGGGCGGTGCGGCTTATCCGAGGAGGCCGCCCACCAGGCCGGGCTGTCCGGAGGAGGAGCCGCCGCCGGTGGTGGAGCCACCGCCGCCGGTCGTGGTGCCGCCGGAGGTCGGTCCCGAGGTGGTGCTGGGTGCCTGCTGGGCGGGGGCGGTGCGCCGCGGTGGGGCCTGGCCGGCGGCGCCCTGGGTCTGGCTGGGGGCGCCGCCGGTGACGGTGCCGGTGGAGTGGGTGGCGCCGGGGGTGGTGGTGCCGCCGGAGGGGCTGGCGCCGGTGGTGGCGCCGCCGCTGGGCGGGGTGGAGGCGGCCGGTGTCTTCTTGTGGTGCTTGCCGGGGTCCTGGGCGAGCGGGGAGCCGGGCAGGTTGTTGCGGGGGGCCTCGCCGGGGCCGGGGACGACCACGCGGTCGGCGTCGCGGACGGCGCCGCCGAGGAGTGAGCCGACCAGGAGGGTGACGCCGACGGTGAGGGCGGTGATGAGGGCGCCGCGGCGCAGTACGTAGCGGCGCAGGTCCCAGATGGCGGAGCGGGGGCCGAGGGTGCGCCAGGCGTTCGCGGCTAGGCGGCCGTCGACGGAGTAGACGGGGGCGCCGGCGATGACCAGGGGGGACCAGGCGGCGAGGTAGATGATGTCGGGGGCGTCGTAGGCGGGGACCGTCTTCCAGCTGACGGTGACGATGAGGGCGGCGGAGAGCAGCGCGCCGACGACGGCGGCCACGCGCTGCCAGCAGCCGAGGATGGTGAGGACGCCGACGACGACCTGGAGGAAGGCGATGACGAGGCCGGAACCGACGGGGTGGTGCAGGGCGAACCGGTGCAGGGGTTCGGCTACTTGCCAGGGGTGGAGGGTGTGGAGCCACTTGACCATGGAGCCGCGCCGGCCGCCGTCGAAGTAGAGCGGGTCGCAGAGCTTGCCCATGCCGGCGTAGATGGAGATGACGCCGAGGAAGAGGCGCAGGGGGAGGAGGACGACGCCGAGGTTCATACGGCGGCCGGGGTAGTAGGCGTGCCGGGCGGGGTCGTCGGTGGAGCGTTTGGCGGGGGGTTCGGCCGGTTCGTGGTCCGCCGGTCCCGCGTAGTGGTCGTCGGGGCCCGCGTAGTCGTCGTCGGGGCCCGCGTAGTCGTCGTCGGGATCGGCGTGGTGGGGGTGGGCCGGTGGGTCGTAGGCGCCGCCGACGGGGCGCACGGGGGGCAGGAGGCGGGTCTCGCCGGCGACGGGGGCGCGCTGGTGGCCGAGGACGGGGGTTTCGACGGTCTCTTCCAGCTGGTGGTACACGTCGTCGTAGCCGGTGGCGTAGCCGTCGTGGTCGCCGACGCGGGGGATCACCTGGGTGGCTCCGGCGTCGGGGACGGGATCGTCGGCGTGGCGGACGCTGCCGCCCCGGACGGCCTGGAGCAGCCGGTGGGCGCCGGTGTCGTCGGGGGCCGAGTGGCCGCTCCAGACGACGGGGCGGCGGCGGGCGGGGGCGCCCATGGCGGGCACGCGGGCGGTGTCCCCGGTGGCGGTGTGCCAGGCGATCCGTGGTGACTGGGTTCGCCGTGTCGAGGCGCCCAACTGCACGCGGAAGCTCGCGTGATTGACGATGACCTGCGCCGGATCGCTCGGCACCTTCACCATGCTCAGCGCGGGAGCGTCGTCGTATCCCGACGAGCGGTCCCCCGTGGGTGTGCGGGGTGTTCTGGTGTCCACACTCAACTAACCGAGTGATGTGGAGTTAGGACACTGCCTCGGCGGCCCGGATGTGTCCGGACCGCGTCAAGCTCGTACGTGTCGCCAGGATTACCCCGTACGGGTGACCCCGGGGACGGGTGTTCAGGCCCGTCGGCGCGCCGCCTCGTACAGGACGATGCCCGCCGCCACACCCGCGTTGAGCGACTCGGCGCCGCCCGGCATGGGGATGCGGACGCGGAAGTCGCAGGTCTCGCCGACGAGGCGGGACAGGCCCTTGCCCTCGCTGCCGACGACGATGGCGACCGGTCCGGCGAGGGCTTCGAGCTCGCCGAGTTCGACGTCGCCGTCGGCGGCGAGGCCGACGACCACGATGCCGGCCTTCTTGTAGGCCTCGAGGGCGCGGGTGAGGTTGGTGGCGCGGGCGACCGGGGTACGGGCGGCGGTGCCGGCGGAGGTCTTCCAGGCGCCGGCGGTCATGCCGGCGGCGCGCCGCTCGGGTACGAGGACCCCGTGGCCGCCGAACGCGGAGACGGAGCGGACGACGGCGCCGAGGTTGCGCGGGTCGGTGACGCCGTCGAGGGCGACGATGAGGGGGTCCTCGCCCTCGTCGTAGGCGGCCTCGGCGAGGTCCTCGGGGTGGGCGTACTCGTAGGGCGGGACCTGGAGGACGAGGCCCTGGTGGTTGAGGCCGTTCGTCATCCGGTCGAGCTCGGGGCGGGGGGCCTCCATGAGGTTGATGCCGCCGCGCTCGGCCGCGAGCTGGAGGGCCTCGCGCACGCGCTCGTCGTTGTCGATGAACTGCTGGACGTAGAGGGTGGAGGCGGGTACGCCCTCACGCAGGGCCTCGGCGACCGGGTTGCGGCCGACGACCAGTTCGGAGGTGGACCTGCCGCCGCGGCCCCGGGCGGTGGGGCGGCGCACGGCCTGCTTCGCCTTGGCGTTGGCGATGCGGTTCTTCTTGTGTCCCTTGCGCATCTCGGCGGGCGGGGTCGGCCCCTTGCCCTCGAGGCCCTTGCGCCGCTGGCCGCCACTGCCGACCTGCGCGCCCTTCTTGCCGGACATGCGGCGGTTGTTAGCGGCCATGACCTACCTGTCTGTGCGAAGCGTGAGTACGTACGTATGTGCAGTGTGCCGCCCGGGGGGCCGGGCGGCACAATCGATCAAGGAACCGACCGCCATGGCTCAGCGCGGGCCGAGGCTCCAGCGGGGGCCCTGGGGGCTGTCCTCGATGGTGAGGCCGGACTGGTTGAGCTGGTCGCGGATGGCGTCCGCGGTGGCCCAGTCCTTGCGGGCGCGGGCGGCCTCGCGCTGGTCGAGCACCATGCGGACGAGGCTGTCGACGACCCCGTGGAGGTCCTCGCCACGGTCGGCGCCCTCACCGGCCCAGTGCTCGTCGAGCGGGTCGAGGCCGAGGACGCCGAGCATGGCGCGCACTTCGGCGAGCCGGGCGACGGCGGCCTCCTTGTCGTCGGCGGCGAGGGCGGAGTTGCCCTGCCGGACGGTGGTGTGCACGATCGCCAGGGCCTGCGGGACGCCGAAGTCGTCGTCCATGGCCTCGGCGAAGGCGGGCGGGACCTCGGCGGCGGGCTCGACGACTCCCCCGGCCTTCTCCACCACGCGCTGGACGAAGCCCTCGATGCGGGCGAACGCGGACTCGGCCTCGCGCAGGGACTCCTCGCTGTACTCGATCATCGAGCGGTAGTGCGGGGTGCCGAGGTAGTAGCGCAGGACGATGGGGCGCCACTGCTTGACCATCTCGGAGACGAGGACGGAGTTGCCGAGCGACTTGGACATCTTGTCGCCGGCGATGGTCACCCAGGCGTTGTGCAGCCAGTACCGGGCGAACTCGTCGCCGAAGGCCTTGGCCTGGGCGATCTCGTTCTCGTGGTGCGGGAAGATCAGGTCGATGCCGCCGCCGTGGATGTCGAAGGCGCTGCCCAGGTACTTGTGGGCCATCGCCGAGCACTCCAGGTGCCAGCCGGGGCGGCCGGGACCCCACGGGGTCGGCCAGGTGGGCTCGCCGGGCTTGGCGGTCTTCCACATGGCGAAGTCGCGGGGGTCGCGCTTGCCGGTCTCGCCCTCGCCCGACGGCTGCAGCAGGTTGTCCAGCTCCTGCCGGGACAGCTCCAGGTAGCCGGGGAAGGAGCGCACGTCGAAGTAGACGTTGCCGTCGGCCTCGTAGGCGTGTCCGCGCTCGATGAGCGTCTGCATCATCTCGACCATCTCGGTCACGTGACCGGTGGCGCGGGGCTCGTACGTGGGCGGGAGGCAGCCGAGGGTGGCGTAGCCGTCGTTGAAGGCGCGCTCGTTCTCGTACCCGATCGACCACCAGGGACGGTTCTGCTCGTGCGCCTTGGTGATGATCTTGTCGTCGATGTCGGTGACGTTGCGGACGAACGTGACGTCGTAGCCGCGGTGTTCGAACCAGCGGCGCATGATGTCGAAGTTGAGGTACGAGCGGACGTGCCCGATGTGCGGCGGTGCCTGCACGGTGGCACCACACAGGTAGATCGAGACACAGCCCGGCTTGAGCGGGGTGAAGTCACGGATCTGCCGGGCGCTGGTGTCGTACAGGCGAATGGTCACCACTCCAGGGTAGTGGGCGCGGGGCAGTGCCTTGCGACTCTTCTACCGAAGGGCCACGCATTCGTGACACAGCGGACGCCACCGGGGCCCGGAGGGCCGTACGCCGCGCCGCTTCACAAGCTCCCCACGACCTTCCGGGGACGCACCCGCACGACCACGCGCTCGGCGTCCTGGGCCGAGGCCGGGTTGAACTCGGCGTAGGGCTTGCCGCTGTACTTCAGGCTCAGCTCGTCGATGAGTTCCTGGCCGCCCTCGGTGGTCGTCTCGACGCTGCCGCGGATCTCGGCGTACTCGTACGGGGACTCGGGGTCCTGGACGACGACGCTGACGCGGGGGTCGCGGTCGAGGTTCTGCTTCTTGCGGCGGTCGACGGTGGTGGAGATCAGGATGTCGTCGCCGTCCCGCTTCGCCCATACGGGGGAGAGCTGGGGGCTGCCGTCGGGCTGGACGGTGCCGAGGACGACGAAGACCGGGCCGTCGAGCAGGGCCTTGAGGCGGTCGGAGAGAACGGCGGGCATGGGGGTACCTCCAGGACCTGGGTCACTGTCGTCCCACGGGTACCCTCACACGCTTTCAGCTCACCCGCACCACGAGTGCGGTCGCCACGGCCATCAGGCCTTCGTCGCGGCCGGGGAAGCCGAGCCCGTCGGTGGTGGCCCCGGAGACGGAGACGGGGGCGCCGGCCGCCGCGGAGAGGATCTTCTGGGCCTCGTCGCGGCGTTTGCCGATCTTCGGCCGGGGGCCGACGACCTGGACGGCGACGTTGCCGATCCGGAAACCGGCCGCGCGGACGATGCGGGCGGCCTCGGTGAGCAGGGTGACTCCGGAGGCGCCGGACCACTCGGGGCGCGAGGTGCCGAAGTGCTGTCCGAGGTCGCCGAGGCCGGCGGCCGAGAAGAGGGCGTTGCAGGCGGCGTGCGCGACGACGTCGGCGTCGGAGTGGCCGGCGAGGCCGGGTCCCTCACCCTCCCACTTCAGGCCGGCGCACCACAGTTCGCGGCCGTCCTCGAAGGCGTGGATGTCGGTGCCGATGCCGACCTGGGGCAGGGGCGGCAGCGGCTGGGAGGACGGCGCCTCAGAAGCCATCGTTGAGCCTCCTGCGGGCGATGACCGCCTCGGCGAGGACGAGGTCGAGCGGGCGGGTGACCTTGAAGGCCTCCTCGTGGCCGGGCACGGTCACGACGCGCAGCCCGAGCTGTTCCACCATGCTCGCGTCGTCGGTGACGTCCTCGGTGACGGTCCGGTGGGCGCGCAGCAGGGTGTCGCGGTCGAAGCCCTGGGGGGTCTGCACGGCGCGCAGCCGGGCCCGCTCGGGCGTGGCGACGACCGGCTCGGGCTCGCCCGGGACGGCGGCCGGCTCGACCTCCTTGACGGTGTCGGCGAGCGGCAGTGCGGGGACGACGGCCGGGGCCCCGTCGCGTACGGCCTCGATGACGGCGTCGACGGTGTCCACGGGGACGAGGGGCCGGGCGGCGTCGTGCACGAGCACGACGCGGTGGTCGGGCGGGAGTGCGTCGAGGCCGAGGCGGACCGATTCCTGGCGGGTCTCGCCGCCGGGGACGACCAGGAAGTCCGTCCGGTCGGGCAGGGCGTGCGCGTCGAGGAGGGACTTGACCTCGGCGGCGCCGTCGGGCGGGGCCACGACGATCACCAGGGAGACGGCGCGGGAGGCGGCCATCGCGCGGACCGCGTGGATGAGCATGGGCGTGCCGCCCAGCGCTCGGAGTGCCTTGGGGGCGCCCGGTCCGAGGCGTACACCCCGCCCGGCGGCCGGAATGACGGCTGCGACGGGCGTCGGCGCGGGCGAGGGGCGCGATTCGTCAGACATCGGTTCCTGTCAGGTTCGTGTGCGGGAGGCCTGCCGTTCGGACGGTTCGGCGGCACGGCGGGCGTGTGTGCCGGGGACGGTCCGGGAAGCGCCGGTTTGACGGCGGGGTCGGCGTGGGTATGGCCTCAGCGTGCCACTGGCGCGCGTCTTGACCGGACCCTTCCGTGACACCGGTCGAGTCGGCTGCCCGGGCTCGGCACGATCAGTATCGGGGGCTCCCCGGTGTTTTACGGCATCGCTGCCGGCTTCCGCGTAGAACGAGATCCACATAGATCCACGTACACGAACTGAACATGCCGCAGCGCCCGGCGACAGGTGGTGTGTCATCGGGCACCGCGGCAGTTCACTGTTCGAGCGTGCTGAGCGGGCGGGGCCTGCCGGGAGGCCGGTCCGTCAGGACGCGAGGACCTCGTCGAGCAGGGCCTCGGCCTTGTCCTCGTTGGTGTTCTCCGCGAGGGCGAGCTCGCTCACCAGGATCTGGCGAGCCTTGGCCAGCATGCGCTTCTCACCGGCGGAGAGTCCGCGCTCGCGCTCGCGACGCCACAGGTCACGCACGACTTCCGCGACCTTGATGACATCGCCGGAGGCGAGCTTCTCCAGATTTGCCTTGTAGCGACGGGACCAGTTGGTGGGCTCCTCGGCGTACGGCGCGCGCAGCACCTCGAAGACCCGGTCCAGCCCGTCCTGACCGACCACATCACGCACGCCCACGAACTCCGCATTGTCCGCTGGCACACGTACCGTCAGGTCACCCTGGGCGACCTTCAGCACCAAGTAGGTCTTGTCCACGCCTTTGATCTGGCGAGTTTCGATGGCCTCGATCAGCGCGGCCCCGTGATGGGGATAGACCACGGTGTCGCCAACCTTGAACGTCATGTGACAGGTACCCCTTCCGTGGCTATCAAGAGTAACACGGATACGGCGTCTTCTGAATGGCGTTTTCGCAGGTCAGGGCATATCTCGGGGCTTGACAACAGCGACAGGAACGTGCTGCGGCAGGCCTGCGGAAGCAGGTATTCGCAGGTCGGAGCGGATGTCCGGGCGAGGTGAAACGCGTACGCTACACGCATCCGGGGGCCCGCCCAAGCGGCTGAACGTCCACATTTGTCCGATTCCAAGCGTGCGACTTACGCTACTCCGTTCGGTGTCCGGAGGCGGACATGAGGCGAATCCAGAATTGATCATCCGCGCGCGCTGATCAGTAGCCCGATCGTCGTACTCATCGGTACGTGATCAATACGTGATCAATATCCGGGCACCCGCGCATTCCTTCACCGAAATTTTGCGACCCCCCTTATGTGAATGCCGTACGAGGCCGCGGTCAATGCGGTTCGCGTGTAGCCGGAAGAGACACGGGCACCCCTGCCCGAGGGACGCGGGACTCCTGAGGGAGGGTCGGGTGCGGCCGGGCGGGGACGGCTCGGTAACCTGAGGCCGCTGACAGACACATAGGGCGGCTTTACAAGGAGGTCGCCCCTGCGTTCAAGGAGTTGCCGCCGCCGTGAGCAGCAGCCTTCGACGCGGCGCCCTCGCCGCCTCCGCCATCGCCTTCTCGATCGCCTCGCTCGCCGCCTGCGGCGCCGGCAACGACTCGCAGACCTTGGAGATCAAGCCGGACAACGCGGCCACGAGCGTGGGCGCCATCAAGGTGCAGAACGCCACGGTCATCACGCAGCCCGACATGCACGCGACGGGCCCGGCCGTGGTCTCCGCCACCATCTTCAACGGCGGGATCAGCCCCCAGACCCTCCAGTCGATCACCGTCCCCGGCACCGGCGAGACCGCCAAGCTCAACCCGGTCAAGGGCAAGGACCTCGTGGTCCCGGCCGGCGGCTCGCTG
This sequence comes from Streptomyces sp. NPDC001544, assembly GCF_042894285.1. Lineage (NCBI taxonomy): Bacteria > Bacillati > Actinomycetota > Actinomycetes > Kitasatosporales > Streptomycetaceae > Streptomyces > Streptomyces sp. NPDC001544. The sequence goes on along the minus strand of NZ_JBIAVN010000003.1, from coordinate 103,826 downwards.
ATCCTCGGCGGCAAGGGCAACGCCTCCGCCGTCCTGGACAACACCCAGGAGGCCCTCCAGGACGGCAACGCCCAGAAGGTCACCTTCACCTTCAGCAAGACCGGCGACGTGAGCCTGCGCGCCTTCGTCTTCCCGGCCAAGAGCTACTTCAGCGGCTGGGGCCCGAGTGAGATCCCCACGGCGTCGGCCTCGACGTCGCCCGCCCCGGGCGCGTCGGCGAGCTCCTCCGGCAAGCCGTCGAAGGGCAAGTCCCCCTCCGCGACCGGCTCCGCGTCCGCCTCCGCCGGCAGCACGCCGAGCGACTCCGCGTCGGCGTCCGCCGCCGGCCACTGATCACACGGCTGAACCGGTCACACGACTGAAGGGCGGCACCCCTGCCGGGGTGCCGCCCTTCAGTCGTACCGCCCGCCCTGCAGTGCCCCTTACGGCTCGAACTTGTAGCCCAGCCCACGCACCGTCACCAGGTACCGCGGCGCACCCGGATCCGGTTCGATCTTGGCGCGCAGGCGCTTGACGTGGACGTCCAGGGTCTTGGTGTCGCCGACGTAGTCGGCGCCCCAGACGCGGTCGATGAGCTGCATGCGGGTGAGGACGCGGCCGGCGTTGCGCAGGAGCATCTCCAGGAGGTCGAACTCCTTCAGCGGAAGGTCGACCTTGGAACCGGACACCGTCACCACGTGCCGGTCGACGTCCATCCGGACCGGGCCGGCCTCCAGCGCGGCCGGGGTGACCTCCTCCGGCTCGCCGCGCCGGCGCAGCACCGCGCGGATGCGGGCGACCAGCTCACGCGAGGAGAAGGGCTTGGTGACGTAGTCGTCGGCTCCTATCTCCAGCCCGACGACCTTGTCGATCTCGCTGTCCTTGGCGGTCACCATGATCACCGGGACGTTGGAGCGGCCGCGCAGCTGGCGGCAGACCTCCGTACCGGGCAGGCCCGGCAGCATCAGGTCGAGGAGGACGAGGTCGGCGCCGTTGCGCTCGAACTCGTCGAGTCCGTCGGGGCCGGTGGCCGCGACGGCGACCTCGAAGCCCTCCTTGCGGAGCATGTACGACAGGGCGTCGGAGAAGGACTCCTCGTCCTCGACGACGAGCACTCGGGTCACGGAAGGACCTCCGGGGCGGGAAGCGTTTCGTACGCGGTTGAATCGGGGGACGTGGTGGCGGACGGCCCGGCCTCTTCGTCGAGGTCGGGATGCTGCTGGGCGCGGTCGCGGGCCGCACCGGCCTCCGGCAGCCGCAGGGTGAAGGTGGAGCCCTGGCCTTCGGCGCTCCACACCGTGACCTCCCCGCCGTGCGAGGCGACCACGTGCTTGACGATGGCCAGGCCCAGGCCGGTGCCGCCGGTGGCCCGGGAGCGGGCCGGGTCGACGCGGTAGAAGCGCTCGAAGATGCGCTCCTTGTCCTTGTCGGAGATGCCGATGCCCTGGTCGGTGACGGCGATCTCGATCATGTCGCCGCCGGAGGCGACGATCCGGCGGGCGGCGATGCCGACACGGGTGCGGGCCGGGGAGTAGTTGACGGCGTTCTCGACGAGGTTGCCCAGGGCGGCGGCGAGCTGCCCCCGGTTCCCCCACACATGGAGGTCGGCGGTGCCGCCGGCGGCCATCGTGATCTGCTTGGCGCCCGCCTGGTGCCGGCAGCGGTCGATGGCCTCGGCGACGAGTTCGTCCACCCGGACGGGCTCGGCGTCCTCGAGGGGGTCGTCGTTCTGCACGCGGGAGAGGTCGATGAGCTCCTGCACCAGGTTGGTCAGGCGGGTCGCCTCGATCTGCATGCGCCCGGCGAAGCGCTGTACGGCCTCCGGGTCGTCGAAGGCGTCCATGACGGCCTCGGACAGCAGGGAGAGCGCGCCCACCGGGGTCTTGAGCTCATGGCTGACGTTCGCGACGAAGTCCCGCCGTACGGCCTCGATACGACGGGCCTCGGTGAGGTCCTCGACGAGCAGCAGGACCAGCCTGGAGCCCAGCGGTGCGACCCGCGCGGAGACGGCCAGGGCCTCCCCCCGCCCGGTCCCGCGCCGGGGCAGGTCGAGTTCGACCTGCCGTATCTCGCCGTCGCGTCTGGTGTCGCGGGCCATCTGGAGCATGGGCTCGACGGCCAGTTTGCCGCCGCGGACCAGCCCTAGGGCGTACGCGGCGGAGCTGGCCTTGACGACGGCGTCGGCCTCGTCGAGTACGACGGCCGACGAGCGGAGTACGGACAGAACCGTGTCCACTCCGGGCGGGAGTACGGGATCGGTGTGCAAGGAAGTCCTGGTCGGTCGCTTCTGGTCGCGCTCGCTCCAACGGAACGCCAGCATGGCGATGACACCGGTGAGCACCCCGGCGATCGCAGCCGCTGCGGCGACCGCCGCGTTCACGTCCATGCGTCAAGGTTAGGCACGGCATTCCTCCTGACCACAGCCGTCTGGGGGCGAGCTCGAACACTCGTCGCCCAGAGTTCACCTTGGAGCCAGTATTGGTTCATTTGAGGTGGAAGAAACGGACGCGTACGGGCCGGAACGTGGGAGCGTGGGGTTCGCACCGCCCCCGAAGCACACGTACGAGAGGGAACCCTGATGCGGGACGCGTACCACGAGGAACTGGACTCGATCGGCGACGGTCTGGTGGAGATGGCCCGGCTGGCGGGGTCGGCGATCGGGCGCGCGACGACCGCGATCCTCGACGCCGACCTGAAGCTGGCCGAGAGCGTCATCGAGGCCGACCAGAAGGTCGACGAGCTGCAGCACGACCTGGAGGCCCGGGCGATAGCCCTGCTGGCCCGCCAGCAGCCGGTGGCCACGGACCTGCGGATCGTCGTCACGTCGCTGCGCATGTCGGCCGACCTGGAGCGCTCCGGCGACCTCGCCCAGCACGTGGCGAAGCTCGCCCGGCTGCGCTTCCCCGAGCGCGCGGTCCCCCAGGACCTGCACGCCACCATCCTGGAGATGGGCCAGCTCGCCCAGCGTCTGATGGCGAAGGCCGCCGAGGTCATCATCACCAAGGACGTCGACCTCGCGCTCCAGCTGGAGCAGGACGACGACGACATGGACCTGCTGCACCGCACCCTCTTCCAGCACCTGATCGACGACCGCTGGAAGCACGGCATCGAGACGGCCGTCGACGTCACCCTGCTCGGCCGCTACTACGAGCGCTACGCCGACCACGCGGTCGCGGTCGCCAAGCGGGTCGTCTACCTGGTGACCGGCGAGCACGCGGACGAGATCCAGACGGACATCCAGCCGGTCACGGGGACGGACGGAGCGTAGCCCTCCGGGGGTTCGGCGGGGTACGGCTGGGCCTGCCCGGGCCGCGGGCGGGGGTGGCCTGCGGCCGGGCGTGGTCTCCGGCCGGGCTTGACCTCCGGCCGGGGTTGGCCTCCGGCCGGGCGTGTTCTCCGGCCGGGCTTGACCTCCGGCCGGGAACAGCAGTACGCCCTCCGGGCCCGCGGCCTCCGACCGGGCTTGGCTCCCGGCCGGGCTTGGCCTCCGACCGGGCTTGGCTCCCGGCCGGGCTTGGCCTCCGACCGGGCTTGGCCCCCGGCCGGGCTTGGCCACCGGCCGGGGGTGGCCTCCGGCCGGGCTTGGCCTGCGGCCGGGAACAGCAGTACTCCCTCCCGGCCCGCGGCCTCCGACCGGGGGCGGGCCGGCGGCCGGGAACAGCAGTACTCCCTCCCGGCCCGCGGCCTCCGACCGGGGGCGGGCCGGCGGCCAGGAACGGCAGCACGACCTGCAGGCGCGGGACCCGAGGCCCGCAGCCGCCCTTCGGGCCCGGGGCCCGAAGCCCACGGCGGGAACCAGAGCCGGCGGCCAGGAACAGCAGCACGGCCCGCAACCCCGGGCCCGAGGCCTCCGGCCGAGAGCAGGCCCGCAGCCGCCCTCCGGGTAGGGACCGAGGTCCACGGCCGGAACCAGGGGCCGTGGCCAGGAGCAGCAGCACGGCCGACGGCCCGGGGCCCACCGCTCGCGGGCGCGGCGTAGCCGAGGTGCAGGTCTGTGGATCGCGGAGGGGAACCGCTGTCGCCGTCGGGCTGCACGACATCCGGTCGGCGCCGAGTCGGACGTGAAGGGGCAGCGGCCGGGGCCTGGCCGCTCACGTCCCGGGGCGGGCGGCCAGGACATCCCGGTACTGATCCTGGCGGCCCCGGGCGGGCGCCACTGTGCGCCGTTGATGCGCCTACCGGGCCGGGCATGAAATGGGCAAAGGCACCAGGCCCTATCCACTGGGAGGAACCATGGCCGAATCCCCCAGCACCACGCCCGACCCCACACAGCAGCAGGACACCGACCAGCCCGCCGACCTCAGGAGTCTCCCGCTCGTCGCCTCCTGCGGCTGCGGCTCGGGATGCGGCTGCGGGTGCCAGTCGGGCGGCCCGTGCCAGTGCGGCTGACGGCACCTTGCGTCAGCGACGCCGAGGGCCTTGGCGATCAGTGAGCGCCGGGGCCCTCGACGTATGCCGTGACCGCACTCGCAGGAGTCGCCCCCGTGCGCCCACGGAAGCACGATGGAAGGCGGGAGTGGAAAGGACGAGGAGGTGTGAGGCCATGCCCCGGTTCATGGACGTCCACCATGGGATGAAGGACATCACCGCCGACCAGCTGAAGCAGGCGCACCAGGCCGACCTGGCCATCGAGGGTGAGGAGAACGTGCACTTCGAGCAGGCCTGGGCGGACCCGGAGTCCGGCACCGTCTACTGCCTCTCGGAGGCGCCCTCCGCCGAGGCGGTCCAGCGCGTTCACGAACGGGCGGGGCACCGGGCGGACGAGGTGCATCCGGTGCCGTTGACGGTCTGAGGACCGCAGCGAAGGGGCCGTACGACAGCCTCTGGTCATGCCTGAGCACGGCCAGAGGCTCGGGAGGTACAGGCAGCGGCGCCCCGCATGTCCTCAGGTGTTCCCCATGCTCTGCGCTTCCGCCTCGGCGATCGTCTGGGCCTCGGACTCCTCGACCGCCAGGGCGAGACCGAACGCCTCGGCCATGTGGCTGGCGGCGGACATGACGCGGGCCGTGCCCACCACGGGGGCGATGGCGACGAGGACGTCCTGCAACTGCTCGGTCGTGAGGTTCGCCTCGGCCGCGGCGCCGGCGTGGGCGAGGTAGGAGACCGCGGGCGCGTCCATGGCGACGAGCGCGGCGATACGGGTCAGGACGAGCGCGCCCACATCCATGTGGCACCGCTCGAGCGAGTCGATCGTCATGGCGGTGAGCGTGTCGAGAACGGGGGCGTCGGGCGCAGTGGCCATCTCGGGTCCGCCTTTCCTCGGAGGAGAGCCGACACCCTCAAGGTAGGAAGCCGCCGGGGGCCCTGCTTCACCCTCTGCGGGTGACCCCGCGCACGAATCGTGAAGACCGATCGTCGTGCAGAAAGATCGACACGGGCGAAACGGCCGCCCCGGCGCCCCTGTCTCGCTCGTCACCCATGGTCGCTCAACGCCCTGATCTGACTGAGAGTAGATTCATAGGTCTCGTTTCGGTAAAGAGATCCATCGATGACGTACCCTTGTTGAACTCTTGATGTTCACAAACGAGGAAGTTTTGTGAAGATCGATCGGTCCCCGACACACGCTCAGGACGTGGGCGTGCGGCGCCTCCTGACGGGGCGTCGCATCGGACAGCACCGCCGCTGCGACCCGACGGGGGCTCAGCAGCACGGCTTCGGACCATCGTTCCCGCCCTCCAACGGCACCGGACGCCGCGCCCGCCTGCTTCAGGAACAGACGGTCGCATGCAGGGGCGTCGCCGCTCGGGAAAAGGCGAAACGATTCTTCACAAGGTGCCTCACCGCACGGACCCAGAGGGGGGACCATGTACGGAAACCTGCCGACCCGGAGGGGGCTCGGCATCACGGACAGGCCGGTGACACGGCGGTAGTCCGTCCCGGCGGCACCGGCCGCGGCCCGAAAGGGTCGGCGCGCCGCCGCACGGCTTCACACGGAGCACGGCGCCTGTCTGCCGCACATCGCTTCCGCCGTCGGAAACTTGTGCGCACACAAGGTGAACTTTGTGTTCCCGTTGTGAAGAACACATGTTCTGTGGCTTAGATTCCTTCACGCCAAATCGCCTCCACGGCGTATTGGTGCTGTTCCCGGTTGCTTCTTGGGTGGGGGCCCTCTCTATGTCGAGTTTCTTCGACGCATTCTGGTCATGGCTGGTGCAGGCCGTCGGTGAGACATCCTGGCGGGACGTGATGCCCCTCGGCATCGCCGGCGTCTTCGTGTGGGGACTGTGGCTGTACCGAGCGGTGCTGTCCCGGTTCGCCAGACCCGTGGTGAACGACTACCGCACCACCACCTCGGTCGTGGTGCCCGCCTACCGGGAGGACCCGGAGATCCTCCTGGACTGCCTTCAGACCTGGTTGGCCCAGGATCCCACCGAGGTGATCATCGTCCCGGACGTGGAGGACCACGAGGTCATCCAGCGGCTGTCGCAGGTGACCGATCCGCGGGTCCGGGTGCTGGCCTTCGAGCACCGCGGCAAACGCTCGGCGCTGGGCGTGGGGATCCGGGCGGCGACCGGTGAACTGTGTGTCCTGGTCGACTCCGACACCCGCTGGGAGCCGGGGCTGCTCGACGCGGTCCAGATGCCCTTCGTCGATCCCGCGGTCGGTGGCGTCGGCACCCAGCAGAACGTCTACCAACGCCGCTCCAGCGTCTGGCGGCGCATAGCCGACTGGCTGGTCAACCTCCGTTACTACGACTACGTCCCGGCCATGGGCCGCGCCGGCGCCGTCGCCTGCCTCTCCGGCCGCACCGCGGCCTACCGGCGGGCGGCGATCACCCCCGTGCTGACCAATCTCGAGGACGAGTTCTTCCTCGGCCGCCGGTGCGTCGCGGGCGACGACGGCCGGCTGACCTGGCTCGTGCTGGCCTCCGGCTACAAGACGGTCCACCAGTCGTCCGCCCGTGCGCTGTCGATGTTCCCCTCCTCCTTCCGGGCCTTCGTCAAGCAGCGTGTGCGCTGGAGCCGCAACTCCTACCGCTGCTACCTGACCGCCCTGTACAAGGGCTGGCTGTGGCGGGTGCCGCTGGTCACCAAGATCACCGTGCTGCAGATCCTGCTCACCCCCGTCACGATGGGCATGGCCGTCGGTTATCTCCTCTTCAGCCGACTCGACCTGACGGCGCGTGGCATCGCGCTGGCGCTGATCTGGCTGCTCGTCGGACGTGGCATACGCGGCTACTCGCATCTGCGCAGGCACCCGCAGGAGGTCCTCCTGCTGCCGCTGCTCGCGCTCGTGGTCGTGATGATCTCGCTGCCGATCAAGCTGTACGCCTTCGTCACCATGAACAAGCAGGGCTGGCTCACCCGCAACAGCAGCACGATCGGCGGCGAGGGCCAGGACTCCGCATCGCTCGGCGGCACGACGCCGGACACGGCCGCAGCCGGTATGGGGGCTCTCCAGTCATGAACCGTCCGACCCGCACGACACGCTCGGGGCGCCTCCGCCCGGCCCTGCGTACCGCCGCCGCCCTGCCGGTCGCCACCGCACTGTTCCTGCTCGCCCCGGCCGCCCACGCCTCGGCCGACGGAAAGAACGATTCCCCTGGGCAGCAGTTCACCGCCGAGGAGTCGGAGACCCAGGCGGCACTGGTCGCCGCCGAGGACCATCGGCTCGACCAGGTCCGCGCGGTGGCCGCGGTCGCTCCACTGAAGGACCCGCGGTACACGAAGCCGTACCGGACGGAGACCACCGGCGGCTACACCCTCGTACTGACCCGGCGCAGCAAGCCGTACAGCATCGCCGACCTTCTGCGGCTCGCGCCGCAGACGTTCGTGCGGAAGCCGGACGGGTCGTATCTGCTGACGGAGAACATCTATCTGAACTCCGGGGCCAAACTGCGTCTGTCCAACCCCGGTGGGCTGAACCTGCACATGGCCAGCAATCGCCAGGGCTTCGTCTCCATCGTCTCCTTCGGCGGCCGGATCATGATCGACGGCGCCGCGCAGGCACACGTCAAGGTCAGCAGCTGGGACCCCGCGAGGAACCGGCCGGACACCGACGTCCGGGACGGGCGGGCCTACATCCGCGCCATCGGCGGCCAGTTCTCCATGAGCTACGCAGACGTCTTCGACCTGGGCTTCTGGAGCGGCCGCACCGGCGGGCTCAGCCTCACCGGCACCGACCGGCCCAACACCGGCAGCCTCAGCGGCCCGGACACCCCCACCGATGACGACGACCAGCTCAGCAGCAGCGGCGTGCTCACCGGCCCCTCGGGCAAGCTGACCACCCCGGACAGCCGGTTCAGCACACCCCAACTGTCCTACGTGTCGGCGGACATCAACCACTCCACCGTGTCCGGCAACGTGTACGGGCTGTTCGCCTCCGGCGCCACCGGAGTCACCGTCGAGTCCACCACCATCGAGAAGAGCCGGCAGGACGGCCTCGTACTGCACCGCTTCGTGACCAACGCGATCGTCGAGAAGACCACGTCACGGGAGAACGGCGGCGACGGTTTCGTGCTGGCCCGTGCCACCCAGCAGGTCCGCGTCACCGGTTCCAAGTCGCTGGACAACGGCGGCAACGGCTTCACCATCAGCGGCCAGCCGCTGGCCCACGGCCCCTCCGCCTCCGGCCAGTCCGTCAGCAGCTACGGCTCCAACTCGGTCTCCAGCAGCACCGCCAAGGACAACGGCCACTACGGCATCGAGGTCGTCGGCGGCACGGACGTCGGCGTGCAGGACAACACCGTGGTCGGCGGTGACATGGGCATCGTCGCCCGCAAGGACGCCGAGAAGGTCGCGGTGACCGGCAACCACCTGATCGGCCAGTCCCGGCAGGGCATCTCGGTGCGCGACGGCGTGACGGGCGCCAAGGTCACCGGCAACATCGTCGAGAAGGCCGACACCGCCGTCTACGTCCGCGACTCGGTCGCCGAGGTGCGGGGCAACACCGTCGAGGAAGCCGGCAACCACGGCGTCTCCCTGGTCGGCGGCATCGGCGGCTCCACGGTCTCGTACAACGTCATCGCCGGTGTCGGCCCCAGCGCCGTCGACGTCTCCCGTGCCCACGGCGACCTGACCGTCAGGGAGAACCAGACCTTCGCCTGGTACGACACCAGCTCGTTCTGGGTGAAGTTCCGGCACTACGCCAGCCCGATGACCCTGCTGTGGACGGGTATCCTGCTCCTCATTCTGTTCTCCGCGGCCCTGGGCCGGCGCGGCCGCCGCAGGCGCGGGCAGTTCGGCATCCACCCGTACCTGGACAAGGCGCCGCTGCCCAAGGACAACCTGCGTGAGATCCCCCGGCCGGAATCGGAACAGGAGCGGGTCCCGGTGATGTCCGAATGAGCGCCGTGAACCGTGCCGTGTGGCTGTCGGGAGCCGCCCTCGCGGTCGCGGTCGTGGCGCTGATCGTGGCCCTGACCGCCGGCGGCGACGGAAGCTCCTCGCGCACGAAGGCCGGCCCGGCCACGGCCACCCGGAGCAGCGCCGCCGAAGAGCCCTCCCCGCCCGCCACGGGGCCGGTCGCCACCGCGGACCCGGCCGCACCGGGGGCCACCGGCTCGGCCACGGCTTCGGCCGACGCCGTGTCCTGCCCCACGGCCACCGTCGACGTCAGCGACGGCAAGACGCTGGAGGACGCCCTCGACGGCGCCATGCCGGGCGACGTCATCCACCTCGCCGACGGCCGCTACGAGGGCAAGTTCACCGCCAAGGCCGCGGGCACCGCCGACAAGCCGATCTGGGTCTGCGGCGGCCCCGGCGCGGTGATCGACGCCGGCGGCATCAAGGGGGGCTACGCCTTCCATCTCGACGGCGCCGACTACTGGCGGCTGGTCGGCTTCACCGTGCGCAACGGCCAGAAGGGTGTGATGGCGGACCAGGTCCAGCACGCCGTCATCCAGGGCCTGACGGTGGAGCAGATCGGTGACGAGGCCATCCACCTGCGCGACTTCAGCACGGACAACGTCGTCCGTGACAACACCATCCGCGACACCGGGCGGCGCAAGCCGAAGTTCGGCGAAGGCGTGTACATCGGCTCCGCCGACTCCAACTGGTGCACGGTCACCCACTGCAAGCCGGACAACAGCGACCGCAACATCGTGAGCGGCAACCACATCAGCGCCACCACGGCCGAGGCGGTCGACATCAAGGAAGGCACCACCGGCGGCGTCGTCACCCGCAACACCTTCGACGGCTCCGACCTGTCCGGCTCACACGACGACTCCTGGGTCGACGTGAAGGGCAACGGCTGGACGATCTCCTTCAACACCGGCAGTCACACCACCGAAGACGGATTCCAGACGCACGAGATCGTCGACGGCTGGGGCAAGAACAACACCTTCAAGGGCAACGTCGCCCACGTGGACGGCCCGGGCTACGGCTTCCACTTCACACCCGTCAACGGCAACGAACTGACCTGCGACAACAAGGCGACGGGCGCGGCACAGGGCCTCGCCAACGTCCACTGCGCCTCCTGACCCCACCTTTATCGCTTCTCCGTCACGCAGGGCCCGCCGCAGGGCGGGCCGCTGCGGCGGTCCGCCACACCCGAAAACACATTCCTGGAGACGATCATGGCAGCCACCACCATCCCGGAGGACACCGCCGGCTCCCAGCCCCGCGACGGCGAGAAGGCCGTTCCCCGGCTCACCGTCATAGGCACCGGCTACCTCGGCGCCACCCACGCCATCTGCATGGCGGTCCTCGGCTTCGATGTCCTGGGGGTGGAGATCGACCAGAGCAAGGTCGACAGGCTCAACTCGGGCACCGTCCCCTTCTTCGAGCCCGGGCTGCCCGAACTGCTGGGCAAGGCGCTGGACTCGGGACGGCTGCGGTTCACGACGAGCTTCGCGGAGGCCGCCGACTTCGGTGACGTCCACTTCCTGTGCGTGGGCACCCCCCAGCAGCAGGGATCGGAAGCGGCCGACCTGCGGTACGTGGACGCCGCCGCCACCGAACTGGCCCGGCATATGCGCCGCCGCACGCTCGTGGTCGGCAAGTCCACCGTGCCCGTCGGCACGGCCGCCCGCCTCACGGAACTCATCCAGCGCACCGCCCCGGCCGGGGACCAGGTGGAGGTCGCCTGGAACCCGGAGTTCCTCCGCGAGAGCCGCGCCGTGGACGACACGCTGCGCCCCGACCGGCTGGTCTTCGGCGTCTCCTCGCCCTGGGCCGAGGAGCGGCTGCGTGCCGCCTTCGCCCCGGTCATCGAGCGCGGAACACCGGTCGTCGTCACCGATCTGGCGACCGCCGAACTGGTCAAGGTGGCCGCCAACTCCTTCCTCGCGACGAAGATCTCGTACATCAACGCGATGGCCGAGGTCTGCGAGGTGGCCGGCGCCGATGTCACCGGCCTCGCCGAGGCGCTGGCCTACGACGACCGGATCGGCGGCCGTTTCCTCCAGCCCGGTCTGGGCTTCGGCGGTGGCTGTCTGCCCAAGGACATCCGGGCGTTCGCCCACCGCGCCGAGGAACTCGGTGTCGGCCAGGCCGTCTCCTTCCTCCGCGAGGTCGACGCCATCAACCGGCGCCGCCGCGCCCGGACCGTGGACCTCGTCCGCGAACTGGCCGGCGGTGAGCTGAGCGGTATCCGGGTGACCGCCCTCGGGGCGGCGTTCAAGCCCAACTCCGACGACATCCGGGACGCCCCCGCCCTCGACGTGGCCAGCACGCTCCACAGGCTGGGAGCCCACGTCACCGTCGTCGACCCGGCCGCGACGGACAACGCCCGGCGCAGCTTCCCGGAGCTGTCCTACGGCACCGACGCCCTGTCCGCCGCCGCGGGCAGCGACGTCGTCGTACTGCTCACCGAATGGAACGAGTTCCGGCTCATCGACCCGGAAACCATGGGCGCGGTGGTCGCCCACCGGCGCATCGTGGACGGACGGCACGCCCTGGACCCGGCCGAGTGGCGCGCGGCGGGCTGGGAGTACCGGGCGCTGGGCCGGCCGTAGCCGGCTCGGGGCTTGGTCCGCCGCATTCCCTCGTTCGGCGCATTCCGAAATCCTGCGTACACGTGCGCGGATTACGGCAATCCGCCAATGCGGCATCCAAGTAAGTCATGATCGAAGTGCGGTCGGCTTGGCGCGCCCCGACGATGACGGTGAAGGGCGGAGCGCGGAGCCTGTGAGAGCCGAGCACTCCGCCGAGTCATGCGTCGAAGAAAGAGGGAACCATGACGGCAACGACGGAGACTCCCACCCGGGAAAAGGCGGGGGCCGGCCAGGAAGAGTTCGGTGAGGAATCCGCTTTCGGCCCGCTCCTGCTGGCAACCCTGCTGGCCCGTCGTGAGGAACGCGGCGAGGAGTCGGTCATCGAGCACCCGCTCCTCCTCGCCGCGCTAATGCACCGCCGCGAGGAGCGCAACGAACCCCTGATCCAGCACCCCCTCCTGCTCGCCGCCCTCATGCACCGCCGCGAGGAGCAGGGCGAAGAGTCCATCATCCAGCACCCGCTCCTCCTCGCCGCGCTAATGCACCGCCGCCAGGAACGCAACGAACCCCTGATCCAGCACCCCCTCCTGCTCGCCGCACTCATGCACCGCCGCGAGGAGCAGGGCGAAGAGTCCATCATCCAGCACCCGCTCCTCCTCGCCGCGCTCATGCACCGCCGCCAGGAACGCAACGAACCCCTGATCCAGCACCCCCTCCTGCTCGCGGCACTCATGCGTCGCTAAAGGGAATGCGCCCTCCTGCCCTCCGACTGTCGCCATCGCCGACATCGGAGGGCAGGCCCCGTACGGCAATCGAAGACTTGAGGAACCACAATGGCAACTGAGTCCGGTGGAGAATCGAAACGGGATCCCCTGGAGGCCTTCATCGACGAGGTCTTCGAGGAAATGGTGCACGAGTCCGGAATTCCGCACACCGGCACCAATTTCAAGCATGCCAAGGACCCACTGGCAGGGGCCCTGATGGAAGCGGCCGTGGCATCCCTTTCCCGACCGCCCTCCGGTTCCTCGGAACTGGAAAGGATGCTGTTCGCGCAGACCCTCGCGACCGCACTCGCGGACGCTCTCGCACCCGCCCTGGCGGATGTGCTGGCCTCGGAGATCATGAAGGTCCTGACCCACCACGCCACCCCCCAGGGCGACGACACCCGCGAATCCACCGGCGGACCCGGCCGTGGCCACCGCACCGCCGGCGGCGGACGCTCCTGACACGCCCCGGACGACGACGAGCCCCTGCCTGCGGAGAGCCGGCGGGCAGGGGCTGGAACAGCGGCGACTGCCGTGAGCGCCGCGCATTCTCGTTACCGCGGCTGCACGCTCTTGCGCAGGTACATCGAGGACACGTCGAAGCCACTGCGGCGATACAGGGCAATGGCTGCCTCATTGTCCCCGGCGACGTTCAAGCCGAGGGACGTCCACCCCTCACGGGCAACGAGCTCCTCAGCGGCGGAGAGGAGGGCGGATCCGTACCCGCGGCGCCGGAACGCCGGGAATACGTGGATGTCGTACAGCCAGGCCGAGCCAGCGGTGCCCGAAGCCTGGCGGGGATCCGGACCGATCCACGCGTTCCCCACGACCTCGCCCGATGCGTCCTCCGCCACCACGAGATGATGACCGGCCGTGTCGAGCCCGTCCGGCAGAAACCGGGCCGTGCCCTGACGAACCCGTTCTCGCGCCGACCCCTCGGGCATGAGCTTGCTGAGCTCCCGGACCGACTCGGCCTCGCGATGCTCAGTGGCCGCCGCGTACTCCGACGGCGTCATCTTCCGTAAGGTCACCTTCTGCGTGTCCACGCCACCATCTTCGCCCCCTGGTTCAAGGGCTGCCAGGATCGGGGACCGCCCAGTGCCCGCCCTCGCCACCTGCGACAATGCCGCGATGCGACGCTGGTCGCCGATTCAGGGATCAGGGAGGGGAACGGCGTTGATCATTCGTGGAGTGATCGGTCTGCTCCTGTTGCTCGCGACCAGCGCCTGCACGGCGGTGGCGTGCGGTTACCGCGGTGTCGACGTGTGGGTCTGGGACTGGGCAGACGCGGTGCGCACCCCGTACGGAAAAGCCTGGCGAAGCCTCACCAGCATGCGGATCTGCTTCGGGATCGTAGGCGTCTTCCTCCTGGCAGGAGGGTTGCGCACGCTGGTGAGCTGACAGGGGAGGGCCGCGCGGCGCGCAGGTCCTGCGTACGTCGCTCAACGAGGAAGCAGGCGACCCGGCAGGATGCTCAGACTGAGGAGCGGTACCGGACGCATCTGACCGATCTTGAAACCAGGGAGTATGAATGAGCACCGTGAGCTGGGAGGAAACCAAGCGCAAGGCGCGCGAGCGGCGTGCAGTCGCTGGGTTGCCGGTGCGGTCAGCTCTGGAGAAGCAAGCGGTCATGGACCGACTGACCGCCGAAGTGCGTGCTTACAAGCTCGCGGCGCTTCATGGACAATCAGTCGATATCGCCCTGTCGTATCGCGTGTGACAAGTAGGGCAGAGCGCGATCAAATTACCGAATGTATGTTTTTTGACCTTTGCTCAGGGCGTGATATGCGCTAGTTCGACGGGGGTCTGCCGGCATGTCGGGATGGCGCATCTGTGGCCAGCCTCAACAAGCACGGCCCGCTTCAGAGCGGCTGGAATATCTGGTCGGTCCTGAGCCATGCCTGAGACCATACGCAAGCGCCGGTTATGGAGCACTTGCAGGGGGGCTGTGCAGATCTGGGTTGAACCGTTAGCTCCTTGGGGTGCACTTGTTTGGCGCTCCCGTTTGAGGCTGCGTGGCCGCGACCTTGCGATCCGTAGCTCTTCGTGCGGCGTGTCAACGCTTCGCGAAAAGTGACCCTCTGGCAGTCTCCGAAAATTGACCCCCGGTTGTGTGAGGCTCCGGTCCAGGTCCGGAGACGTTGATCGTCAGTGGCGGATGCCAGAATCCGTGGCATGCCAGACGCTGACTACTTCTCTGCCGCCGATGATGAGTCCGCCGTTGCGGTGATCGAGGCTGGCGGACCGGTCCGTGCAGGGCTGGACGTGATCTTCCTCAAGGACATCGATCCGGTCGATGCCATCGCCCAGGTCGAGGCTGTGATGTCCGGCTGCAGTTATGAGGAGGCAAGCCAGCGCCCGAGGGTGGGACAGCTGTTGTCCTCTGAGGACGTCGACAGCCCGTTCGTCTTGACCGTGTCGGACACGCTGTGCGATGTCCTGGTCTCCGCCTCCGGGGATGACCTTGTGGCCGCGGCCGAGACCTGGTCTGCAGCCGGTGGGGTTGTGGGACTCGATGCGGCGACGGCAGCGGTGGTCCTGGAGGCCCTGGTCGGCCTGGCCAGGCGGGCTCGCGCCGCGGACCTGCGTCTTTATTGCTGGTGGACTCTGTGACGGCTTACTCCCGTCCGGCCCGGTCTTTGGCCAGCAGCTCGCGTCGGGCCCGGGTCCGGTAGGAGTCGCCGGTGAGCATGAGGACCTCGGCGTGGTGGACCAGGCGGTCGATCATCGCGGCCGCGACGACGTCGTCCGAGAAGGTCTCTCCCCAGCGTCCGAAGGGCAGGTTCGAGGTGACCATCACGGAGCCCTGCTCGTAGCGCGAGGCGATGAGCTGGAAGAACAGGTTCGCGGCGTCCTGGTCGAACGGGATGTAGCCCACCTCGTCGATAATGATCAATTTGTAGCGGCGGATCTTCTTCAGCTCCGCCTCCAGCCGGCCGGAGTGGTGGGTCTCGGCGAGGCGGGAGATCCAGTTGCTGGCGGTGTCGAACAGGACCGAGTAGCCCGCGTGGGCGGCCTTGACCCCGAGCCCGATGGCCAGGTGTGTCTTCCCGATCCCGGGTGGCCCGAGCAGGATCACGTTCTCCGCCTTCGCGACGAACGTCCCCGTCGCCAGGTGCGCGAGGACGTCACGACGGAGCGAGGGCAGGTGGTCGAGGTTGAAGTCCTCCAGCGTCTTGACCTGCGGGAAGTGGGCGGTGCGGATCCGCATCGTGGTGCCCTTGCTCTCCCGGTCGGCGACCTGCCGCTGCAGCAACGCAGCCAGATACTCCTCGTGGGACCAGTTCTGGTCGCGGGCCCGATCGGCCAGCTCCTCCCAGAAGGCGCTGATGGTGGGCATCTTCAGCACCCGGGTCAGCTAGGCGAGCATGGCCGGCAAGCCGTCCTTCGGTGAGCCCGCCGAGGCCGGCTTGGGCTTGGTTGTTGTGGTCACGTATCACTTCGCTTTCGTGTTGGGCGGGTTGAAGTCGACGCCGAAGAGCGCGTCGTAGTCGGGCAGGGCCCGCAGGGCGACGGCATGTCCGTCGCTGTGGTGACGGGTGGCCGCCTGGCGTCGTTTGCGGTCCAGCGCGAGGGCCTCGCGCATCTTGGCGGCGGTGGCCGCGTGGACCGGGTCGGTGACGACCTGCTGCTTGGCCCAGGACCTGCTGTGGTGGGCGACGACCCTCCCCTCGCAGAACACGGTCACGGTCGCCGGTGAGGCGGTGACGTCGACGAACCGGCCGATGACCTGCGGGTCGACCGAGTAATCGACCGTGTCGACGCGGACGTAGTAGTCCCGTCCCAGTCGGATCCGATGGCTCAGCCCGATCGGCGGGACCACGGGCGGCAGGGGACCATCGCCAGGTGGTCGGTCTCCAGCAGGTCGACCGGGCGGCCCTGGATCGCCCGGACAGTCCGCGCGTTCGCGCGAACGAGCCAGTCGACCAGCTGCTGGTTGAAGTCCGCTGGTGAGGTGAACTGGCGCCCGGGCAGGAACGAGGTCTCCAGGTACTGGTTGTTGCGCTCGACCAGGCCTTTGAACTCGGGATCCCGTGGCGGGGCGAGCTTGATCTGCGTGGCCAGGGTGCCGGCGAAGGCCGCCGCCGGGGCGGTGACCTTCCCAGTCCCGCCGATCGCGGCCTCCCGGTCCCAGACCAGCGTCTTCGTGACGCGGCCGATGCCGTGGATCAGGGACCACATGCCCGACAGAATGTCGCCGGCCTGCCGGGACGGGATCATCACCGCGGTCATGAAGCGGGAGAACCCGAGCGTCATGACCAACACCGGCAGGACCCGCTGCTGACCGGCCCCGACCTGCACCTTCGTCTCCGGGAACCACAAGTCGCACTGGGCGACCTGCCCGGGTTCGTAAGTGACGCGATCGACCGGGTCGATGCCCACGTACTCAGGCCGGATCAGCGCGAGCCGCTTGCGCAGCGGCGGCAGCGAGTACGGCCAGCCGATCCGGTCGGCGATCACGGGGGCGGGCATCCGTAGCCATTCCTGCAGCAAGGCCCGCATCTGGGACTCGTAGGCGTCCGCGACCTGGCCCCGGGGCTCGCGTTCGTACTTCGGCGGCCGATCCGAGTTCAATTGCGGCCCGCACCGTGTTCCGGGCCACCCCCAGCCGCCGAGCGATCTCCTTGATGGGCATCCCCTCCGCCCTATGAAGCCGGCGTATCTCTGCCCAGTCCTCCACCTTCAGCACCCTCCAAGAGTCAGGAGGGGTCAAGATTCGCGGACTGCTCGGGGGTCAGTTTTCAGGAATCGCCGACAGGGATGACCAGAGTCCGGTGACGGCTCAAGGGCAGCACTGAACCCCCTGCCTGCGGAGAGCCCGCGGGCAGGAGCCTCTGGCCAACAGGTCTGAGACCTCAGTCAGTGTAGAAACAGTCCCACGCGTCCTCGACAGCCTTCCCGTACACGTTGAAGACACGGTCGAGCGCGGACTCACCGAATTGCCATTGGCAGACTTCGTCCATGGGGATTCCATCGACTCTCGTCCTGGACGAGTTCGCACAGAACCACCTGTAGGCCGGGTATCGATAGTTGGAACTCGTGACGAGTTCAAGCCCCTTGGACTCACACCACCCTTTGAGGTCCGGAACCCCGGCATACGAACCGTAATCCGCACATTGCCAAGCCGTGTAGGTGCCAGCCATGGTGGCCAGCCGATCAGTCACCCGTATGTCGGGATAGGTGTCTTGACAAGCCTGTGCCACAAAGTTATGGATCTCTTCACGCGGCCGGAAAGTCTGCAGGCTGCCGTCTTCGTTGACGCAACGTATGGAGTACGCATCGCTCCCGATGGAAGTCACGCCCCGGGCATAGCCCTGCTCTTTGCAGGCGGCATCGAAGGCCTGCTCCGACATCGGATGGAGCACGGCCGGGTCCACTCCCTCTGCTGTCGAGGCAAAGGAACTCTCCGACATGGATGCCGGCGTAGCAGCTTGAGACAAGGAGAAGCCGGCCGCGAAGGTCAGAGCAATTACCGCGGCAAGGGAGAATGCGCGTCCAGGCATAGTGACTTCCGACACGATAGTGGAATCACGGATGAACTATTTTCGTCTGCCGGTCGGCATGGTTCCTACCACCACCCTACGATGCGCCGAACAGACTTGCATCCGGGTACCGGGGCTCCTTGGGTCACTTGACCGGCACTTTCCAAGAGAGGGCCCACGGACAATGCGAAGCCCCCTACCAGAGAAGAAACCTCAGGTAGGGGGCTTATCCGTGCCGCTTACTTCTTCTTGCCCTGGTTCTTGACCGCCTCGATGGCTGCCGCGGCCGCCTCCGGGTCGAGGTACTTGCCGCCGGGGGTGACCGGCTTGAAGTCGGGGGTGAGCTCGTAGTACAGGGGGATGCCCGTCGGGATGTTCAGGCCCGCGATGTCGGCGTCGGAGATGCCGTCGAGGTGCTTGACCAGGGCGCGGAGGCTGTTGCCGTGGGCGGCGATCAGGACCGTGCGGCCGGCCAGGAGGTCGGGGACGATGCCGTCGTACCAGTAAGGGAGCATGCGGATGACGACGTCCTTCAGGCACTCCGTCTTCGGGCGGAGCTCCGGGGGGATCGTCGCGTAGCGGGGGTCGTCCGACTGGGAGAACTCCGTGCCGTCCTCGAGCGGCGGCGGCGGGGTGTCGTAGGAGCGGCGCCACAGCATGAACTGCTCCTCGCCGAACTCGGCGAGGGTCTGCGCCTTGTCCTTGCCCTGCAGGGCGCCGTAGTGGCGCTCGTTCAGGCGCCAGGAACGGTGGACGGGGATCCAGTGGCGGTCGGCGGCCTCCAGGGCCAGCTGCGCGGTGCGGATCGCGCGCTTCTGAAGGGAGGTGTGGACCACGTCGGGGAGAAGGTCGGCGTCCTTCAGGAGCTCGCCACCGCGGACTGCCTCCTTCTCGCCCTTCTCGTTGAGGTTGACGTCCACCCAGCCGGTGAACAGGTTCTTCGCGTTCCACTCGCTCTCGCCGTGGCGGAGGAGGATCAGCTTGTACGGTGCGTCGGCCATGTCCCAGAGCGTAATCCACGCATTCGGGCGCATGCGTGGCCCGCCCGGAAGGCGGACAGCCGGGCGGACGACCAGGTGGGCAGCCGACGGCGTCCGTTAATGGGTGGCTCCCGCGTTCCACCCGCTTGTAAGTTGTGTTCACGTACTGAGCTGCTTACATCTGGGGGATCCGAGCCATGCCCGTTGCCACCGCCGGCCTCAGACGCGCCGCCCGCGAGACCGTCTCCGGTCTCCCCCGAGAGTTCTGGTGGCTGTGGACCAGCACCCTGGTCAACCGGCTCGGGGCGTTCGTGGCGACGTTCATGGCGTTGTACCTGACCATCGACCGGGGGTACTCCGCGTCGTACGCCGGTCTGGTCGCCTCTCTGCACGGGCTCGGCGGGGTCGTCTCCTCGATCGGCGCGGGAGTGATGGCCGACCGGTTCGGGCGGCGGCCGACGATGCTCGTCGCCCAGGTGTCCACGGCCGGGTCCGTGGCGCTGCTGGGCTTCGTGAGCGATCCCGTCGCCATCGCCGGCGTCGCCTTCTTCGTCGGCATGGCGTCCAACGCGTCCCGGCCCGCCGTGCAGGCCATGATGGCCGACATCGTCCGGCCGGAGGACCGCGTCCGGGCCTTCTCGCTCAACTACTGGGCGATCAACCTGGGGTTCGCCGTCTCCTCCATGGCCGCCGGTTTCATCGCCGAGGTCAGCTACCGGGCGGGCTTCCTCATCGAGGCGGGGATGACCCTGGTATGCGCGATCGTCGTCTTCGCCCGGCTGCCCGAGTCGCGGCCCGCGCCCGCCGCCAAGGAGAGCAGGGCCGGCACAAGCCTCGGGACCGTGCTGCGCGACGGGCGGTACATGGCCGTCGTGGGGCTGTCCTTCCTCGTCGCGCTGGTCTTCCAGCAGGGCGCGGTCGGCCTGCCGGTGGCGATGGGGTCGGCCGGGTTCTCGCCCTCGGACTACGGCATGGCGATCGCCGTCAACGGTGTGCTGATCGTCGCGCTGCAGATCCCCGTCACGCGGTTCATCGAGCACCGGGACCCGCGCACCCTCCTCGTCGTCTCCTCACTCCTCGCCGGGTACGGCTTCGGGCTCACCGCCTTCGCCGGGTCGGTCGGTGTCTACGTCCTCACCGTCTGCGTCTGGACGCTGGCCGAGATCGTCAACGCGCCCGTGCAGACGGGGCTGGTGGTGCGGCTCTCGCCCGTGCACGGGCGTGGCCGCTACCAGGGCATGTACACCCTGTCCTGGTCGGTGGCCGCGCTGGTCGCCCCGCTGATGTCCGGTTTCGTCATCGACCGGTTCGGCGCCGCATGGCTGTGGGGGATGTGCGCGGTGGTCGGGACGGTCGCGGCGCTCGGGTACGGGCTGCTCATGCGGCGCCTTCCGGAGCACACCGAGCGGCAGACCGACCCGGCCGCGGCGGGCGCCGAGCCCGAGGTGCGCGCCGCCTGAGTGCCCCTTCGCCCCGGCCCTCACGGATGCAGCCGCGCTCCCTTCACCACCTTGTCCACCGCGTTCCTCGGCCCGTACACCGCCAGCCCCACCAGGTCCAGGGCGCCCGTCCCCACCCGCCGTACGGCCGCGCGGTTGTCGCGGTCGTTGCCGGTGGTGAAGAGGTCCGAGGTGAACAGGGCTCGGGGCAGGGCCCGGGACAGTGCCCGTCCGTGCGCCGCGGTCAGCGTTTCCTTCGTGGCCTCGAAGACCAGCACCGGCTGGCGGAACATCGGCAGGTACGGCACCCCGTCGGCGTCCTCGTACGGCTCCCCGACCACCTCGGGGACCGTCGTGCCCAGGCCGCTGACCAGGAAGGAGGTGACGTTGAGACGCTGCCAGGTTTCCAGGTCCTCGCGCAGCAGTACGGCGATCTTGGTGTCGAAGCGGACGGGTTCGGTGCTGATGGGTTCGGTGCCCATGGGTTCGGTGCTCATGGGATGAGACTGCCGACCGTCGTCCGGGGCCGTCTTGTACGTTCTTTGCATGACCGCCCGGCAGGAAGTCAGCGCGTGGCGGCCCCGTGTCCCGGGTGTCACCGAGGTCTTCCACGCCCGTTTCACCGAGTACGCCTACCCGATGCACGTCCACGACGCGTGGACGCTGCTCATCGTCGACGACGGGGCCGTACGGTACGACCTGGAGCGGCACGAGCACGGCACCCCGCACGACACGGTCACCCTGCTCCCGCCGCACGTGCCGCACAACGGCTCCCCGGCGACTCCCGGCGGCTTCCGCAAGCGGGTGGTGTACCTGGACAGCAGCCGGCTGGGCGAGGAACTGATCGGGGCCGCCGTGGACGGGCCCGATCTCAGGGATCCGGTACTGCGGCTGCGGGTAGGGCAGTTGCACTCCGCCCTCGCGCGGCCCGGTGACGAGTTGGAGGCGGAGAGCAGGCTGACCCTCGTCGGGGAGCGGCTGCACGACCATCTGCGGCGCGGGAGCGAGGTGCCGCGGGCCGTCCGGTGGCCGGGACTCGCCCGTGAGCTGCGGGAGTTGCTCGACGCCCGGGTCGTCGAGGGGGTCTCGCTGGAGCAGGCGGCGGGGCTGTTGCACGCCCACCCCGCGCATCTGGTGCGGGCGTTCAGCGGGGCGTACGGCATCGCGCCGCACCAGTACCTGATGTCCCGCCGGGTCGAGCGGGCCCGCCGGCTGCTGCTGGACGGGCTGCCGCCGGGTGAGGTGGCGGCGGTGGCCGGGTTCTACGACCAGGCACACCTCACCCGGCATTTCAGGAAGCTGGTGGGCGTGACGCCGGGGCGCTACCGGCGCAGGGCGCGCTGAGCCTCGTACAGGTTGCGGGGGCGGACGGTGTCGGTCGTGGGGTACAGCTCCAGGCGGCTGTGCAGGTCGCCGGTGAAGTCGGGTACGTCGATCTGGTCGAACTCGGTGCACTCGTCGACGCCGACGGTGGCGCTGTAGGGGGCGAGGCCGTCGATCTTCATCAGGCCGGCGCGGTGGTTGGTGACGCGGATGTTCCAGTGGGTGAAGCGGGCGCCGAACAGGGGTCCGGCGTTGGCGTCGCCGCCGTGGCGGCCGTTGTTGTCGACGGTGATGTCGGTACGGACGTTGGCGAAGGGCAGGCCGCGGTGGGAGTCGAAGGTGCCCATCCGCATGTCGCCGTGCGACCAGACGTTGTAGGAGGACAGGCCCTCGACGTTGATGCCGTGGAGCTGGGTGTCCGGGCGGGCGGGGACCGTGCGCTGTTCGAGGGTGAAGTCCTCGATGAGGTTGTCGTGGGAGCCCTCGCGGCAGAAGTACGGGTGGTGTTCGCCCCGGCCGCCGACCCGGGTGCGGCGCAGGGTGCAGGAGGAGGCGGCGACCAGTCCGAAGCCGTTGTCGACGTTGCGCACGGTGACGTCGTCCACCCAGCAGTCGTACGTGCACTGGAGGACGACGCCGTTGTAGCCCTTGTCGAGGAGGTGCGGGGCCTGCGGGGTCTCCATCACCTCCAGGGTGAGGCCCTCGACTCCCGCGCCGGTCAGCTCCTTCACGTGCGTGGTGAACTGCGGGTTCCACTCGGGTCGCAGGTCCACCGGGAGCGGGCGTTCCAGGGTGACCCGGTTGCCGTGGACGTGGGTGATGCGGACGGGCCACTCGTAGGGGACGTAGGACAGCAGCTTGGTCTTGTCGTCCCAGTAGTAGGCGGCGGGGCCCGGACCGCCGCCCGCCATGTGCTGCAGCAGGGTGTGGGAGGTGTCGTCGGCGATGCGCAGCAGGACCAGGCGGCCGGGGTACAGCCGGGAGGCGTCGGCGACGGTGACCGTCCAGTCGCCCTGGCGGGCGGGCCGGACGGGGGTGAGGGTCGTCCACTCGTCCCGCTTGTTCCCGGTCCAGCCCTCGAAGGGCCAGGCCTGCGCCTTGATGGCGGTGACCAGGGAGTCCCAGCGGGCTTTCGGGGCGAGCCAGATGAGGCCGCCCGCCCATGACCAGGACGACTTGGTGCCGCCGTAGCGGGAGCCGTAGACGCCGATCAGTTCGGTGAGGTTCTTGGTGGCGTACAGCGTGGTGCGTGAGCTTCCGGCACCGCGCAGCACGACGTTGTCGTAGCCGATGTGGATCAGGCCGTCGATGCGGAAGGTGCCGGGCGGGATGGTGACCGTGCCACCGCCGGCCCTTCCGGCGGCAGCGATGGCACGGTTGATCGAGGGGGCGCAGTCGGTGGTGCCGTCGGGTACGGCGCCGAAGCGGGTGACGTCGGCGACGACGCGGTGGCGGGGGAAGCACGCCGCTCCGGCGCGGTAGCCGGCGCGGCCGATGTAGGGGATCTGGGGGTGGGTGAAGGGGGTGCGGGTGAACTCCTTCCACAGGGTGGGGACTTCCCTCGTCGTGGCTGCCGCCGTGCCGGTCGTCGCGGTGAGGGCCACGGCGGTGGCACCGGCGAGGAGTGTGCGTCTGCTGACGTGCCCGTGGTTCATGTCCAGCCACCCCTTCACATTCATCCATATGAACGTCGTTCATGATTGCGTCGGCCGCGAGCATGCCATCGTCATCGTCTCCAGGGAAGTGGTCCTGCACGCATCAACCTGCCGACCTTGAGTTCACCTACTTGAACTTCGGGTCGGCAAATCAGCGGAAGGCCTCCGTCCGGCGATTCGTGCCCGCTAGCGTCCCCGCCATGGATGACACCCAGAAAGCACAGGAACCTCAGACTCCTCGCGATCCATCCATGAAGACCCACTCGCCGAAGACCCGCTCGTTGCCGCTCCGGCGTCTCGCTACCGCCGTCGCGGGTGCCGCGGCCCTGGTCGCCCTCAGCGTCGGCGTGGCCCTGGCCGCGTCGTCGGGCGACGACTCCGGCCCCCGGCAGCGGGTCACGAGCACCGTCCCCTCGGACTCGGACTCGGGCTCCGGGGACACGCCCGGCGGGGATCCCTCCGAGGGAGGCACCGTGGGCGTCACCGGCGGCACCGATCCGTATCCGACGTCCACCTCACCCGACGACCCGGTCCCGTCCCCCGAGCCCTCCGACGGCGGGGGAGCGTCCACCCCTCCGGGCGATCTGAACGAGCTGAACCGGCGCATCACGGAACTCGACAAGAAGGTCGACCAGTTGCCGACCAAGAAGGAACTGGCCGACGCCCTGCGGGCGTTCGCCGACGAGCTGGACAAGAGCGGCGGCGCGACACCCGAGCCGAGCGGCGGCACGACGCCCGAGCCGGACCCGTCCTAGGGGGTGTCGGACAGGCCGCAGGACGGGGCCGCGGTCACTCGGCCGAGCGTTGTGTCAGGTGCGCGAAGGCGTCCAGGTTGCGCGTCGACTCGCCGCGGGACACCCGCCACGCGTACTCCCTGCGGATCGCGGAGGCGAAGCCGAGCTCCAGGAGCGTGTTGAAGCTGCCGTCGGCGGCCTCGAGGACCTGGCCGAGCAGGCGGTCGACCTCGTCGGCGGTGACGGCGGCGAGGGGCAGCCGGGCGGTGACGTAGACGTCGCCGAGCTGGTCGACGGCGTAACCGATGCCGTACAGCTTGAGGTTGCGCTCCAGGAGCCAGCGGTGGACGGCGGCCTCGTTCTCGTCCGGGTGGCGGATGACGAAGGCGTTCAGGGAGAGGGAGTGGCGGCCGACGAGGAGGGAGACGGTCGTCGACAGCTTGCGGGTGCCGGGGAGCTTGACGACGTAGTTGCCGGGCCCGGGGCTCTCCCATTCCAGCTCGGCGTCCTTCAGGAAACCCTCGATGACCTGCGTGGCCGCCTTCTGCGCATCACCCATGGTGGGAGCGTACGCGACGACGGTGGGACTGCGTCGCGGCCGTGTACACGTCGGCGGTGGCGGCGGCCGAGGCGTCCCAGCCGAAACATCGCGCGTGATGTGCCGCGGCCGCGCCCATGCGGGCCGCGAGCTCCGGGGCGTCGGCGAACCGGCCGAGCACGCGCGCGTAGTCGGCCGGTTCATGGCCCTGTACGAGGAATCCGGTCTCCTCGTGCCGTACGGCCACCGGCAGTCCGCCGACCGCCGCCGCGAGCACCGGGGTCCCGGCCGCCTGCGCCTCTATCGCCACCAGGCCGAAGGACTCGCTGTAGGACGGCATGACCAGCACGGACGCGGCCCGGAACCAGTCGGCGAGCTGCTCCTGCCCGACGGGCGGGCGGAACCGTACGACATCGGCGATGCCCAGCCGCGCGGCGAGCTTCTGCAGGCCTTCCGGCTTGGCGAGGCCGCTGCCGCTGGGGCCACCGACTATGGGCACGACGATGCGGGAGCGCAGCTCGGGCCGCTCGTCGAGGAGGACGGCGACGGCCCGCAGGAGGATGTCGGGGGCCTTGAGGGGCTGGATGCGGCCGGCGAAGACGGGGATCAGGGCGTCCTGCGGGAGGTCCAGGCGGGCGCGGGCGGCGGCTCGGCCGTCGGCCGGGCGGAAGCGGTCGAGGTTCACCCCGGGGTGGACCACGGCGACCTTGCCGGGGTCGGCCGCGTAGTGCCGGACGAGTTCGTCGGCCTCCTCCGCGGTGTTGGCTATCAGCCGGTCGGCGGCGGCCACGATCTGCGTCTCGCCGATGACCCGGGCGGGCGGTTCGGGGGTGTCGCCGTCGGCCAGGTTGGCGTTCTTGACCTTGGCCATGGTGTGCATGGCGTGCACCAGGGGGACGCCCCAGCGCTGGGCGGCGAGCCAGCCGACGTGCCCGGAGAGCCAGTAGTGGGAGTGCACCAGGTCGTAGTGGCCGGGGCGGTGGCCGGCCCAGGCCTGCATGACGCCGTGCGTGAAGGCACACAGCTGGGCCGGGAGGTCCTCCTTGGCGAGACCTTCGTAGGGGCCCGCGTCGACGTGCCGGACGAGGACGCCCGGGGCCAGTTCGACGCTGGGCGGGAGGCCTCCGGAGGTCGAGCGGGTGAAGATCTCCACCTCGATGTTGATCGCGGCGAGGCGTTGTGCCAGCTCCACGATGTAGACGTTCATGCCGCCGGCGTCGCCGGTGCCGGGCTGGTGGAGCGGTGAGGTGTGCACGGAGAGCATGGCGACACGGCGGGGCCTGCGGTGCAGCCTGAGCCGCGAGGGAGCCGCCGGAGAGCGACGCCCGAGCCTGCTGACGTACTGGCTCACGTGGCGTTCCTCCTTGCTGCGGGCATGCCGGTCGGAGGACGCGCCGCACCCTCCCAGGGGATGCAACAGCGAACGGCCCCACTCCATTTCCCGGCCATGCGGCTTTGCCCAATCATTGCCCAGGCTCGATCAACCGTTCGAGACTGGACTGCGTACACCACGGTCGGAATCCGCCTACCCCGTCACGCTTACCCTCGTACGCATGACAATCCGTGTGGCCGCCCTCCCCCACCCTCGGCGTCGCCCGGGCGGGGGGACCCCCGTCGTGGGAACGGTGACGCGCGGGACGACGAACCCCAACCGGCTGCGCCGCATGGACCGCTGGATCGCGGCCACGCACGGCGCCGCGCTGCGCCGGGCGGCCGACCCGGTCGCCGTCGACCTCGGGTACGGGGCCGCGCCCTGGACGGCGGTCGAACTGCTCACCCGGCTGCGCACGGCGGCGCCACGCGCGCGTGTCGTCGGCATCGAGATCGAGCCCGCCCGGGTCGCGGCGGCCAAGCCCTACGAGCGGGAGGGACTGACCTTCCGGCACGGCGGCTTCGAGGTGCCCGTCCCCGGCCGGCCCCAGCTCATCCGGGCCGCGAACGTGCTCAGACAGTACGACGAGGACGAGGTGCCGGGCGTCTGGCAGCGGCTGTGCGCGCGGCTCGCCCCGGCGGACGGGCACGCACGGGGCGGGCTGCTGGTGGAGGGGACCTGCGACGAGATCGGGCGGCGGCACGTGTGGGTCGCGCTCGGCCCGGAGGGGCCGCGGACGGTCACCTTCGCGACCCGGCTGGGGTCCCTGCAACGCCCGTCGGACCTGGCCGAGCGGCTGCCGAAGGCGCTCATCCACCGCAATGTGCCGGGCGAGCCGGTGCACTCCTTCCTGCGTGACTTCGACCGCGCCTGGGCCGCCGCCGCGCCCTACGCCTCCTACGGGGCCCGCCAGCGCTGGGCCCGCTCGGTGCGGGACCTGACGGCCGACTGGCCGGTGACGGACTCGCCGGTCAGGTGGCGGCAGGGGGAAGTGACCGTGGCGTGGGAGGCGTTGGCGCCACGGGGCTGAGTCGCCCCGGCCACCCGTAGGCCATCAGGCGGTCGCCGCCCCCGGGAACGGTCTCCGTGAGTCGTACGTCACAAAGACGGCGGCATCGTCATGCCTGGAAGGGGTGGCGGGGAGGGACTCACCGGGCGCGGACCCTGTCGTTTTGCGCCGCGCCGTGGCACGATCCCCCAGGCACCAAGTTACTGACGGTTAATCAGTTTGGGGGCACCGGTATGGGCACGGGCAAGCGTGGTCTGCTCGCGGCTGCCGTGACCGTGGTCTGCGCGGTCACCGTACTGTCGGCGCCGGGCACGGCCTTCGCCAGTCCCAGGCCGACGCCCGCGGCCTCCCCCAGCGCGTCCCGCGGCGCCCCACCGGCCCTCCCGCCGGACAAGGACCTGGAGAAGGTCCGCGAGAAACTCGACGACCTCTACCACGACGCGGCGGTGGCCACCGACGAGTACAACGCCGCCGAGGAGAAGGCCGACAAGCAGTCCGCCGAGATCGTCGAGCTGGCGAAGAAGATCGTCGCGGGCCAGAAGAAGCTGGACACGCTGAAGGACCGCGCGGGAGCCGCCGCCCGCGCCCAGTACCGCGGCGGCGGACTGCCGGACGCGGCCAAGCTGGTGCTGAGCGACGACCCGGAGCAGTTCCTGGAGGGGGCCGGGCGGGTGCTCCAGGGCCAACGGGCCGCCAAGGACCTGATCGCGGAAATGACCCGCACCCAGACCGACTTGAAGAGTTACGCGAAGGACGCCTCCACCCAGTGGGACAAGCTGGAGGCGAACCGCAAGGCCAAGGCCGCCGCCAAGAAGAGGATCAAGCAGCAGATCGCGGCCGCCGAGAAGCTCGAGAACCGGCTGGCGAAGAAACAGAAGGAGAAGCTCGCCCAACTGGAGCAGCAGGCCGCGGCGAAGGCACAGACGGCCTGGCTGGACACCGGCGTCCTCGACGAGATCAAGGGCAAGGCGTCGGGGCAGGGCAAGAAGGCGGTCGCGTTCGCGACGCACCAGATGGGCAAGCCCTACGTGTGGGGCGCCGAGGGCCCCCGCTCGTTCGACTGCTCGGGCCTGACCTCGCAGGCCTGGGCGAGCGCCGGGCACCCCATCCCGCGCACCTCGCAGGAGCAGTGGAAGCAGCTCAAGCACGTCGACGTCGAGGACATGCGGCCCGGCGACCTGATCATCTACTTCAAGGACGCCAGCCATGTGGCGATGTACGTGGGCGACGGCGCCATCATCCACGCCCCACGCCCTGGACGGACGGTGACGCTCACGGGGGCCGGGTCGATGCCGATACTCGGGGTGGTACGGCCGGACGCGTGAGGCAGATGTCCGGAAGCTTCCGTATTGCCCAGTACTGGCGTGATGCACGCCATGTGACCCAGTACACGCCCAACAGCGGTGCAAACCCCGGCAGGACGTGAGCTTCGTCATTCCCGCCCCGCCGCCCCCCTGTCCAACTGCGGTGGGTACGACGGCATATGACACCGGCTGCCTGCCGGGCGGTCCGGTCCACACCATTCCGTTGCGGTGGCGAGTACCGCTATGGTCCCCACCGGGTGGGTCGAGGTCCCTCGCCCCGCCACGCCCTCGGGGGGAGGGAAGGAACCCAGGACGATGCCCGCACCCATACCGCGGCAGCGAGCGATCCCGGCCGCGGAGAGTGGTCAGGCGCCCACCGCCGCCCGCGCCGCCGGCGGCCCCCACAAGGACGAGGCCGACCGCGACGCGGCCGCCACCCACACCACCGCGGCCGACGCCGCTCTCACCCTGCTGCTGATCGAGGACGACCCCGCCGGCTCGCCGCTCGTGCCGGAGCTGCTCGACTCGGCCGGCAAGCCGATCCGTGTGCGCACCGCCCGCAACCTCACCGAGGCCGAGCGGCTGCTCACCGACGACGTCAACTGCATCCTGCTGGACCTCGCGCTGCCCGCCCCCGGCGGCAGTGGCGGCGGGGACGAGCTCGCCGTACTGAGGCACGTGCTCGAACTCGCGCCCCGGCACGCCGTGCTCGCGCTCACCGCCTCCGGCGACTCCGAACGCGGCGCCGAGGCCGTGCGCGTCGGCGCCCAGGACTACCTCTTCCGGGACGAACTGGACGGCCGGCTGCTCAGCCGCGCCATCCGCTACGCCGTCGAGCGCAAGCGGTCGGACACGGCCGAGCGGCGGCTGGCCGAGGGCCGGGTGCGCGCCCAGGAGAACCGCCGGCTGGAGCGGGGCCTGCTGCCCACGCCTCTGCTGGAGGGCTCCTCGCTCCGTTTCGCCGCCCGCTACCGGCCGGGCCGCTCGCGTGCCCTGCTCGGCGGCGACTTCTACGACTGCGTACGCACACCCGACGGCACCGTGCACGCCATGATCGGCGACGTCTGCGGTCACGGCCCGGACGAGGCGGCGCTCGGCGTGGAGCTGCGCATCGCCTGGCGGGCGCTGACGCTGGCCGGACTGTGCGGGGACGAACTGCTGAACACGCTGCAGCAGGTGCTGGAGCACGAGCGCGCGGACGACGAGATCTTCGCGACGCTGTGCACGGTGGACCTCTCCCCCGACGGCCGCCGCGCCGGCCTGTGCCTGGCCGGTCACCCCTCCCCGCTGATCGCCCGCCCCGGACGGCCCGCGGAACTGCTGCCGCAGGACAACAACGGTCCCGCGCTCGGCCTGCTGCCCGGCGCCCGCTGGCCGCGGATGCAGGTGGAGCTGGGCGCCGAGTGGAGCCTGATGCTCTACACGGACGGCCTGATCGAGGGCCGGGTCGGCAAGGGCGGGGAACGCCTCGGTCAGGACGGCATGGTGGCGATGGTCCGCCGCCAGCTGGAGCGGGGCCTGACCGGCGAGGACCTGCTGCGCTCCGCGGTCAGCGAGGTCCGCGACCTCAACGGCGGCGAACTCACGGACGACGTGGCGGTGGTCCTGCTGGACCGCGTGCCGTAGCCCTCGCCGCTGGGCTCAACGGCGTTCCGGGCCCAGCGGGCCCCCGCGTGCACGGCCTGACGGCGATCGTCCGCCACCGGCCCGAACGGGACCCGGCCGACGCGGGGCGGTGGACCCACGGGGCCGGGGTGCCGTAGCGCTCGCCGCCGGGCTCCGCCGCCTTCCGGGCCCAGCGGGCCCCGCGTGCACGGCCTGACGGCCGGTCGTCCGGCACCGGCCCGAACGGGGCCCGGCCGACGCGGGGCAGCGGTCCCACGCCAGCCGTGTGCCCTAGCGCTCGCCGCCCGGCTCTGCCGCCTTCCGGGCCGCATCGGACCCCCGCTGCTGCGTTCCGGGCCCAGCGGGCCCCTGCTGTACGGCCTGACGCCGGTCGTCCGCCACCCGCCGAACGGGATCCGGCCGACGCGGGGCGGTGGGCCCGCGTGACCTGGCGCTCGCCGCCGGGCTCCGCTGCCTTCCGGACCCAGCGGGCCCCGCTGTACGGCCTGACGCCGGTCGTCCGCCACCGGCCCGAACGGGACCCCGTCGGCGCGGGGCGGTGGATCCGCGGGGTCGGGTGTCGTGGCGTGGCTCTGCCAGGGGCTCGGTTCCCCGTCGTTCGTACGGCCTGGCGGCGTGGTCCGGGAGGTCGGCGGACGACGTCCGGGGTCAGCGGCCGCCGTTGTACGGGCCGTACGGACCGTCGCTGCTGCTGCCGCGGCGGCGGCCCCAGCCGCTGCCGCCGGAGACCTGCCGCAGCGCGGGACGTACGTCGACGATGTAGACGATGCTCGCCACCACGCCGGCGATCGGCAGGATGGACAGGATCGAGAACAGGTAGCTCACCACGAGCGCCAGGGCCAGGATGATCAGCCAGAACACCTTGTTCTGCTTGTCGGCCGCGCGGAAGGCGTCCTCGCGCCGGAACGCGGCGTCGAACAGCCCGAACGCGGCGAGGGCCATCAGGACGATCTTCAGCAGTCCCAAGAACCCCGCGAAGCCCAACATCAGCATGCTGCCACCGCCCGCTCTCTCCCGATTCCTACGCGGCCACCGTACCCGTAGAACGGGCCGGACACCCCAGGGGTGCCCGGCCCGTGCACACGCCGTCGGTCACTTCGCGGGCGGCGGGGTCTTCTTGGCGGGGGTGGCCTTGCGGGCCGCCGGCGCCTTCTTCGCGGCGGGCTTCCTGTCCGCGACGGGCTTGACGTCGGCCGGCGTGACGGGCTCCGCCACGGCGGGCTTGGACAGCGTCGGCTCACCCTTCGGCTCGACGGCGACGGCCAGGTCCTCGATCTCCTCGGCGGCCTCGCCGCGCCAGGTGCGCACGGTCAGCTCACCGTGCTCGGCGACCTTCTCGTAGGTCTCGCGGGCCTTCACGGCGTACTCGGCGGCGACACCCACACCGCGCAGGGCCAGGTCCTGGGCGGACTCGCCGAGCTTCTTCAGGTCGCCGTCGATGGCGCCGAAGAACTCGGTGACCTTGGTCTGGAAGCTCTCCTGCGCCTCCTTGGCCCGAGCCGTGGCCTTCTCCTGCACCGCCTTCGGGTCGGTGTTGCGCACGGCCTCGATACGGGCCGGGGCCTCGGTGCGCAGCTGCTCGACCAGGGCGGGCACCTTCTTGGCCTGCTGGAGGGCCAGGTCGGCGGTACCGGCGGCGAAGTAGAGCGGAGTCGGGTCGCTGAGGGTCTTGCGCAGGTCGTCGGTGATGGCCATGGTGATGGTCCTCCCGGATTCACGTTCGGCTGAGGGTTTTGTGGTCCGCGGCAGGGCGGCCGGCGCCCTGGTCCGGTTCAACTGGCCGTCTGTCGCGGATCTGTGCCGGCACCGGCTTCGTCGCCGTCGGCCGTGCGGGTGCCGCGCACGGCGGCGGCTCCGCTCGCGAGGTCCGCATCCGTGCTCTCCTCGCCCGAGGTGTCGATCCCGAATCCGTTCTCCTTGCGAAAGGACTCGTAGATCTGCAGGAGCACCTGCTTCTGCCGCTCGTTCAGCGTGGGATCGGCGAGGATGACGGCACGCGTCTCCACCTCGTCCCGGTCGCGTTCGGCGTCGAGAATCCCGGCCCGCACGTACAGCGTCTCGGCGGAGATCCGCAGCGCCTTGGCGACCTGCTGCAGCACCTCCGCGCTCGGCTTGCGCAGCCCGCGCTCGATCTGGCTCAGATACGGATTGGACACCCCGGCGGCATCGGCGAGCTGCCGGAGCGAGAGCTGGGCGTTTCGCCGCTGCTCGCGCAGGTAGTCACCGAGATTGCCGACGTTGAGCGATGCCATGCCTCCACCTTGCTACACCTCCGCTAACTATTGCAAGCACCTGCTTGCAATAGTGCGCCGTGTCACGAGGACGGATGTCGCCGCGGGGCGGGTGCATAGGATCACCGGCATGGCGCTGCTACCCGTCCAGGTGAACATCAAGGCCGTCGACGACTCGAAGGTCGGCCGGTTCTGGGCGGAGGCGCTCGGCTGGCGCGTCACCAGCCAGGGAGCCGGCGCGACCGCCGCCCTCCCCGACGGCTTCGACTGGCGGAACCCGGTCGGCGTATGCGTCGACGTCATCGCCGTCCCGGAAGCCAAGACGACGACGAAGAACCGGGTGCACCTCGATCTCGCCACCACCTCCGCGGACCATCAGGCGGAACTGGTCGCGCGGCTGAAGGCTCTCGGTGCGACCCCCGCCGACGTGGGCCAGGGGGACGTGCCCTGGACGGTCCTCGCCGACCCCGAGGGCAACGAGTTCTGCGTGCTGGAGCCCCGGGAGACCTACCGGGACACCGGGCCGATCGCCGCGGTGGTGGTCGACTGCGCGGATCCGCGGGCCATGGCCCGGTTCTGGGGCGAGGCGATCGGCTGGACCCCGCACGAGGTGACCGACGAGCTCGCGGCGCTGCGCTCCGCCCGGGGTGTCGGCCCGTATCTGGAGTTCCTCCGCACGCCCGGCGTGAAGACCGTGCCGGACCGCGTCCACCTCGACCTGGTACCGGGCGCCGGTGACGACAAGGCGGCGGAGGTGGCCCGGCTGCGGGCCCTCGGCGCCGCCGATCTCGACGTCGGCCAGGGCGACGTCCCGTGGACGTGCCTGACCGACCCGGAGGGCCACGAGTTCTGCGTCCTCGCAAGGTCCTGACGCGGCACGCCGGGCCCGCTACGGCCTCGGGCCCGGGTCCAGCAGCCACGTCTCCAGCACGCGGAAGTCGGCGTCCGTCAGCCCGTACCGGTGCTCGACGCGGTGCAGGAGGGCGCGCCCGGGGTGGTGGGCGGCCGCCCAGGCACGGTCGGTCCCGGTGATCTCGTCGTCGAGCCGGACGAAGGGACGGCCGGCGGCCCAGGCGACGAGGGGGTGTCTTGTGGATCAGGCCGGTCTGGACCGACGGCGCCTTCCAGCCGGGCCGAGCGGGGTCTGGTGCGTGCAGCTGCAAGGCGGAGGAGGGAGTCGACGCGGAGCGTCGGGGACCGACGACAACGCCGCAGATGTGCGTGCCAGACCCCGCGACCCCGGCATGATCCACAAGGCACCCCCTGGGGGCCGGGTCTTCCAGTGCAGGGGGCCCGATGGCCCGTCTTCGTCGGGCCAGTCCACGACGGGCAGCCGGGGCAGGCCGAGCCAGGGGGCCAGGCAGGTGTTCGCGTCGTCGAGCCACGTGGTCGCCCAGACCAGCTCGCAGCCCAGTGCCGCGAGCCGGGGGCCGAGGGCCGGATCCACCCGGTGCAGCAGCGGATGGCCGGCGGCGGTCCGCGGTACGGAGGCCTCGTACACCGGGTAGGGATCGGGCGCGCCGTACGGGAGGAGCGTCCCGTCGACGTCGAGGAAGAGGAGCATCGCCTCCAGGATCAGCCCTCGAAGCCGTTCCCGGCGAGGATCGTGTCGATCCGGGTGCGGTGTGCCGCCTCCCAGGCGTCCAGGGTTTCGCCGGCCTCCTTGGCGAGTTTGGCCCGGGCGTCCTGGAGGACCTTCCGCCTGTGCCCGGCCGGGACGACGACGACACCCTCCTCGTCGGCCACCACCAGGTCCCCGGCGGCGACCCGTACCCCGCCGCACCGCACCGGGCGGTTCAGCGGCCGCACGGCGGACTTGGCGCCCGGGATCGGGACGACGCCCCGGGCGAAGACGGGGAAGCCCATCTCCCGGATCTCGGCGAGGTCGCGGACCAGCCCGTCGGCGACGAACCCGGCGATGCCGCGCCGCCGCGCCACCGCGCAGACGTTGCCGCCGGCCAGCGCGTACTCCAGGTCGCCCGACTCCACCACGATCACCGAGCCGGGCTCGGCGCGGTGGATCGCGGCGTGCAGCATCAGGTTGTCGCCGGGAGGGCAGCTGACGGTGTACGCCGGTCCGGCCATGCGCGGCACCGGGCCCCACAGCGGGCGTATCCGGAAGTCCATGACCTGGGCGTGGCCCAGGAGGTCGGCGAGGGTGGTGGTCGGGACGGACTGGAAATCGGTGGCGTCGGTCATGGGGGCACGATAGCGTCGCCGCCATGACTGCCGGGTCGGCCTTGTGCCGTGAGCGAGTTGGGTGCCCGGCCTCTGAGTGAGGCCGCGGCGGGCCAGGAGCCCGCCTCTTCCTCTGCGTCCGCGAGAAACGACAGCAGAGGAAGGAAAGACAGAGAGTGCCCAGCGACTTCGATCCGTACGACTTCAACCGCCGCGTCATCGACGAGTTCCGCGCGAACCACGGCCGCGTCGGCGGCCCCTTCGAGGGCGGCCGTCTGCTGCTGCTCACCACCACCGGCGCCCGCACCGGAGCCCCGCACACCACCCCCGTCGCCTATCTTCCCGACGGCGGCGACCGCGTCCTGGTCATCGCCTCGGCGGGCGGCTCACCCCGGCATCCGGACTGGTACCGCAACCTCCTCGCGCATCCGCGGGTGACCGTCGAGAGCGGCGTGTTCACCTACGAGGCGCGGGCCGTCGTCCTGGCCGGCGACGAGCGCGAGCAGGCCTTCGCGCGGGCGGTGGAGGCCGACCCGGGCTGGGCGGAGTACCAGCGCAAGGCCGGGCGGGTGATCCCGGTCGTCGCCCTGGAGCGGATCGCGGGACCCGGCCCGGGGCACATCGAGGCCGGCTCGCCGGGCGAGGCGATCAGACTGGTCCACGATGTCTTCCGGCGCGAACTCGCCCTGATCCGCAAGGAGATGGCCGGCGACGGCAGCACCCTGGGCGCGCAGTTGCGGGTCAACTGCCTCACGCTCTGCCAGGGTCTGGACAACCACCACGCCGGCGAGGACACCATGATGTTCCCGTTCCTCACCGAGCGGCACCCCGAGTTCGCCCCGGTCCGGGAGCGGCTGCGCCGGGAGCACGAACGGGTCGCCGTGCTCGTCGAGGAGCTGCGCCGGGCGGTCGCCGCCGAGGACCGGGCCGGGGCACGCGCCGAGGTCGTACGGCTGACCGAGGAGCTGGAGGCGCATCTGGCGTACGAGGAGGAGCAGTTGGTCCCGCTCCTCGACGGCGCCGCCCGGCAGTCGTCGCGCTAGAACGGCAACGGCCGCCCGTGCACCACGTCCAGTCGTGACACCGCCCGGGTCAGCACCACGTACAGCCGGTGCAGGCCGCGGGCCTCGGCCTCGGCGACGGCGGCCGGCTCGACGGCGATGACGTGGTCGTACTCCAGGCCCTTGACGAGGGTCGCGGGGACGAGCGTGACCCGGGCCCCGAGTTCGTCGGGGCCGGCCGTGTCGATCCCGGCCGCGGTGAGGGCGTCGCGCACCCGGGTCAGGTCGGCGTCCGCGGTGACGACGCCGACGGAGCCGTCCCGGGTGAGCGCGTCCCGTACGGCCGCCACGGTCTCGCCGGGTACGTCATCGGCCCGCCGGATGCGCAGTTCGCCCTCCGCCCGCAGGGAGCGGGCCGCGGGGACGGCGACGTCCAGGCGGGTCAGCAGCCGGCCCGCGAGGTCGAGGACCGCGGCCGGCACCCGGAACCCGGTGGTCAGCGGCACCACGGCGGCGTCCGGCTCGCCCAGGTGCCGCAGCGTCACGCGCCAGTCCCGCGCCGCCCACGGCGTGGTGCCCTGCGCCAGGTCGCCGAGCACGGTCAGCGATCCGAAGGCGGCCCGGCGGGCGATGGCCCGGCACTCCATCGGGGAGAGGTCCTGCGCCTCGTCGACGACGATGTGGCCGTACCCTTCCGGGTGCTCGATGAGCCCGGCGACCTCGTCGAGGAGGACCAGGTCGGCGGCCGACCAGCGGGCGGACCTGTACGAGCGCGGCGGCCGGGCCCACAGCAGCGCCTCCTGCTCGTCGGGGTCGAGGAGCCCGTCGGCGGCCCGTGCCAGCACCGCGGCGTCGGTGAGGAGTTCGGCGACGACCTCCTCCGGCCGGACCTTCGGCCAGACCATGTCGACGTACGCGCTCAGCGCCCGGGCCCGCTCGATCTTCCGCACCCACGCGGCCGGCCTCGGCCCGGCCCGCCGCTCGGCCTGCTGCTGCAGCAGGCGGACGACCCGGGTCCGTACCCGCTCGCGGCCCACCGCGTACGGCGGCTCCTCGGCCCGCACCCCTTCGAGGATCTCCACGAGTTCGCCGGCCGGTACCCGCCACCGGTACGACCCGTCCGGCACGGCGAGCGACTCGGCGCCGTCGGCGGACACGCGCGCGTACAGCGCTCGGCGCAGCACCTCGGCCATGCGGGCGTCGTGCTTGACGACGGCGGCCCGTTCGCCGTCGCTGCCGGTGACCGGGTGGGGGGCGATCTCCTCGAGGAGGGTGGTCTGCCGCACGCCCGTCTCGCCGAGGGAGGGCAGCACCTCGGCGATGTAGGACAGGAAGGTGCGGTTGGGGCCGAGGATCAGCAGTCCGGCGCGCTGGACGCGCTGCGGGTGGGTGTAGAGGAGGTAGGCGGCGCGGTGCAGGCCGACGGCGGTCTTGCCGGTGCCGGGGGCGCCCTGCACGCAGACCGACTCGG
Organism: Streptomyces sp. NPDC001544; assembly: GCF_042894285.1. Classification (NCBI taxonomy): domain Bacteria; kingdom Bacillati; phylum Actinomycetota; class Actinomycetes; order Kitasatosporales; family Streptomycetaceae; genus Streptomyces; species Streptomyces sp. NPDC001544. The sequence goes on along the minus strand of NZ_JBIAVN010000003.1, from coordinate 66,864 downwards.
TGAGCTCGCCGCGGACCAGGTCGTCCTGCTCGGGCTGGATGGTGGCGGCGATGTCCCGCATGGCCCCGACGCGGGGCCGCTCGATCTCCCGGGCGACGATCTCGCCGCTCCCCGACTCGCCCCGGCCCAGGTGCTCGTCCTCCAGGCCGGTGAGGTCGGCCGAGTCGCCGCGGCTGCCCGGGGCCCAGCCGAAGCGGCGGCGTACGCGGACGCCCTGCGGGTCGCGGGCGCTCGCCTGGTAGAAGGCGCGGGAGACGGGGGCCCGCCAGTCGACGACGAGCGGCGGGGCGGCCGGGTCTTCGGTGATCCGCAGCCGGCCCACGTGGTAGCTCTGCCCGTCGTGTTCGCCGTCCGTGCCGTCGAAGTCGAGCCGCCCGAAGAACAGCGGCCCTTCGGGCAGTTCCTTCAGCGCCTTGGCCCGGCTGCGCAGACGGTGACCGAGGACCTCGGCGTCGGCACCGGAGGCGGAGACGTCCTCACCGGTCACCACCTGTTCCCGGGCGCCGTCGACCATCGCGGCGAGGGCGGTGCGGCAGCTCTCGTGGTAGGCGCGTTCACGGTGGAGGGAGTCCGTGAGTGCGGGGCGGGGTGAGGTCATGGCCGTCACCCTACCCGGAAATACGTAACCCGGTCAGATTTTTGACCGAGTTACGATAAGGGTCACCCTCGCCCGGAACCCCGCTCCGCCGCCCCCACCAGCCACGGCAGCCCCGCCCCCAGCCGGTCGAACGCCCGCTCCGCCGCCGCCACCGCGCCCGCCCGCACGTCGGCGACCCGTTCCCCCGCCGCGATCCGCCGCCAGTTGTCCTCCGCGAGGATCCGCCGCACGGCGGTGATCTGCCCGGCGGCCAGTCGCGCGTCCAGATCACCGCCGAGGGCACCGGCGAGCGCGTCCTCGGACCGCCGCAGATACCCGTGCAGCCGCGCCACCAGCGCCGGGGTGCCGTACAGCAGCGCGTGGAAGGCGAGCACGCCCGGGTCGTCGTTCAGCCCGGTGATCGGGTCGCACCGGTCGAGCCCGTCCAGGAAGTGACGCCGCAGCGCCTCCAGCGGCGAGGCGGCACCGGCGACCACGCGCGCGGCCTCGTCCTCGTGATCGGCGATCCGGTGCAGGACGAGGTCCTCCTTGGCCGGGAAGTACCGGAACAGCGTCGGCTTCGAGATCCCGGCCGCGGCGGCGATCTCCGCGACGGACACGGCGTCGAAACCCTTCTCGAGGAACAGCCGTACGGCGGTGTCCGACACGTCCTGGTACATCCGCTGCTTCTTGCGCTCGCGGAGGCCGATCTGCTCATCCATGGCAGCGAGCCTACGCAGGCGGCACCCCGTGCTCGCGCCGCCAGCGCACCAGTGCCGTGACGATCCGCCTGGGGCCCGGAACGGAGTCGAGCCCCAGCGGCAGTGCGGCGTCGGCCAGTACCGGGCGCAGTTTGAGCGCAGCCCGGACGAGCTGCCGTGGCGATTCCTCCGGTCCGGCATCCAGGGACAGAGCCGTCCGGATGACGTCGGTGAACAGGGACTGGGCCCGTTTGTAGCCGAGGAGCAGGGGGAGATCGTGCTCCCAGCCGACCGAGCTGCCGGGACGGACTTGTTCGACCGTTTCGGCCCATCGATGCGCGACGGCCCGCGCCTGCCGGACCGGGTACCGCATCAGATGCAGATGGGTGGCGAGGTCGTAGAGCGGGTCGCCGAACGTCGCCAGTTCCCAGTCGATCGTCCACAGGCGCAATTCGTCGTCGACGATGAGGTTCTCGCGGTGCAGGTCGGCGTGGAGCAGGCAGAACGGGCGCTCCCTCAGACCCGAGACGTGCTTGCGGAGGTACTTGAAGCCTTCGTCGCCCACACCCAGGTCCGCGAACAGCCCTTCGAAGGCAGGCAGATTGCCCCGGTAGACGTGTTCCTCCGTGAAGCGGACGAACCACTCCATGAACCCGTCGCTGTCACCGTCCTCCGGCCGGTCCAGCGTGGTGCAACAGCGGTCCACCGAGAGGGTTTCAGTGGTCACCCGGGCCAACTGCTCGAAGAGGGCGAGGATCTGCGCGAGCACCGCACGGGGCACGGCCAGGCCGTCACTCAGCAGGTCACCGAGGGTCTGCCCCTCGACGAAGCGTTGCAACTTCAGGCCATCGACTTCGATGACGTCCGGTATCCCGGATATGCGCCCGGAGAGGTCGCGGAGCAACTGTTCCTCGGACGCGAAGCATCTCCGGTCGAACCAGAACAGTCCTGGTCGCGGCTCCCGGCACTTGTACCTGCCCCTGCCCGGGAGAGGGAAGACGTACGTCTCGTGGTGGTACCCCCTGAGCGGTCCGACGACGACGTTCTCGTCGCCGCTCAGCTCATCCGCCCACCTTCGAGCTTGTGGCTTACTCACAGCGGGTTCCCTTCGGTCACCCTGGCGCCGACATCGCCTCGGAGCACTGCACAGCAGGAGTTGGCTACGACCGCCGAGGCCCCGCGAGGCGAAAGCCGCGACGCGAAAGCCTCATGCACTGCGGACATCCCGCCGACCCGGACCGGACCGGTCCGGGATCGCGGAACAATACATCGGGAACAGGGTGTATCACACCGAAACCGTCCGTACGCTCCCGATCATCACGAAACGGTTTCGCCGCCGCTCCCCGTGTCAGCCGCCCCTGTGGCCGACCCGCAGCAACCGCCGTCCCTCGTCGGCCGCGTCCCACTCACGCAAGGCGTGCACGACCACCTGCTCCTCCCCCACCTCCTCGATGAGCCCCAGCGGCTCCCGTGCACGCTGGAGAGCCCGGCGGATACGCCCGGCCGCAAGAGCGAGATCCCGTTCACCGGGACGATGCGGAAGAAGCAGCGCGGCCCGCATCACGTCGGGGAACACCGACTGGGCGTACTCGAAGTCCAGGTATACGGGAAGATCGGTCTCCATGCCCGCCGACACCCCTTCGTGGCCTGCGCGGCGCATGGCGTCCGTCCACATGCGCACCATCAGCTCCTGCTCCGTCTTGTCGTAGTCCATCCGCACGAGGTGGGTCGCCAGGTCATGCAGCGGGTCGCCGAAGAGGGCCAGTTCCCAGTCGATCAACGACAGTCGCTCGCCGTGCGGGGTGCGCACCACCACCACGTTGGCGCGATGGACGTCCGTGTGGAGCAGCACGAAGGGACGCGGGGTCATGGCGGGCACCGAGCCCATGAAGCGGTCGATGGCGTCCCTCGGAACGCCGATCGCATCGAACAGCGCACCGAAACGGGGCTGATTGACCTTGTACACCCGCTCCTTGGCGAACCGTGCGAGCCATTCCAGGAAGCCGCGGCTGTCGGCGGGGCGCGGCCAGTCCGCCGGAAGTGGCGGCAGCTCGCCCTCGGGCACACCGGCCATGCACGCGAAGATCTCGGCCAGCGCCATGATCCGTTCGCTGCCGATGGGCCCGTCCGGGACGGCCTCGGCCAGGGGCTGTCCGTCGATGTACTCGTGCAGCGACCATTCTCCGAAGTCGGCCAGACAACGCGGGACACCCCTCACATGGCCTTCCAGCGCACGCAGCACTCTGGCCTCACTGGGCCAGATACGAGGCACCACCTCGACCGTGGGAAAGGGCGTGCGGAACTTGGCGGGAGTGCGCCCGGACGGCTGCCGGAGGAGGAAGGCCAGCGGTTGCCGCAGTGCCGCGATCCGGTTGATGTTGTGATGGCCGGAAACCACCAGCCCGTCGGAGCCGCGGCGCCGCGCCTCCGCGAAGACGCGCACGAGGGACTGGTGCGCCCAGCGGGGCGGATGGTGCAACATGCGCGGAGAATAGTGGGCGCGGGGGGCGTTCACACGTCATGTCACTATGTGGGACCGCACGACGCCTCGCCGCCACCATGGGTGATTCCTCGTCAGTCACACAGTGGTGTCGACGTGGCTCAGGTGCTTCCAGTACGACTCGAAACTGGCCTGCATGGTCGCGTGGATCCGGCCCTCGTGCGACTCCACGCCCTCGGGGTCCTTGCGGTAGTGGGAGAGCACCGAGCCGAGGCCGAGCACGTCCAGTGCCTCGACGGAGTCTCCGTCGTCCAGGAGGATCGTGCGTTCGAACACCTCATACAGACCGAACAGCACGTCGTCGTTGTTGACCACGTACAGCTTGTGCTGCGGGGTCATGGGCACCCGGCGGATCTCCGCATGGGCGTCTTTCACCTTCAGCGCTTCAAGCTTCTTCAGCAGGTCCTTGATCTCGCCGGCGTACCTGCGGGCCATGGTCCGCCAGCGCTGCCAGGCCCGCTCGTCCTCCGGGTCCTTGGCCGCGGGATACGCCAGCTTCACCGTCTCCGAGGGCAGCAGTATGCGCATGTGCACCAGCTCGGGGGGCCTGATCTCCCGATTGATCACCCGGTCGACCTGGGCATTCAGATGGTTCCACAGTGTTTCGGAGGTCAGCGCGAAGGTGTCCAGCCTGACCTCGGGCTGTTCGAAGGCGTAGTGGATCAGCGAGCCGAGGGACGCGGTTCCCCGCCGCTCGGGGTGCCGGTCCGGTGGTTCCACCTCCTGCACCCGCGCGACGCGCATACCACTGCCCTGCCGGGTCTCGACCCAGCCTTCCGCCTTCAGTTTGCGCAGCGCCCGCTGGATGGTGTCCCGGCTGACACCGAACTCCGTGGCCAGTTCCACCTGTGTCGGCAGCTTCTGGCCGAGCCGGTAGCTCCCGTTCGCCAACTTCTCGCGGATCGTGGACTCCACCAAAGTGGATGCCCTTTCTCCGCTCTCTGTACGTCCTGAGGTAGCCACAGGCCGAACCTATCCCCCGTGCACCAGGAACGCACTACTTTCGATCGCACAATTCACTCATTGGACCGATAGTTGCAGGTTCCCCTTGTGCGTGATCCGTTCAACTCGGCCTGACCGGTCGGCCGGGTGAGCGCCACGTGGTGCGCCATTGGGGGGCCCGGATCGGGCGACGCCTCGTCAGGTCTCCCGCACTGCCCGCAGCAGCGTGTCGAGCGAGTCCACGACCACCTGGGCTCCGGCCTCCTCCAGGGCCTTCAGCCTCTCCTGGTCGGCTGCGTACCCGATGAAGGACACACCCGCGAGCGAGGCCGCGGCGAAATCGGTGACAGCGTCACCGATCATCAGTGCGGTGGCGGGCGCGGCTCCCATCGCGGTCAGCGCGCGGTTGAGGCAGTACGGATCGGGTTTGAGCAGTCCGAGGTCCTGGGTCCGGCCGTAGATGTGCGGGGCGAAGCAGTCCAGCAGTCCACGGTTGGCCAAATAAGCCCGCACGGCCCGCGCGGAGTTGTTGCTGGTGACGGCCAGTCGTGAGCCGACGGCCGTCCAGGTGCGGATCAGCGGGTCCGCGTGGGCGGTGGGCATCGCACCGGCGGTCGCGAGGAGTTCCTCTCTGGTGAGACGTTCCTCCAACTCGGCGACCAGGTCGCTGCCGGGCCGCCGGCAGTACACGGCGCGCAGGAGTTCGTGCGGGTCCGGGGACTGCTGCGCGACCTCCGCCAGCAGTTCTCGTAGGCCCCGCTCCCTGAGCCACCGTCTCAGAGCGGCGGCCACCCGATGGGCCGAGTGGCGCGCGAACAGACTGCATATCGGGCCGTCGAAGTCCCAGAGCACGACCCTGGCGTTCCTGACCAGATCCCGCAGGAGCGCCGCTCTCTGTCGTGCCACCAGATCGGTCTGTGCCGTATCAGAAGTCACTAGGAGAGTGTCAGGTCCGTACTGATGGTTTCCCAGAGGGCGTCGAACCACTTCTGGGATTCGGCCAGGAACGCCGCGTCCCGCTCGCCGGCCCTCCGCTCGAAGGAGAAGAGCAGGGACTTGGACCCGAGGGCGTCGTACATGTCGAGCGTCTGGCTCTGCCACTTCTCCTCCCGCCGGGTCAGCATGTAGTACCCGAGCAGCACTTCCTCGCCGTTGAGCAGGTACATCTTGACCGGGGGCGTGAAGGGCAGTGCGCGGAAGGCCACCCGCACCTCGATGCCGTGCGTGGACCGCAGGGCCTCCAGGTTGTGCTGGAGGACCTGCCCCTGGGCGTTGCGCATGGCCAGCCAGCGCTTGTGTACCGGGTCCTCGTCGCTCCGTCCCTCGACGGAGACCGGGAAGGCGAGGTTGATGTCCCGGGAGGGCACGAGGATCCGTACGTCGATGGCGTCGGGACGGACACGGCCCTCGTGGATCAGTCGCAGCGGCTCGCCGAGGGCCAGCATCAGCGTCTCGGCCGTGTGGCAGACAACGTCGATGCGGACGTGCGGGACCGCGAACGCATCCGTCAGCCTGGGCGACAGGCCCACCATCGTCGGCTGTGGTCCGCTCCTGGCCGTGGCCGGCTCCGCGACGCGGGGCGGACTGCCCTTGCTGACATCGCGCAGCAGCCCCAGGTCGGCCAGCAGTCGCACGGCCTGACGCACGGCACCGCGTTCCACGCCGAACTCGTCGGCCAGCTCCGCCTGTGTGGGCAGGCGGTCACCCGCCTTCAGGTCACCGACGCGGATCCGCTCCCGCAGGACGTCGGCGATCTCCCGGGGCGAGAACCTCTTGCTGCGGTCCACAGCGACGTGCTCCTTGGTCACGACCAAACGCTACAACCTTGATCCATCTTCGGGGAGTTGTTTCACAGTTGTTTATGACGACAGACCAAGCTTCGACAACTTGGCCATAGTTGGTCGCGCGGGCCGGTTTTCAGTCAAATCATCGGTCAAATACTCAGTGCAGTTAAGGGATCACACGCGTAGGGCACAAACAAGGTGGGTGTTACCAGCCCAATCGGGCTACAAGTTGATCGCATGACGCATGCGATGACAGGGGGAGTCATGATCTTCACCCAACTGGTCGCCGCTGCCCTCTCCATGGGCTTCGAGCAGGTGATCCAGACACGCTACGGCGGAGTCGGCGTACTGTCCCTGCTCCTCATCGGAGCCGGGATCAAGAGCAACAACACCACCTGCTCCTCCATCGGTGCCGTGCTGCTCGTACTGCTCATGACGCAGGCCTGAACGATGTAGAAGCGGATTTGACTGGTCCGTCGGAATTCTAGTGACGAACCACGCGCAGCAATGTCTCCAGTGTGCGGGTGATGTGCTGTGCACCGACCGCCCGCAGTGCGTGCTCCTTGCGCTCGTTGCGCGCGTAGCCGACGAAGGGGACACCGGCCCGGGAGGCGGCTTCCCAGTCCGTGGGGGAGTCACCGATCATCACGGCGGCCGAGGGCGCCGTCCCGGTCGCGCTCAGGGCCTGGTGGAGGCAGTAGGGGTCGGGTTTGAGGAGGTGCAGTTCCTGGGTGCGGCCGTAGATGTGCGGGGCGAAGCAGCTGAGCAGGCCGCGGCCGGCCAGATAGGCGCGGACCGCACGCGCGGAGTTGTTGGTCGTGACGGCCATCGCAGAGCCGGTCGCCGCCCAGGTCCGGATCAGGGGATCGGCGTACGCGGTGGGCATCGAGGACGTGACGGCCCGGAGCTCCTCCTGGGTGAGGCGTTCCTCCAGTTCCGCCACCAGGCCGGAACCGGGGTGCCGGTCCTGCACGGCGCGCAGCAGGATCTGCGGGTCCGGCGACCGGCGCTCCTCCGGCGTGAGCAGCCCGTGCAGCCCGCGGCTCCCCAGCCACTCCACCAGCTCACCGGCCACCCCTTCCGCGGTGTGCCCCGCGAACAGGCGGCAGATGGGGCCGTCGAAGTCCCACAGCACCACCCGGGCCCGGTTGATCACTTCGTGGAGCGCTTCCGTCGCGGCCGTCGTGTCGGTCTCGGGCTCGGTTCCGTCGGGTACCGGCCCGTTCCGTTGCGTATCAGGAGTCACTAGGAGAGTGTCAGGTCCGAGGTGATGGTTTCCCAGAGGGCGTCGAACCACTTCTGCGACTGCCGCACGAACGCCTCGTCCCGCCGGCCCCGCCGTGTCTCGAAGGAGAAGAGCAGGGACTGCGATCCGAGGGTGTCGTACATCTCCAGCGTTCCGCTGTCCGTGGGCTCCGCACGGCGGGTGACCATGTAGTAGCCGATCAGCGCCTCGGTTCCGTTGAGGAGGTGGAGCTTCAACGGCGGGGTGAAGGGCAGCGCGCGGAAGGTGACGTTCACGTCGATGTCGTGGGTGCCGCAGAGGTTGTCCATGGGTTGTTTATAAATCAACGCCAAGTGGGGACAACTTATGCAAAGTTGGTTGCCAACTTGGTTCGGTTGGCGGAAGTTTTGCATCCTGGCAACCTGAAGGGGGAACCACCGTGCCTGCCCTCGCCCTCATCTCCGCAGTCTTCGTCGTCGGCTTCGAACAGATCGTGCAGTGGAAGTACGGCGCCACCGGCATCGTCGGCCTGCTGATGCTCAGCATCGGCCTCAAGGCCAAGAGCCCGGCCGTCAGCTCGGCCGGAGCCGTCCTGCTCGCCGTCCTGCTCGCGGGCCCCGCTCTCTGAACCGCTCGCCCCGATCGGCTCACGCCGTGAGCACGAGGTCCGAACTGATCGTCTCCCACAGGGCGTTGAACCACAGGCGCGACTGCTCCACGAACGTCGCGTCACGCAGTCCGGCGCCCTGCTCGAAGGCGAACAGCATCGACTGCGTGCCCTCGGCGTCGTACAGCTCCAGTTGCTCGTGGTCGATCTCCCGCTCGTGCCGCGTCAGCGTGTAGTACGCGAACAGCGCCTCCGTGCCGTTGAGCAGGTACAGCTTGACCGGCGGGGTGAAGGGCAGGGCACGGAAGGACACCCGTACGTCGATGCCGTGCGTGGCGCGCAGCGCCAGCAGATTGTGCCGCAGCACCTGGCCCTGGGCGTTGCGCTGGGTCAGCCAGCGCCTGTGCAGCAGATCCGCGGCCGAGCCGTCCACCGGGGCCGGGAAGGCCAGGTCGATGTCGCGGCTGGGCAGCAGTACACGGACGTCGACCTTGGCCGGTTTCATATGCCCCGCGTGGATCTGGCGCAGCGGCTCACCGATCGCGAGGGTGAGCGAGACCGAGGTGAGGCACAGGGCGTCGATCTCGACGTGCGGGGCGGCGAAGGCGGCGGCTATCCGCGGAGCCAGGCCCACCATGGTGGGCTCGGGCGGGGCGGGCGGCCCGGCGGGCGCGCGGCCGTGACCGAGGTCCGGGGCCACGGTGGCCGGACTGCCCTTCGTCACGTTGGTGAGCAGGTGCTCCGACTGCAGGATCCGCAGGGCCTGGCGCACGGCCCCGCGTTCGACTCCGAACTCGTCCGCGAGCCTGGCCTGCGTGGGCATGCGCTGGCCCGGCCTGAGCACCCCGGACCTGATCCGGGCGCGCAGTTCGTCGGCCACCTCGCGATGTGACTTCTGTGGCCGTGGTGGCCTCTTCGGCCCATTGGCGGAGGCGGGTTCCGGGTCCACGGTCAAACAGTACAACTTCCCGCCATCTTGCGGCAGTTCAGTGAAAGGTGGTTATGAGACGCTTCCAAACGGAGATAAGTACAGTGGAGTTGGCGGCCAACTTGGAGAACATGGCCAATCCCCCGGTTGGTTGGCCCACCGGGTTCCCTTCCGGAGGGGAGCTGGGACCCCGGCCCGAGCACAGTCACAACCGAACAGCGACAACTCAACACGGATGCGCACAGCCACAACTGAACAAGCACGCTACGGATGAGTCGGCACAGGCCGGTCAGTACGGTTTCGGACAGTACTGACCGGCCTGCACCGTTCCCGGCAGGCGGCAGCCCTCAGAAGCAGGAGGGAGCCTTCAGAAGAGGTCCGGGCACCACGGTCGCCTGGACGTACGCAACAGGGCGTCGGCCACCCGGGCGGCTCCCGCCCGGTGTTCCCGGGCCCGGTCCAGCGTCACGAGCCGGGCCACGGACTCGCCGCCCAGCCAGACACCGGCCAGGTCGCCGACGTCGAGGGTGAGTTCGGCGCTCTGCGTGGCCGTGGGCGTGCAGGACGCGCCCTCGGGCGACACCTCGAGCCGGAACCGGCCGCCGGCGAGTCCCTGCCGGTCGACGACCTCCAGCACCAGCGAGCCCTCACCCTCGTACGTCCGCGCCTCCATGGCCCGTACGACGTCCAGGATCCGCACCCACAGCCAGTCCGCCTGCGTGGTGATCCGCGCCGCGCGGGGGTCGGGGAGGTAGTAGGGCAGCAGGTCGTCGGGGGACCGCCAGCCGCTCTTGACCTGCGTGACCCAGTCGATCGAGCACACGTAGTGCCACAGGGCGCGCTCGGCGGCCGGGGTGGCGGCCAGCAGCCATTTGACCTCGGCGGTGCACTGCGGCTGGTCGCCTTGCCACTTCTCGTCGCACCTGTACGACACCATGCCGTCGACCTCGCCGGACGGCGCGCGGTGGACGGCGTAGAAGGGTTCGGGCCGCTTCCCGATGAAGTCCAGGTCGCCCGTGGCCAGCCGCCACCACACCTCGTCCCGACCGACCGCGCCGGGCTGGGCGCGGCGGACGCGCTCGTGTAGCTCCGGCCCGAGCTTGCGGACGTCCTCGGCGTCGACCAGGTCGATGCGCCCGCCGTCCGCCGGCACCGGGCCGCGGGGGTCGAGGCCGCTGCGGAGGACGTCGACGGTCCACTCGGTCATCCAGGTCGCGGGGCCGAAGCCGTAACGGCCGTAGATCGGGTACTCGGCGGCTATCAGGGTGGCGACCACGTCCCCGCGCTCCCTCGCGGCGGCGAGGTCCTGGCTCATCATGCGGGTCAGCAGGCCGCGGCGGCGGTGCGTGGGGGTGACCGTGACGTTGGAGATGGCGTCGGCGGGCACGACGGCGCCGCCCACCGCGGTGAGTTCCTGGGCGAAGGAACGGAAGGTCGCCACACACCGGTCGCCGTCGAAGGCGCCGAGGAGACGGCCCGGGACGAACTGCAGCCGGCGGGCCTCGTGCTGCTCCGCGGTCGGAGTCGGTTCACGGAGGAAACCGGTGTTCAGGGCGCGGTGCCAGTCGGCGAACTCGGCTTCTTGGATGGGACGTACATCGGTCATGGGGGCCACGGTAGGCGTGCGGCAAAGGCGTGTCGCGAGGATTTCCACGCCCCCCGCGCCCCCGCGCCCCCGCGCGCCACCACCCGCCCCCGCCGCACGCCCCGGACGCACGCCCCGGCCGCCTCACATCAGCAGGTCGTCCACCTGCGCCTCGCCCTCCCGATAGCGCCGCGTGATCTCCGCGCCGCAGTCGTCCGCCGTGCGCTGCAGATGCTGGCGGCGACCGGAGACCTGCTGCTCGTAGCGGACGAGACGGCCCATCGCGGCACCCAGTTCGGCGTCGGTGCGGGCCTGCAGGTCGGAGAGTTCCACCTCGGCGAGCATGTCGGCGGCCAGCCGGCGGTACTCCTCGTTGTGCGGGGTGCCCAGCGTGACGTGGCGGGCCGAGGACCGGTGGCGGGCCGGGGCGTCGGTGAGGATCTCCGGGAGCCGGGACACCACGGAGGCCATCACGGTCGCGTCCCGCGGGCCGTCCCCGGCGGCGACGGGCGGTTTCGGGTCCCGGCGGGCCAGTTCCGCGCGCAGGATGTCGATCCGGCCCTGCAGCAGCCGCCGTACGTAGCTGAGGTCCGCCTCGTCACGCTGGGCGTCCCGGCGCAGCGCCCGCAGTTCGGGCAGGCTCAGCCGGGTCAGGTCGGGCTCGGGCGGCTCGGCCGGCAGCTCCGCGGGCAGCTCCGGGCTGTCCACGCGTTGCGTGGGCGGCCGCTGAATCTCCTGCAACCACAGATGCCCAGTACTCGGTGTGCTCATGTGCCTCTACCGTCCCCTCGACCGCGTACGGAAGCATCGTGCCACCCCAAGTGACCGCTATACGACCGAGAGCCCCCGAACGGCCCCAGATAGGCCGTTAAGGAGCAAAAATGGACCGCCTCGGAACCCCTCACCGGCACCCGGCATCATGGTCGGCATGCGAGCAGTGGTGCAGAGGGTGGACGGCGCGAGCGTCGTCGTGGACGGGCGGACCGTGGGAGAGATCACCGGCGAGGGGCTGTGCGTCCTCGTCGGGGTCACGCACGAGGACACGAAGGAGAAGGCGGCCCAGCTCGCCCGCAAGCTGTGGTCCGTGCGGATGCTGCACGACGAGAAGTCGTGCAGCGACATCGACGCCCCGCTCCTCGTGATCAGCCAGTTCACCCTCTACGGAGACGCCCGCAAGGGCCGCCGCCCCACCTGGAACGCGGCCGCCCCCGGCGATGTGGCCGAGCCGCTCGTCGACGAGGTGGTCGCCCGGTTGCGCGCCCTGGGCGCGACGGTGGCCACGGGCCGGTTCGGCGCGCAGATGCGCGTCTCGCTGACGAACGACGGCCCGTTCACCGTCCTGCTGGAGATCTGAGCCCTCCTGACCGGCGGCTCAGGGCTCGACGACGACCTCCTGCGCCGCCGCCGTGTCCCCGGCCACCAGTCGCGCGTCCACCGGCACGTTCCGCTTCACCAGCGCCAGGGCGACGGGGCCGAGCTCGTGGTGGCGTACGGACGTGGTGACGAAGCCGATCCGGCGGCCGTCCGGGCCCTCGTCCGCGACGCGGATGTCCGTGCCGTGCGGCGGTAGGTGGACCTCGCTGCCGTCGAGGTGCAGGAAGACCAGGCGGCGCGGGGGCTTGCCCAGGTTCTGCACCCGGGCGACGGTCTCCTGGCCGCGGTAGCAGCCCTTCTGCAGATGGACGGCGGTACCGATCCAGCCCAGCTCGTGCGGGATGGTGCGGTGGTCGGTCTCGAAGCCGAGGCGGGGCCGGTGCTGCTCGACGCGCAGCGCCTCGTGGGCGAGGATCCCGGCCGGCGGCCCGGCGGTCTCCGCGTACGACTCCAGGTCGGCGCGCGGCAGGAACAGATCACGCCCGTACGCCGTCTCGCGTACGACGGCACCCTCGGGCGCCTCGGCGATCGAACCGGCCGGCAGGTGCACCACCGCGGTGTCGGACGTGCGGTCGGCGACCTCGACCCGGTAGAAGAACTTCATCGACTCCAGGTACGCCAGCAACGCCTCCTGGGTGCCGGGCTCGACATGCGCCCACACCGTCCGGCCGTCGTCCACCAGGTACAGGGCGTGCTCGATGTGGCCGTGCGCGGACAGGATCAGCGCCTCGGTGGCCCGGCCCGGGGGGAGCTCGCTGACGTGCTGGGTGAGCAGCAGGTGCAGCCAGCTCAGCCGGTCCTCGCCGGTGACCGTGACGACACCGCGGTGGGAGAGGTCGACGAAACCGGTGCCGTCGGCGAGGGCGCGCTGCTCACGGAAAAGGTCGCCGTAGTGGGCGGCGACTCCGTCGTCCGCGCCCTCGGCGGGGACGGCACCGGGCAGGGACAGCAGGGGGCTCTTCATACGCAAAGCCTACGACTCGGTAGTTGAACTCTTCAGCGCGCAGTCCTTGCAGCGCCCGAAGATCGCGAAGTGCTTCATGTCGGTGTCGAAACCGAACGTCTCACGCAGCTTGGCGGTGAACTCGGACGCCACCGCGACATCCGCCTCGATCACGTTCTGGCAGTCCCGGCAGACCAGATGGATGTGGTGGTGCCGGTCGGCCAGATGGTAGGTGGGAGCGCCGTGCCCCAGATGGGCGTGGCTGACCAGGCCGAGCTCCTCCAGGAGCTCCAGCGTCCGGTACACGGTGGAAATGTTGACCCCCGACGCCGTCTTCCTCACCTCGCTGAGGATGTCGTCGGGGGTCGCGTGTTCCAGGGTGTCCACGGCTTCGAGCACGAGTTGCCGCTGCGGCGTCAGCCGGTAGCCGCGCTGCCTGAGGTCGCTCTTCCAGTCGGTGCTCACCACGGCGTCCAGTCTAGGGCCGCACGTACTCGGTGCGCCGTGCGCATCTCATGCCCCGGCGGACGGCACAGCCAGGGAGTCGGCGGGCATGGCAGCGATCACCTCATGCTCGGCACCGGCCTCGACCAGCCCGGCCTGACGGTCTCGGCGGCGTCGGCGCTGCTAACGTTTGCGGTGAACGTTCTGGGCTCGCCTCTGCATCGCAAGCCACCCAGGGCACAGCCTCCGGAGCCCCGGTCGCAGGCATGCCGCGACCGGGGCTCCGTGTAGGTGAACCCTGAGATGAAACGGACCCCGCCGACAAGGCCGGAGGGGTCCGGAAGAGGCACGGGAGCTACTTGAAGAACGCGATCCCGTCGTCCGGCAGGTCGTCCGGGAGGGCCTTGGCCCAGCGTTCGACCTCCTCGGGGGTGACGACCTTCTTCAGGTGGGCGGACATGTACGGGCGCAGCTCGACCTCGGGGGTCTGCTTCTCGCCGACCCACATCAGGTCGCTCTTGACGTAGCCGTACAGGCGCTTGCCGCCGGTGTAGGGCGGGGAGGCGGGCGTGCGGGCCACGGCGTCCGTGACCAGGTCGATCTGCGGCTTCTTGTCGGCCATCTCGCCGTACCAGATCTCGATGACGCCGTCGTCGCGGGTCATCGTGACCTCGACCTTGCGGGCGTCGTCGATCCGCCAGAAGCCGGACTCCGACTCCAGCGGGCGGACCTTGTTCCCGTCGTTGTCCAGCACCCAGGTGCGGGAGTGGTACTCCAGGAAGTCCCGGCCGTCGTGGGTGAAGGTGACCTCCTGCCCGAAGTTGCACTTCTCCGAGCCGGGGAAGTCGTGCACGCCCGCGCCGGCCCAGTTGCCGAGCAGGAAGGCGAGCGGGACGAGGTCCTTGTGGAGGTCGGACGGGATCTCGATCATGATCGGCGGTTCCTAGGTGGGGGTCAGCGCTGGCCCTGGTACAGCTTCTTCACGGTCAGTCCGGCGAAGGCGAGAACGCCGACGCAGACCAGGACCAGCAGGGTTTCGAAGAAGATCTCCACGGGGTGCTCCTTGAGCGGGGTGTGGGCGTACACAGAGCCGGGCCCCAGCTTACGCGGCCGGGGTCCGGGCCTCTTGGCGAGGTCGGCCCCTCAGTGTCGCCGCCGCTTGACTTCGTCGAGGAAGGCCGTCCAGGCCGGGGCGGTGAAGAGGAGGGGGGTGCGGCTGGTGTCCTTGCTGTCCCGGACGGGGACGAGGGAGGGGACGTTGTCAGCGACTTCGACGCACTCGCCGCCGTCCGGATTGCTGTAGCTGCTCTTGCGCCAGGTCACGCCGTTCAGGTCGATGGCTCGCACGGCATTTCCTCCAACATCCGCAGGATGAACTTGCGCGACTCGGCCGGGTTCAGAGCCTGGTCACGCATCGCATCGTACGCACGGTGCAGATGCTCAACAGATGCGTTTTCCTCCACCAGTTCGCCTCGAAGGGCATTCTCGGTGTACGCCACCGTCCGCCCGTCCAGCAGCCGCAGGAACATCACTGCCGTGCTCACCAGACCGTGCAGTCCGACGCATTGCGGCAGGACCTGCATCGTGACGTTTGGCCGCTCCGAAACCTCGAGCAGGTGCTCCAACTGTCGCCTCCACTCGCCCACGTCCCGCAGGGGGGTCCGCAGCACCGCCTCTGCGAGGAGAGCCCGGAACGGCGGGGCATCGCCCTCTTCCAGTAGCTTCCGCCGCCCGGTCCGGGCCTCGACCTGCTGGTCCAGTTCCTCGCCCCTGGCTCCTCCCAGTGCGAGCACCTCACGGGCATACCCGTCCGTCTGGAGAAGTCCGGGAAGGATGCTCACCCCGTAGTGCCACAGGCTCACCGCCTCCGCCTCCAGCAGCATGTACCGCCGATACCGCTCCTTGAACTGCGTCGGATCCGCCACAGCCAGCTCCCACAGCGTCACCAGCAACCCCGGCGTCCCATAGAACTGGTCCAGCGCCTGTACGACCTCGGGCCCGCCCAGCGTCCGCCCGCTCTCCATCTTGCTGAACTGGGACGAGTCCCAGCCCATCTCCTTCGCCAGGTCCCGAAGGCTCAGACCCCGCTCGGTCCTCAGGCGCCGCAGCTCCTCGGCGAATCGCCCCCTCGGCTCCTGGCTGCGCCCTGTGATCACCAACCGTTGCGGCATCGCGCTCCTGTTGAATTTGTTGAATTTGGCCGGGTCAGCGTTGAAGTTGGGCCCCTGAACTGCCCAAACGCGCTTTTTGTGCGCCATGCTCAAGGCGTCCCACCACGCAGCGTAGTTCGCCCGTCGCACTGCGCTCAGGAGTTCACCGAAAGGAGCGGAGCTCGATGACAACGAAGTCGGAGCCCCTCGAACCCGGATCCCTCCTCTACGACCCGGCGACCGCCAAGGTCGGCGAGTACCAGCACAAGGCGGGTCCGTACGCGCTGCTGCGTCCCGTCGGTGGCGGAAGGGAGTGGGAAGCCGACCCGGCTTCGCTCCGCCCCGCCACCGACCGGGAACGCCTCGCCGACGACCTGAGCCGTCCGCCCCTGCCGGTCCCGGGCTGTCCGGACTGCGCGGAACTGGCCGGGCTCAGGGAGGCCGCCCGCGCCGAGTACGACCGCAGTGCGGAGACCGACGCCAACGTCCTGCTGAGGCAGCACCGGCGGCGGGAGCACAGGGCATGAGGGGCCGCCTGCCGTACGAGGAGTGCAGGCGGCGACAGCACGCCGCACCGCGCGACCGGGCACCGCTGTACCCGGCCTTCGCGCTTCCTCCGTTCGACCCGCGCTCCCGGCGAAGGCGCAGGCGCCCGCCGGTCGACAGGGCCGTCCTGAGCGGCGTACTCACCGCCCTCTGCGTGGCCGCGCTGCTCGTGACGATCGCCGTCGCGGCTACGCTTCCGGCATGACCAAGAAGCTCGTGATCAAGGTGACGGCCGGGGCCGATGCCCCCGAGCGCTGCTCGCAGGCGTTCACGGTGGCGGCGGTGGCCGTGGCCAGCGGGGTCGACGTGTCGCTGTGGCTGACCGGGGAGTCGTCCTGGTTCGCCCTGCCGGGCCGGGCCGCCGAGTTCGAGCTGCCGCACGCGGCGCCGCTGCCGGATCTGATCGAGTCGATCCTGGCGGCCGGGCGGATCACCCTGTGCACGCAGTGCGCGGCCCGCCGGGAGATCACCGAGAAGGATGTCATCGAGGGCGTACGCATCGCGGGCGCCCAGGTCTTCGTACAGGAGGCGCTGGCGGACGAGACGCAGGCGCTCGTCTACTGAGACACCCGCCTCACCTGCGTTTCTTGCCGTCCAGCTCGTCCCACCACTCGTCGGACTGCGGGTCGCCGGAGGGGTCGTCCCACCAGCGGTCCTCCGGGCCGCGCCGGTTGGCCACCATCGCGGCCACGGGCGGGATGACCATGGCCACCACGCACATCCCGACGGCCGCCGGGACCGACCAGATGCGTACGACTCCCCAGGCCAGGACGAAGAGACCGATGCAGGTCCCCATCATGGCGAAGTACCAGCGCCGTCGCCGTGCGTACATGACTCCAGAGTAGGGGGGCGGGCGCCGCTCGGCCCGTGCTGCGGGCGCGAGGTCGACGGACGGAGTCCGGCGCAGCGGGCCGAAGCCTGCGCAGCAGTGCGAGGTCCGCGTCAAGGCGGGGCGTAGGGGGGCGGGCGCCGCTCGGCCCGTGCTGCGGGCGCGAGGTCGACGGACGGAGTCCGGCGCAGCGGGCCGAAGCCTGCGCAGCAGTGCGAGGTCCGCGTCAAGGCGGGGCGTAGGGGGGCGGGCGCCGCTCGGCCCGTGCGGCGGGCGCGAGGTCGACGGACGGAGTCCGGCGCAGCGGGCCGAAGCCTGCGCAGCAGTGCGAGGTCCGCGTCAAGGTGGGGCGTAGGGGGGCGGGCGCCGCTCGGCCCGTGCGGCGGGCGCGAGGGCGTGGGGCCGGGCAGCCGGAAGGGCCGCACCCAGGCGTCCAACCCGGGGGTGCGGCCCTTCGGCCGGTGCTGAGGGTTGCTCAGACCGCGATCGCGACCTCCGCGAGGCCGCCCTGCTGGGCGACGACCGTGCGGTCGGCGGTGGCGCCGGGGACGAGGGCGCGCACGGTCCAGGTGCCCTCGGCCGCGTAGAAGCGGAACTGCCCGGTGGCGGAGGTGGGCACCTCCGCGGTGAACTCGCCGGTCGAGTCCAGCAGACGGACGTAGCCGGTCACCGGCTCGCCGTCCTTGGTCACCTGACCCTGGATCGTGGTCTCACCGGGCTTGATCGTCGAGGCGTCCGGGCCGCCGGCCTTCGCTCCACACATGTCTTTCTCCAGAGGGGGTCTTGGGTCTGACCGGAAGGTCGGTCGGGTGGGTTACTTGTTGGCGCCGAGCTCGATCGGCACGCCGACGAGGGAGCCGTACTCGGTCCAGGAGCCGTCGTAGTTCTTGACGTTCTCCACGCCCAGCAACTCGTGCAGGACGAACCAGGTCAGGGCCGAGCGCTCACCGATGCGGCAGTAGGCGATGGTGTCCTTGGCCAGGTCGACGTTCTCCTCGGCGTAGAGCTCCTTGAGCTCGTCGTCCGACTTGAAGGTGCCGTCGTCGTTGGCGTTCTTCGACCACGGGATGTTGCGGGCGGACGGGACGTGGCCCGGGCGCTGCGACTGCTCCTGCGGCAGGTGGGCGGGGGCGAGCAGCTTGCCGGAGAACTCGTCGGGCGAGCGCACGTCGACCAGGTTGTGCGAGCCGATCGCGGCGACCACGTCGTCGCGGAACGCGCGGATCGACGTGTCCTGCGGCTTGGCCTTGTACTGGGTGGCCGGGCGCTCGGGGACGTCGGTGCCGTCGACCAGCTCGCGGGCGTCCAGCTCCCACTTCTTGCGGCCGCCGTCGAGGAGCTTGACGTTGTCGTGGCCGTAGAGCTTGAAGTACCAGTAGGCGTACGACGCGAACCAGTTGTTGTTGCCGCCGTAGAGGATCACCAGCGTGTCGTTGGCGATGCCCTTCGCCGACAGGAGCTTCTCGAAGCCCTCCTGGTCGACGAAGTCGCGGCGGACCGGGTCCTGCAGGTCCTTGGTCCAGTCGATGCGGATCGCGTTCTTGATGTGGTTCTTCTCGTAGGCGGACGTGTCCTCGTCCACCTCGACGATGGCGATGGTCGGGTCGTCCAGGTGCTCCTGGAGCCAGTCGGCGTCGACCAGGACGTCGCTGCGGCTCATGCTCTTCTCCTCCGGGGCAGTTACGGCGGGGCGTGCGAGTGCGTGGGTGCGTGGCCCGGGCAGGGGCAGCACACGGGTGCCCTGAGCAGGGCGGGGCGAGGGGGGTGAGCGCGGAAGTCGGGCTTCCGCTCAGAAGGGGCGACAGAGCATGGCGGCAACGCGGCACAGGTCCACTGCCCGCCGCTTCGTGAGATCCGCCTGTCGCTTCATGGGCTCGATCGTAGGGACGGACAACGGGGCGTGTCACCGGGGTGTCGCATACTGAGATGGGATCGTCCGCCATGTGGGACGCGAGAGGGCGAGGCGGCCCACGCAAAGGCCCTCCGGGCGTCGGGCGCGGCCGGGGCAGCTGCGTCACGGACGCGGGCGTCTCGCCACTCGGACGCCCTTGTCCACCGCTGCTGTCCTACCCGGCCAGCTTGACGTTCGAACCCTTCACCGTGATCTCGACGCCGTTCGGCGCCGCCCGCACCGAGTCGAGCTTGATGCCGCCGGGCAGCCGGTCTATGGCCTGCTTGATGTCGGTGATCTCCCGGATCCGGTTCTCGGCGAGGGCGATACCGCCGACCGCGGGCAGGTTGTCGGCGCGCACCTTCACCGTGTCGCCCACGACGGTGACCGTGCTGAGCAGGGGCACCGTCTTGTCGACGTTCAGGGCCGGGACCTTGAGATCCACCGCGACCTTGATCTTGCCGTTGCCGCCGTCGGACAGGCCGACCACATGGGCCGTGACCCCGGGGGCGACCTGGGTCGGCTCGGCCTTCGCGGCCTTCAGCAACTCGTCGTAGGCGATGGTCGCCGTGCCGGTGGCCGTGGACGCGGTGGCGGAGCTGTAGTCGCCGGAGAACTCGACGTCCTTCATGTCGGCCTTGAGGTCGTCGATGCGGATCTGCTCGTTGCCGTTGCCGGTGGCCGCCTCGTAGTCCTTGATGCCCACCTCGACGTCGTCCAGGGAGCCGCCCGCCACCTGGGTGAGGAAGGGGAAGCCGTTGATCGACACGTCGGGGGTCTCGGCGAGGTTCTGGGTCGCCTTGAGCTTGTCGGCGGCCTCGCCCTCCGCGAAGTGCACGGCGACGCGGTCGACGATCACGAACAGGATGCCCAGGATCACGACGACGATCAGAAGTACTCGCAGGGCGCGCATCAGTTGTTCCCCCGGTCAGGCGGTCTTGTGGCGCTCGGACACGTGTGGTGCAACGCCGACGGTATCCCTGCGGGGGCGAGCCGCAGGGAAATTGTCGATCATCTGTGACAGGGGCCCCATGTCCACGCCTTCCGGCTACCCCAATGCCCGCCCCAGCACCCACACCACCGGCGCCGCCGTCGACAGCGGCAGGGCCACGCCGGCCGTGAAGTGGACGAAGCGGGAGGGGTAGTCGTAGGCGGCGACACGGTGGCCGACCAGGGCGCAGACCGCGGCGGCGGCGCCCAGGACCGCGCCCTTGGTGCCCAGGTCCGTCACACCGCCCAGCGCGATGCCCGCGCCCGCCGCGGCGAGCACGGCGACGGCCACGGAGGCCGGGGTCGGCAGTGGCAGCGCGCGGGCGAGGAGGGCGACCGCCACCGCCGCCGCGCCGACCGTCACCGCGTCGGGGTCGGCGCCGAGGTAGCCGGTGGCGATCACCGCGAGGGCCGTCGAGACGACCGTCGCCATCAGGCCGTACATACGCTCGTCGGGAGAGGCGTGCGAGCGCAGCTGCAGCACGAGGGTGAGCAGCACCCAGATCCCGAGCGGACCGAGGATCGCGGCCGGCGCGTTCTCCCGGCCCGCCACCAGCACCGCCACGTCCGCGGTGAGCGCCCCCGCGAAGGCGAGGGCGATGCCCTGCCGGGCGGGCCACATGCCGTTCAGCCGGAACCAGCCGGCGGCCGTGACCGCCTGGAGCAGCACCAGCGGCACGACCAGGGCGTACGTCCCGACGGCCGCCGCACCGGAGAGCAGCAGGCCGAGCAGCGCCGTCAGCGCGGCCGGCTGCATGCCCGGTTCGATGATCGGGGAGCGGCCCTCCAGGCGGGCCCGCTGGGCGTCGGTGATACGGGCGTTGCCGGAGAGGGTGGCCGGGCCGTAGCCGGGGCCGGACGGCGACGCGGAGGGTGACTGAGCCGCGGGGGGCTGCGATGCGGCGGGCTGGGGCGTGGGGGGCTGGGGCGCCGCGGGAGGCTGCGGGTGGGTGGGCGCGGCGGGCTCGTAGCCCTGCTGCGGCAGGTACGCCGTCTCGGCGGCCGCCACCGGCGGCTGCACGGGCGCGTGCACCTGCGTCTCCCAGGTCTGGCCCTGCCACTGCTGGGTGTGCTGCTCGTCGTACCCGGCGGCCTGGCCGAACCCGGCCTGGTCGTACCCGGACGGGCCGTACCCGGACGGGCCGTGACCCGTCCGGCCGTACCCCGACCGGTCGTACCCGCTCTGGTCGTACCCGCTCTGGTCGTACCCCGCCTGCCCGGGCCACGCCTGCGGCGGCTGCTGCGGCTGCGGCTGCGGCGCCTGCTGCTGGTACGGCTCGTGGCCCTCGTACGCCTGTTGCCCCTGGTGTCCGTCGTACCCCTGACGCTGGTAAGGGTTCTGGCCCTCATACGGCTGGTCGGTCATCGCTCACCCTCCTGCGAACGGCGGAAGCACCTCGACCGTGCCGCCGTCGGCCAGCCGTACCGTCTCATGTGCGCGGCTCCCCACCGGGTCACCGTCGATGAGGAACGAGCATCGCTGCAGTACGCGCGCGAGTTCGCCGGGGTGTCGCTCCCGCACCGCGGCGAGCGCCTCGCCGAGGGTCGCCGCGTCGTACGGCTCCTCGGCGACCCCGGCCGCGGCCTTGGCGGCGGCCCAGTAGCGCACCGTGACCTTGGACATCTGGTTCCTCGTATGGACGAAGGTAAGTAAGAGACGGATGAGGCCAGGCTAGCCCGCCCGGACGGCCGCCCAGTTCCCGATCCGGGCCAGGAGCGCGTCGTCCGCCGCGTGTTCGGCGTGGCCCATGCCGGGCTCCAGCCAGAGTTCGCCGTGGTCACCGGCCGCGTCGGCCAGCATCCGGGGGTGGTCGACGGGGAAGTAGCCGTCGCTGTCGCCGTGCACGATCAGCAGCGGGGTCGGCGCGATCCTCGGCACCGCCTCGACCGGGGAGAGCGGCACCGGGTTCCAGTCCCGGTGGTGGATGCGGGTACGCAGTCCGTAGCGGCCGACCAGGCGGCCCTCGGGCCGGGTGACCAGCCAGTGCAGCCGGCGCATGGGGGCGGTGCCCCGGTAGTACCAGCGGGCCGGCGCGCTCACCGAGACGACGGCGTCCGTGCCCTCGTGCAGCGCCGCGTGCCGCAGCACCACCGAGCCGCCCATCGAGAAGCCGACGGTGACCACGCGCGCGTGCCCGAAGCCGCGGGCCCACTCGACCGCGGCGGCGAGGTCCAGCACCTCCCGGTCGCCGACCGTGGACCGGCCGCCGGACTCACCGTGCCCCCGGAAGGAGAAGGTGACGACGGCCCCGTAACGGGCGAGCACCCCCGCCACCCTTCGCACATGCGGCCGGTCCACGGCGCCGGTGAACCCGTGTGCGACGACGAACACCAGGTCACGGGAGGGTGGCGCGGAAGCGTCGTATACGGCCGACCCCGGGTCGTATACGGAATCGATCGCGACCCCGTCAGCAGTGTGCAGAAACGTCCGCAAAGGGGTGCCTCTGCTCGTCTCACCCTTCGGACGAACGGTGGAACGTGCCACATGACCTGCCGGACTGTTGCTCATGTGGGCTATTCTGCTGGGCAGAGGACTCGGGCAGTGTTGCCCCCGGGTCCTTTTGTGCTTTCGGAAGCGTTGTATACGAAGCGGGAAACCGCAGGTGTACGGGCCTTCGGGATCGCAGAGCAGTTCCGTACCGCACACGTCCTCGCAGGGACCGAGGAGGAACCAGACGTATGAGTTCTCTGCTGCTCCTGACCAACGCCCTCCAGCCGTCGACGGAGGTGCTGCCCGCCCTGGGCCTGCTGCTGCACAACGTGCGCGTGGCCCCGGCCGAGGGGCCGGCACTCGTCGACACCCCCGGCGCCGACGTCATCCTGATCGACGGCCGCCGCGACCTGCCGCAGGTGCGCAGCCTGTGCCAGCTGCTGCGCTCCACGGGCCCCGGCTGCCCGCTCGTCCTGGTCGTGACCGAGGGCGGCCTGGCCGCCGTCACCGCCGACTGGGGCATCGACGACGTACTGCTCGACACCGCCGGCCCCGCCGAGGTGGAGGCACGCCTGCGGCTGGCCATGGGCCGGCAGCAGATCGTCGCCGACGACTCCCCGATGGAGATCCGCAACGGCGACCTGTCGGTGGACGAGGCGACGTACTCCGCCAAGCTCAAGGGCCGGGTGCTCGACCTCACCTTCAAGGAGTTCGAGCTGCTGAAGTACCTCGCCCAGCACCCGGGCCGGGTGTTCACCCGCGCCCAGCTCCTGCAGGAGGTCTGGGGCTACGACTACTTCGGCGGCACCCGCACGGTCGACGTGCACGTACGACGGCTGCGCGCCAAGCTCGGGCCCGAGCACGAGTCGCTGATCGGAACCGTCCGGAACGTCGGTTACCGATTCGTTACCCCCGAGAAGGGGGACCGCGCCTCGGACGAGAGCAAGACGAAGACCTCCCACTCAAAACCGGGCAACGAGGACAGCTCGCCCGCCCTGGACGCCTCCGGGGTCCCCGCGGAGGCGTAGCAGGCGCCCGTCCGCGCTCACTCCGCACTCACGCAGGGCTTCGTCGCCGCACAGCGGGCTCCGAATGCCCTGCCCAGAGCGGGTCTCTCCGCGTAGACTCCGCGCGTGGCCAAGGTGACTCGGGACGATGTGGCTCGGCTGGCGGGGACTTCCACCGCCGTGGTCAGCTATGTCATCAACAACGGACCCCGGCCGGTCGCCCCGGCCACGCGCGAGCGTGTCCTCGCCGCGATCAAGGAGCTGGGGTACCGGCCCGACCGGGTCGCCCAGGCGATGGCCTCGCGCCGCACCGACCTGATAGGCCTCATCATCCCGGACGCCCGCCAGCCCTTCTTCGGGGAGATGGCGCACGCGGTCGAGCAGGCCGCCTCCGAGCGCGGGAAGATGGTCCTGGTCGGCAACACCGACTACATCGCCGAACGCGAGGTCCACTATCTGCGCGCCTTCCTCGGCATGCGCGTCTCCGGCCTCATCCTCGTCTCGCACGCGCTGAACGACCTGGCCGCCGCCGAGATCGACGCCTGGGACGCCCGGGTGGTGCTGCTGCACGAGCGCCCCGAGGCCATCGACGACGTCGCCGTGGTCACGGACGACCTGGGGGGCGCCCAGCTCGCCGTACGCCACCTGCTGGAGCACGGCTACGAGTACGTGGCCTGCATGGGCGGCACCGCCGAGACCCCGGCGGTCGGCGACCCGGTCTCCGACCACGTCGAGGGCTGGCGGCGCGCGATGACCGAGGCCGGGCTGCCCACCGAGGGCCGGCTCTTCGAGGCCCCGTACAACCGCTACGACGCCTACCGCGTGGCCCTGGAGGTGCTCTCCCGCCCGGACCGCCCGCCGGCGGTGTTCTGCTCCACCGACGACCAGGCGATCGGCCTGCTGCGCGCCGCACGCGAGCTGCGCATCGACGTCCCCGGCGAGCTGGCGGTGGCCGGCTTCGACGACATCAAGGAGGCGGCGCTCGCCGACCCGCCGCTGACCACCATCGCCTCGGACCGCCCGGCGATGGCCCGGGCCGCCGTGGACCTCGTCCTCGACGACGGTCTGCGGGTGGCGGGCTCCCGGCGCGAACGGCTGAAGACGTTCCCCTCCCGGCTGGTGGTCCGCCGGTCCTGCGGCTGCAAGTGACACGGCGCCCGGCGCTGTGAATCCCCCTGTACCTGCCACGATGAAGGCCGCCTGAGAGCCCGCCCCGACCTGCGAGGACGGTCTTTATATCGGGCATACGAGGTTCTGCCGGGCTTCTCAGCGGGCACTCAGGAAGCTCTCATGATCGCGGGCAAAGCTCTATGACATGACCGAGAGCTTCCGCCGCAGCGGCGCGTACGAGAACCCCCAGGGCGACGCCTACCAGGGCGCGTACCCCCAGCAGCAGCACGCCTCCTCCCCCGTGAACCCCGACTGGCCGGCCCCGCCGGCGTACCAGCCCGCGCAGCCGGTCGCCGTCGAGCCGGGCACGGTCGCGGGCGGCGCGGGCGCCTCGGACGGCGGCCACGGCGGCGGCACCGCTCTCCTCACCACCGTCCCGGGCGACGCCGGCCAGGCCGCCACCGGTCCGGCGCCGAAGAAGAAGCGCACCCGGGGTCCGTTCGCCCTGCTGGCCGCCGTCGCGATAGTCGCCGCGGCCGTGGGCGGCGGCACGGCGTACGCCTTCCAGGAGCTGACCGGCACGGACACCGTCGCCGCCACCAGCACCACCACCAACGTGGTGCCCGTCGGCAAGAAGGGTGACGTCGCCGCGATCGCCGCCGCGGTCAGCCCCAGCGTGGTCGAGATCCAGGCGACCCTCAGCGACGGCTCCTCCACCGGCTCCGGGGTGATCATCTCCTCGGGCGGCGAGATCGTCACCAACAACCACGTCATCTCCGGCGCCTCGTCGATCAAGGTGACGACCAGCGACGGCAAGTCGTACACCGCCCAGGTCGTCGGCACCGACAGCTCCAAGGACCTCGCCCTCATCAAGGTGAGCGGTGCCTCCGGCCTCAAGGCGGCGACCCTCGGCAACTCCGACGGCGTCCAGGTCGGCGACACGGTCGTGGCGATCGGCTCCCCCGAGGGCCTGACCGGCACCGTCACCAGCGGCATCGTCTCCGCGCTCGACCGTGACGTGACCGTCTCCACGGACGAGAACCAGGGCCAGGGCCAGAACCAGGGCGGCGACGGACGCTGGCCGTTCCAGTTCGGCGGCCGGCAGTTCAACGGCGACACCGGCTCCTCGACCACCACCTACAAGGCCATCCAGACCGACGCCTCGCTGAACCCCGGCAACTCCGGCGGCGCCCTGATCGACGCCGGCGGCAACATCGTCGGCATCAACTCCGCCATGTACTCGAGCGCCCAGGCGTCCTCGTCCTCCGACGCGGGCAGCGTCGGCCTCGGCTTCGCCATCCCGATCAACACGGTCAAGTCCGACCTCGCCAAGCTGCGGTCGGGTTCCACCAGCTGAGCCTCCCCCATACGTCAGGAGCACGTCATGATCAAGCAGGTCACGCACACGGTCGCCGACACCGACCCGGCCGGCATCGCCCTGGCCCTCGAGACGGCGTACGACCTCCACGCACCGGCGCCGCGCGCCCCCGAGGTCGCGGCCCCCCAGCTGATGGGCCTGCGCGTCCCCGCCGCCGCCCACCCGCACCGCCACAAGGTCCCGCTCAAGCGCCTGACCGCGGTCCGTGGCTGACGCCGCTCCGTTCTTACGACCCGGCCCGCAGACGTGCGAGGCTGAGAGCGACCCGCACCCACCGCACCCCGAGGAACCCCGAGCGATGAGCCCCGCCGAAGGCGACCGTGACCCCCAGCGCATCCTGATCGTCGACGACGAGCCCGCCGTACGCGAAGCACTCCAGCGCAGCCTCGCCTTCGAGGGGTACGACACCGAGGTCGCGGTCGACGGCGCGGACGCCCTGGAGAAGGCGACCGCCTACAAGCCGGACCTGGTCGTCCTGGACATCCAGATGCCGCGCATGGACGGCATGACGGCCGCCCGCCGCATCCGGGGCGCGGGCGACACCACCCCGATCCTGATGCTCACGGCACGCGACACGGTCGGCGACCGGGTCACGGGGCTGGACGCCGGAGCCGACGACTACCTGGTCAAGCCCTTCGAACTCGACGAGCTCTTCGCCCGCATCCGTGCCCTCCTGCGCCGCAGCTCCTACGCGGCGGCCGTCTCCGCCCAGGCCCAGGAGGACGAGGCCCTCACCTTCGCCGACCTGCGCATGGACCTCGCGACCCGCGAGGTCACCCGCGGCACCCGGCAGGTGGAGCTGACCCGCACCGAGTTCACGCTCCTGGAGATGTTCATGGCCCACCCGCGCCAGGTGCTCACCCGTGAGCAGATCCTGAAGGCGGTCTGGGGCTTCGACTTCGAGCCGTCGTCGAACTCCCTGGACGTCTACGTGATGTACCTCCGCCGCAAGACGGAGGCCGGCGGCGAGCCGCGCCTCGTGCACACCGTGCGCGGCGTGGGCTACGTCCTACGACAGGGCGGCGCCGAGTGAAACGGCTCCTGCGCCGCTACCGTTCCCTCCCCATCCGCTCCCGGCTGGCGCTGCTGGTGGCGGCGGCGGTGGCGTTCGCGGTGGCGGCGGTTTCGGTGACGTGCTGGTTCATTGTGCAGGGGAAGCTGTACGCCCAGCTGAACGATGACCTGATGAAGCAAACGAGGGGGCCGGTCACCCAAAGCGACGGGCCGATCAACATCGCGCTCGCGAGTTGTACGGACACAGCACAGCCGGACAAGGATTACTACCGGACCTCCTACTCCCAAGTGGTCAAGGAAGACGGAACCGTCTGCCTCTTCCCAGGCGCCACCGACCGGATCAAGGTCACCCAGGACGACAAGAACGAGATCAAGAACGCGGACAACCGGGTCTACTTCCGCAACGGCACCGACGCGCACGGCAACGCGGTGCGTGTGATGACCAGGCCGCTGGGAGCCACGCACGTCCCCGCCACAGGGGAGACGGGGCCCAACATCGGACTCGTCGTCGCTGTCCCCCTCAAGGGCACGCAGAACACCCTCAACGACCTGGCCCTCATCCTCCTCCTCGTCTCCGGTATCGGAGTAGTCGGCGCAGGCGCCGCCGGCCTCGCGGTCGCCCGCGCCGGTCTCCGCCCCGTCGACAAGCTCACGGAAGCCGTGGAACACGTCGCCCGCACCGAGGACCTGAGCATCCGCATCCCGGTCGAGGAGGACAGCGAGGACGAGGTCGCCCGTCTCTCCCGCTCCTTCAACTCGATGACGTCGGCCCTGGCCAGTTCCCACGAGCTGCAGCAACAACTCATCGCCGACGCGGGCCACGAACTGCGCACGCCCCTCACCTCCCTCCGCACGAACATCGAACTCCTCACCCGGAGCGAGGAGACGGGCCGCCCCCTCCCCCCGGCGGACCGCAAGGCGCTCCTCGCCTCGGTGAAGGCCCAGATGACGGAGCTGGCCTCGCTCATCGGCGACCTGCAGGAACTGTCCCGCTCGGAGGCCCAGCGCGGCGAACGCGTGCAGGTGGTCTCCCTGGAGGACACCGTGGAGGCGGCCCTGCGCCGAGCCCGCCTGCGCGGCCCGGAGCTGACCATCACGGCGTCGCTGGAGCCCTGGTACACCCGGGCGGAGCCGGCCGCGCTGGAGCGGGCGGTGGTCAACATCCTGGACAACGCGGTGAAGTTCAGCCCCGAGGGCGGGGTGATCGACGTACAGCTCACCGGCGGCGTCCTCACGGTCCGCGACCACGGCCCCGGCATCCCCGCCGACGAACTCCCCCACGTCTTCGACCGCTTCTGGCGCTCCCCCTCGGCCCGCGCCCTCCCCGGCTCCGGCCTCGGCCTGTCCATAGTCGCCCGCACGGTCCAGCAGGCAGGCGGCGAGGTCTCCCTCGCCCGCGCGGAGGGCGGCGGCACGGTGGCGACGGTACGACTGCCGGGGGCGCCGACGGCTCCGCCCGAGGTGCCGTAAGGCACCCGGGCGGGTCGTCCCTCAGCCGCCGGACCAGCGTTGACAACGCTCGTGATCAATACAACTAGGAGTCGGCAACCGACGACAACGCCGGTGGGGGCACCGCCCGCTCGAGCGAAGCCGAGAGTGGGGGAGGGCGTGCCAAGCCCCGCGACCACGGCATGATCCGCCGGACAGGCCCTAATTGCCGTTCTTGAAGACTTCGTAGTACTCGGGGTCGCTCAAGTCGACTGTGAACACCATGCCGTACTGCTTACGGATGTCGGCGACTGTCCTGTGGGCCGGTTCGCGGGTGCAGCGGCTCAGCGGAGGCTTGCCGGCTGGGCACGGGGGCGGCTCGGGAACCGGGTGATCCGCTCGTGTGGGGTGGGCGGGGTCCCAGGCCAGCCTCTGTGAGGTATCGGAGATTTCCGGAGCGGGTTCGGTGACTGTCTGCCCTTTGGGCTGGGAACCGGCCAGCGGGTTGGGGCCCTTGCCCCGGTAGTAGGCGACGAGATGGTCCCTGTAGTAGTCGTGACTGAAGGGGATGCCCGTCCCCGGCTCGTCGCCCGCGGCGAGGATGCTGTCGAGTACGTCTCCCACGTGCTTGCGGTCGGCGCCGTAGTAGGCGGTGGCGCGCATGGTGCAGTTGACCTTGTAGCTGTCGTCGCCGTCGGATTCGATCCACTCGCGTGCCCGGCCTGGCGAGCACGTGTCTTGTACGACGGTCAGGGCGAGGGTGAGGGAAGTGCGCCGATCATAGGAACCGATGGTCTGCAGCAGTGTTCGCCGTGCCTGCTGGCGTGCCTGGACAGCGGCCGGGCTGGAGGCGAGCCTGCTTGCCTCCTTGTCGCTGACAGCGCCCGAGGAACACGCGGAGACGGCGATGAGCACGAGGGGCGCGGCCGCAACCAACAAGGTCCGGTTCTTGCGGTATCCAGGCATGGATCCATCCTTCTGCCATGCGGGAAGCCACGCATGAGTAGAAGTACCTACACGTGACCTGTCGGATACAGGCCACTCGGCCACCGTTCACGCGAAGGGGGCAACCTCCTCCCGCCCCGCGGCAACTCCAGGTCAACCCCCACAGGGAACGACCGATCAGGAGCCGCCCCATGGCCACCCCCCGTTCCAAGCCCGCGGGCCGCGCCGCCCTCACCCTCGGCGTCCCGGTCGCGCTGACCACCGCCGCCCTCGCCTACGGAGTCACCGGCAGCCAGCAGGCCGCAGCCGCGACCACCGCCGCCCCCGCCTGGGCCACCGCCACCGCCGACGGCTTCGCCTCCGTCGACGCGCTCGGGCAGAACGGCACATACGGCGGCCGCGACGGCAGGACCGTCACCGTCAGGACCCTCGCCGACCTGGAGAAGTACGCGACGGCCGCCGAGCCGTACGTCATCGTCGTCGCGGCGGCGATCGACGTGGACCCGGTCGGCAAGGAGATCAAGGTCCAGTCGAACAAGACGATCGTCGGCGCCGGCACCGCCGGCCAGATCGTCGGCGGCGGCTTCTTCCTCGGCCAGGGCGTCCACAACGTGATCATCCGGAACCTCACGATCCGGGACACGTACCAGGGCACCTGGAACGACAAGGAGCACGACTACGACGGCATCCAGATGGACGGCGCCCACCACGTCTGGATCGACCACAACGACATCCGGCACATGGCCGACGGGCTGATCGACAGCCGTAAGGACACGACCTACCTGACCGTCTCCTGGAACAAGCTCAGCCAGGACAACAAGGCCTTCGGCATCGGCTGGACCGACAACGTCACCGCGGACATCACGGTCCACCACAACTGGATCCGCGAGACGGAACAGCGCAACCCCTCCACGGACAACGTGGCGCACGCGCATCTGTACAACAACTACCTGGAGGACGAGGCCGGCACCACCATCAAGTCCTCCTACGGCGACTACGCGCGCGGCAGGACGAACATGCTGCTGGAGAACTCCTGCTTCCAGGGCATGAACAACCCCGTGATCAGGGACAGTACGGCCACCCTGGTCCAGCGCGGCAACGTCTTCTCCGGCACGAGCGGCAGGAACGAGAGCGGCGGCACGGGCGCGGCCTGGGATCCGAGGACGTACTACGGCTACACCCTCGACAAGGCCGCGGACGTCCCCGCCCTGCTGAAGTCCGGTGCGGGACCCCGTAGTTCCATCGGCACCACGGCGACCACCACGTCCACCGCCCCTACCACCAGGGCCGCCGCCACCACCCTCACCGTCGCCCAGGACGGCAGCGGCCAGTACCGGACGGTCCAGGCCGCGGTGAACGCCGTCCCCGCGGGCAACGCCTCCCGCGTGGTGATCAGCGTCAAGCCGGGCACGTACCGCGAGCTGGTCAAGGTGCCGTCGAACAAGCCGCACGTCACCATCCAGGGCACCGGCGGCAGCCGGAAGGACACGGTGATCGTCTACAACAACGCGGCGGGTACGCAGAAGCCGGACGGCTCCGGCCCCTACGGCACCGGGGGCAGCGCCACCGTCGCCGTCGAGGCCGACGACTTCCAGGCCCGCAACCTGACCATCTCCAACGACTTCGACGAGGCCGCGCACCAGAACATCAGCCAGCAGGCCGTCGCCCTGCGCACCGCCTCCGACAAGGTGTTCCTCGACGGCGTGATCGTCAGCGGCGACCAGGACACCCTGCTGGTGGACACCGCGGCCAAGGAGAAGCTCGGCCGCGTCTACATGGCCAACTCCTACGTGATCGGCAACGTCGACTTCATCTTCGGCCGCGCGACCGCCGTGATCGACAAGTCCGTCATCACGCTGAAGAAGCGCTACAACGGCACCTCGGCCGGCTACGTCACGGCCCCGAGCACGGCCGCCGGCCGCAAGGGCATCCTGATCGCCGACTCCACGGTGAGCGGTGACGTGTCCGACCGCAGCTTCTACCTCGGCCGTCCCTGGCACGCGGGCGGCGACGCCACCCTCGACCCGCAGACCACGGTCCGCAACACGTCCCTGAGCGCCGCGATCAGGACCGCCCCGTGGACCGACATGAGCGGCTTCTCCTGGAAGGACGACCGCTTCGCCGAGTACAGGAACACCGGCGCGGGTTCGGGCGCGGCGAGCAGCGACCGCCCCCAGCTGACCGACGCCCAGGCGGCGGACCAGGAGGTCGCGGACTGGCTCCAGGGCTGGACACCGACCGCCTCCTGAGGCGACCGTTTCCCCACCTCACCGGCCCCGCCCTAAGATCCCCGAACAAGAGTCCGGAACGGATCGGCGGGTGGGGTGCGTGGCCGAACACGAGGGCGGGACCGAGCGGGAGTACCGCAAGGTCAGGAAAGTGCCTTGGGGGACGACCGCGGTCATGGGGCTGCTGGCGGGCAAGGGCTGCCTCCACGCGGCGCGCTCCGTGCACCTCCTCCCCGAGTGGGCTCCGGAGGCCGTCACCGGCGTGTGCCTCGTGGCGGTCGGCTGGACGGTGCTCTACCTGTGGCGCGCCCGCACCCTGGTCGGTCCGCACGGGGTCACTGCCCGCCGGGCGTTGACGAGGCGCACCCTTGCCTGGCCCGACGTCTACGACATCCGTGCCGAGCCGGTCCCCGGCGCGCCCTCGTACCAGCGCAAGTGGCTCACCTACCTGTACGACATGCAGGGCCGCCGCTTCCTCCTCCCCCACATCGACGACTGGCAGTTGAAGGACCCGCCCGGCGAGGTCGCCGAGCTGCGTGCCGTCACCGCGGCGTACCGGGGTGCGCCATGGACGCGGCGGCCCGAGGTGGAGGCACGGATCCGGCGGCGGGCCGGGCGTCGCAAGGCGTGGGAGCGGACGGTCATCGGGACCCTCATCGCCTACGGCGCCGCCCTCGTGGCCTGGATCGTGCTGCTGTTCGGCGTGGGCAGACCGCCTGCCCTGCTGCTGTTCCTGTGGATTCCGCTCGCCGCCTTCACCGTCCTCGCCGCCGTGCTGCACTGGCGCTCGGCGGCCCGGGCGGCCGGCGGCGTGTGAGGGACCGCACTCACCAGCGCCCGATCAGCGTCCCCCGCCCGTACCCTCGTACGCATGACCAGCGACGACACCGCACGGCCCGCACAGACCCGTTCCATCGAGACCTACTCCGCGCTCTCCCAGGACCAGGCCGAGGCAGTGCAGGGCCTGCTCGCCGAGGCCGCCCGTACCGACGGGCAGCAGCCGGTGTCCGAGCAGGGGCGCCTGCGACTGGCGGGAGGCGCCCGCGAAGGCGTCTCCCATCTGCTGCTGCTCGTCGGCGGCGAACTCGTCGGCTACGCCCAGCTGGAGGACACCGACCCGGTGGAGGCACCGGCCGCCGAACTGGTCGTCCATCCCTCGCACCGCGGGCACGGGCACGGCCGGGCGCTGGGCTCGGCGCTGCTGGCCGCCTCGGGCAAGCGGCTGCGGGTGTGGGCGCATGGCGGGCACTCCGCCGCCCGTCACCTGGCCCAGGTGCTCGGGCTCACCCTGTTCCGTGAACTGCGCCAGATGCGGCGGCCGTTGGCCGGGCTGGACCTGCCCGATCCGGTGCTGCCCGAGGGCGTGACGGTACGCACCTTCATCTCCGGCGCGGACGACGCGGCCTGGCTGGCCGTCAACGCCGCCGCGTTCGCCCACCATCCCGAGCAGGGCTCCCTGACCCAGCGCGACCTCGACGACCGCAAGGCCCAGCCGTGGTTCGACCCGGCGGGCTTCTTCCTCGCCGAGCGCGAGGGCGAACTCGTGGGCTTCCACTGGACGAAGGTGCACGAGCAGGAGCGTCTGGGCGAGGTGTACGTCCTCGGCGTGGCCCCGGGCAACCAGGGCGGCGGGCTCGGCAAGGCGCTCACCACCGTCGGCCTGCGGCATCTGGCGGCGCGGGGGCTGCCGGCGGTGATGCTGTACGTCGACGCGGACAACAAGGCGGCGGTGGCGGTGTACGAGCGGCTGGGGTTCACGACGTACGAGACGGACCTGATGTACCGGACCGAAACCTGATTCACCTCTCATAAGGGGCGGCGATCTTGACGCCGCCCCTTCTTTCCATCACCCTTTCACTACTCAATTAGTGAAAGGGTGATGGACCGAGTGGTCGAGTACCGCATCGACCGGCACAGCGGCGTGGCCACCTACGTCCAGATCGTCCAGCAGACGAAACAGGCCCTGCGCCTGGGGCTGCTGCGGCCGGGAGACAGGCTGCCCACGGCACGGGAGGTCGTCGAGGCCACCGCGATCAACCCGAACACCGTCCTGAAGGCGTACCGCGAGCTGGAACGCGAGGGACTGGTGGAGGCCCGGCGGGGGCTCGGCACCTTCGTACGGCGCTCGCTCGGCGCCGCCCCCGCCGACTCCCCCCTGCGCACCGAACTGGAGGAGTGGGCGGCCCGCGCGCGCGACGCCGGGCTGGAGCGGGACGACGTGGCCGCACTCTTCACTGCCGTACTCGAGAAACACTTCCAGGGAGACCCGTCATGACCAACTCGGCACTCAGGGCCGACGCGCTGGGCAAGCGCTTCGGCCGGCGCGGGGGCTGGGCGCTGCGCGACTGCACCTTCGTCCTGCCCGCCGGACGCGTGTGTGCCGTCGTCGGGCCCAACGGTGCGGGCAAGTCCACGCTCCTCGCCCTGGCCGCCGGGCTGCTCGTCCCCACCGAGGGCACGATCACGGTCCTCGGGACGCGCCCGGCCCTGGCACGCACCCGCGTCGCCTACGTCGCCCAGAACAAGCCGCTCCACCCGCAGCTCACGGTCGCCGAAACGCTCCGCATGGGCGCCGAACTCAACCCGGAGCGGTGGGACGCGGCCGTCGCCGAGCGGACGACCGCCGCCGGAGACCTCGACCCGAAGGCGAGGATCCGCTCCCTGTCCGGCGGCCAGCGCACCCGCGTCGCGCTCGCCCTGGCCCTCGGCAAGCAGCCGGAACTGCTGCTCCTCGACGAACCGATGGCCGACCTCGACCCCCTGGCCCGGCACGAGCTGATGGGCGGGCTGATGGCGCAGGCCGCCGAGCACGGCACCACGATCGTGATGTCCTCGCACGTGGTGGCCGAGCTGGAGGACTCCTGCGACCACCTGCTGCTGGTGGGCGGCGGCCGGATCCGGCTGGCCGGGGGGATCGACGACGTACTGGCCGCACACACGCGCGTCAGCGCCGCCGCCGACTCCGCCGACCTCGCCCCGCACACCGTCGTGGAGTCCAGGGTCACCGGCCGCCAGCTCAGCGCCCTGATCCGGCCCACCGGCCCGCTGCCCGCCGACTGGAGCGCCGGCACACCGTCCCTGGAGGAGCTGGTCCTCGCCCACCTGCGCAACCCCGACGCCCCCGGCCTCACCGCCGCGGCGACCGAGGAGGCCGCCGCATGAGTGTCATGACCGCGTCCACTTCGACAGCCGGGCGGCAACGGCCGCACCGCCCGCGCCTGACCCGCTGGCTGCTGCGCCTGCACCGCCCGGCGCTGCTCGTGTGGGCCGCCCTGGTGGTCGTCGGAGCCGCCCTGCTGCTGTGGCTCGCCGGACCGGTCACCGACGCGGCGGCCGAGGCGTGGCGGCAGTGGCACTCCTGCTACCGATCAGCGCACTGCGCGTACGACCAGAAAGCGATTCTGCTCTTCGACGACACGTACGACTACCTCACCCTCGCCCTGGTCGCGCTGCCGTTCCTGGTGGCCGCATGGGCGGGCGGCGCACTGACGGGCCGCGAGATGGAGTCCGGCACCGCACAGCTCGCCTGGACGCAGGGCGTCACCCCGGCCCGCTGGCTGACGGCCAAGCTGGCACTGCCCGCCGCCGCGATCACCGCCGGAGCGAGCCTGCTGGTGCTCCTGCACCACCGGGCCTGGGCGACGGCCCACAGCCGCACGAGCAGCCTCGACGCCTGGCACGGCCTCTTGACCTTCCACGCCAACGGCCCCCTCGTCGTCGCCCTCGCCCTGACCGGCCTGGCCGCCGGCGCCTTCGCGGGCATGCTCCTGCGTCGTACCCTGCCCGCGCTGGCCGGCGCCCTGGCCCTCACCGCGGGCGTCTGGGGCCTGGCCTGGTGGCTCATGCCGCACCTGTGGCCCGCCGTCACGCGTGTGACCAGCTTCAAGGAGGGTTACGGCGACCTCTACAACGGCGTCGAGGTCGACTGGGGCCTGGTCACCTCCACCGGCGGGCACATCCCCCAGCCCGACTGCTCCGCGAGCACGTCCGAGGAGTGCCGGCGGCTGTTCGAAAAGCTCGGCGGGGTCGGCTACTACAACACCTACCACCCCTCCTCGCACTTCTGGCCGCTCCAGCTCACCACCTCGGCCGTGGTGCTGGCCATCGCCGTCCTGCTCACCGTGGCCGCGTTCCTCGTCCTCAGGCGGCTCACCGGAGCACTGCGGACCGCCGACCCGATCACCGAGGGAGCCGCCGGATGAGTTCCGCCGTACTCACGGGCCTGCCCCGCACCGTGCTGCGCCTGCACCGCTGGGCCCTGCTCGCCTGGACCGCGTTCGTCGTCGGCATGGCCGGCTGGCTGGTCTGGCTGAACGAGGTGACCGCGGTCGACGTCCGCAGGGCGGAACACGGCTGCGTCCGCCTCGGTATGTGCGCCGACCCCCTGGCCTCCCTCGCCTACAGCAAACCGGTCGGCTGGATCGGCGCGCTGATCTGCTACAGCTTCCTGGCCGTCGCCGCCTTCGCGGGCGGTTCGCTGGTCGGGCGCGAGATGGAGTCCGGCACCGCCGAGCTGGCCTGGACGCAGGGCGTCACCCCGGCCCGCTGGCTGACCGCCAAGCTCGCGGTGCCCGCGCTGGCGGTGGTGGCCGGCGGCGCGGTGCTGGTGAGCGTGTACCGCTGGGGCTGGGATGCCAACCACGACCTGACGGGCGACGACTGGACCCTGCCGGCGGCGTTCGTGGCCCGGGGCCCGCTCATGGTGGCCTACGGCCTGTGCGCCCTCGCGGTCGGCGCGCTCGCCGCGGTGCTGCTGCGCCGCACCCTCGCCGCCCTCGGCACCGCCTTCGCCGTCATGTGGCTGCTCGGCTTCGTGCTGGAACGCCACCGCACCGACCTGTGGCCGGCGGTGACCCGCACGGCACCGAAGCGGCCCCACTGGCCCAGCGGCGCCTGGCAGGTGGACTGGGGGCGGAACGCCGACGGCTACTTCGCCGTCTATCAGCCCGAGTCCCATTACTGGCCCCTCCACCTGGTGGAGACCGGCATCGTCCTCACCCTGGCGGCCACCGCGACCACGGCGGCCTGCACGGTGCTGCGCCGGCGCACCGCCTGAGAGCCGGGCCACCGCGGACCGACGGTCCCGTACGCCTTTCCACGGGGGGAAAGGCGTACGGGACCGTCACTTTCACCGCCCTCCCGGCGCCACGGACGCCCGGGAGCCGCCCCCCGATATCCCGCACGTCATGTCGCCGTAACCATCGATTCAGACGACCTTGCGACGCTCAGCCAATGAAGCCCGCCGTGCCAGAGCCTTCGCCACCCCCCGAGGGGTCCGCGGGGAACGGGGCCGTGAAGCTCCCACCCGCACGTTCCGACGCGCCCGTTTCGCTCGTGGCGCGGAACAATGGGGTCATGAGCCAGCCAGACACCCAGGCACAGGTCCAGCACGCGCAGCCCTCCGTGGGCTCCATCGCCGCGCACCGCCCGCACACGGTGGCCGCCGTCGTCTCCGACCTGGAACCCGACATCGATGCCGATCTCGACGCGTACGAGGAATCGCAAGTCGACGGGGTACAGCTGCCGCAGGGTCGTTTCCTCGACCGGGAGCGCAGCTGGCTCGCGTTCAACGAGCGGGTCCTGGAGCTCGCCGAGGACCCCGACACGCCCCTGCTGGAGCGGGCGAACTTCCTGGCGATCTTCGCCAGCAACCTGGACGAGTTCTTCATGGTCCGGGTGGCCGGCCTGAAGCGCCGTATCGCGACGGGCGTCGCCACCCGCTCCGCCTCCGGTCTCCAGCCCCGCGAGGTACTGGAGATGATCTGGGCCCGCTCCCGCGAGCTCATGGCCCGGCACGCCGCCTGCTACCACGAGGACGTCGCCCCCGCCCTCGCGGAGGAGGGCATCCACCTGGTGCGCTGGGCCGAGCTGACCGAGAAGGAGCAGGCACGCCTCTTCACGCTCTTCCGGCACCAGATCTTCCCCGTCCTCACCCCCCTCGCCGTCGACCCGGCGCACCCCTTCCCGTACATCTCCGGCCTGTCCCTGAACCTGGCCGTGCGGGTACGCAACCCCGTCACCGGCACGCCGCACTTCGCGCGCGTCAAGGTGCCGCCGCTGCTGTCCCGCTTCCTGGAGTGCTCCCCGGGCCGGTACGTCCCCCTCGAGGACGTCATCGCCGCCCACCTCGAGGAGCTGTTCCCGGGCATGGAGGTGCTGGAGCACCACACCTTCCGGGTCACCCGCAACGAGGACCTGGAAGTCGAGGAGGACGACGCCGAGAACCTGCTCCAGGCCCTGGAGAAGGAGCTCATGCGGCGCCGCTTCGGCCCGCCGGTGCGCCTGGAGGTCGAGGAGAACATCGACCGCGAGGTCCTCGACCTGCTCGTGCGCGAGCTGAAGATCACCGAGGCCGAGGTGTACCCGCTGCCCGGTCCCCTCGACCTCACCGGCCTCTTCCGCATCGCCGGCCTCGACCGGCCCGAGCTGAAGTACCGGAAGTTCGTCGCGGGCACCCACCGGGACCTGGCGGAGGTGGAGTCCGCCTCGCCGCCGGACATATTCGCGGCGCTGCGCAGCCGGGACGTGCTGCTGCACCACCCGTACGACAGCTTCTCCACCTCCGTGCAGGCCTTCCTGGAGCAGGCGGCGGCCGACCCGGACGTCCTCGCCATCAAGCAGACCCTGTACCGGACCTCCGGCGACTCCCCGATAGTCGACGCGCTCATCGACGCCGCCGAGTCCGGCAAGCAGGTCCTCGTCCTGGTCGAGATCAAGGCCCGCTTCGACGAGCACGCCAACATCAAGTGGGCGCGCAAGCTGGAGGAGGCCGGCTGTCACGTCGTGTACGGCCTCGTCGGCCTGAAGACCCACTGCAAGCTGTCCCTGGTGGTGCGCCAGGAGGGCGACACCCTCCGGCGCTACAGCCACGTCGGCACCGGCAACTACCACCCGAAGACGGCCCGTCTGTACGAGGACCTCGGCCTGCTCACCGCCGACCCGCAGGTCGGCGCGGACCTGTCCGACCTGTTCAACCGCCTCTCCGGCTACTCGCGCCGGGAGACCTACCGCCGTCTGCTGGTGGCCCCGAAGTCCCTGCGTGACGGCCTGGTCGCGCGGATCAACAAGGAGGTCCTGCACCACCGTGCCGGACGTCCCGCGTTCGTCCGCATCAAGGTCAACTCGATGGTGGACGAGGCGATCATCGACGCCTGCTACCGCGCGTCCCAGGCGGGCGTACCGGTCGACATCTGGGTCCGCGGCATCTGCGCGGTGCGCCCCGGCGTCCCCGGCCTGTCGGAGAACATCCGCGTCCGCTCCATCCTCGGCCGCTTCCTCGAGCACTCCCGCGTCTTCGCCTTCGGCAACGGCGGCGAGCCCGAGGTGTGGATCGGCAGCGCCGACATGATGCACCGCAACCTCGACCGCCGGATAGAGGCCCTCGTCCGGGTCACCGACCCGGCCCACCGGGCATCCCTCAACCGGATGCTCGACACCGGCATGTCCGACACCACCGCCTCCTGGCACCTGGGCCCGGACGGCGAGTGGACGCGACACGCGGTCGACGGGGACGGCCAGCCCCTGCGCAACGTCCAGGAGATGCTCATAGACGCCCGGAGGCGCCGGCGTGGCACAGCAACACCTTGACCCGACGGACCCCACGGCCCGGGTGACGAACGGGGACGCCCTCGCGGGCTACCTGCGCGCCCAGGCCACGGAGTTCCTCCGCGCGCTGCGGCTGCACCGGGAGACCGGGGACGGCGGTCCCCCCCATCGGGCGAAGTCCAGGGCGGGGGAGGCGGGCGGCGCGGAGGCGTCCGTCGACGCGGCGCGCGCCCTGCGCCGCTCGGCCCGCCGCATCAGCGGCAGCCTGCACACCTTCCGCCCCCTGCTCGACACCGCCTGGTCGGAGGAGATCCGCCCGGAACTGGCCTGGCTGTCGGGGACCTTGGGGCTGGAGCACGCCTACGAGGCCCGGCTGGAGCGGCTGTTGCTGGCGCTGCACCGGCTGTCGGGGTCGACGGCGGTGTCCGCCCAGGTGGTCGGCGCGGCGGTGGGCGGCCGCGCCGACGGGATGACGTCCGCCCAACTGCCGGTGGAACGCGGCAACCTGACCGTGGGTGCGGCGAAGGCGGGTGCGCTGCTCGACCGCCAGCTCACCCTCGCGAGGACCCGCGCCCACTCCACCGCCCTGCAGGCCCTGGGCTCCTCCCGCTTCCACGCCGTCGCCGACAAGGTCGCCTTACTGGCCAGCGAGGTCCCCCTCACCACTTCCGCCGCCACCACCGACCTGCGCCCTCTGGCCGCCGCCGCGGAGGAACGTCTCACCGACGCGATCTCCGCACTCCCCCTGGTCACCGCGGGCCACCCGTACAACGCGGAGGCCCTCGTCCACGGCCTGTCCCCGGACCCGTCCCCCCACCCCCAGGACGGCCCGTGGCACCAGGTCCGCCTGCTGCTGCGCCTGCACCGCTACGCCCGAGAGGTGCTGCACGGCCCGAACACCCCCGTCGACATGCGGCTGCTGACGGCCGGCCAGTCCCTCAACCGGCACCGGGACGCCTCGGAGGCCGCCGCGGCGGCGGCACAGGCGGCCCGCACCCCGCGCATCGCCCCGGCGACGGCGTACGCCCTCGGTGTGCTCCACGCCGACCAGCGCCACGAGGTCGAGGCGGCGCGGTTCGCGTTCCAGCAGTGCTGGCAGAAGCGGACGGTCAACACCCCCTGACCCCTTCGCCCTTCGACCCGGCCTTCGATCTTCTACCCGAGGCGGTGCAGCACCGGTGACGACCCCGAGGGACACCCCCGTACAGGCGGCGGGCTGCGTACTGTGGCGCCGCTCACCCGTGGACGGCCGGCTGGAGGTCTGCCTCGTCCACCGGCCGAAGTACGACGACTGGTCCCACCCCAAGGGCAAGCTCAAGCGCGGCGAGGAGGCACTGACGGGCGCCGTGCGGGAGGTGGCGGAGGAGACCGGGTACACCTGCGAGCCCGGCACCGAGCTGTCCACGGTCTGCTACTACGCGGCCGGACGGCCCAAGGAGGTCCGTTACTGG
Organism: Streptomyces sp. NPDC001544; assembly: GCF_042894285.1. Taxonomy (NCBI): domain Bacteria; kingdom Bacillati; phylum Actinomycetota; class Actinomycetes; order Kitasatosporales; family Streptomycetaceae; genus Streptomyces; species Streptomyces sp. NPDC001544. Next base: position 26,311 of record NZ_JBIAVN010000003.1, on the reverse strand, counting down.
GCGGCCGAGGCCGTCGCGGGCGGCTTCACCCCGAACGACGAGGTGGACCGCATCCTCTGGCTGACCCCCGCCGCCGCCCGTGACCGCCTCACCCAGCCCCGGGACCGGGACCTCGTCGACGAACTGGTCTGCGACTCCCCCGTGTGACCCGCACGCCCCTCAGTGGACCGCACAGCCCCTCAGCAGCCCGCGTGCCCCTCCGCGTCCGCTCTCGCCTGACTACGGGCCCGGCGGGCGGGGCCGCGCCAGCCGCATGTGCAGCGGGCCACGCAGAAGCGGCCCTGTTCACTCGTCGTCGTGGAGTGTTCCTGTCCCTGCCGGACCCGCTCCGGGCCGTCCTGCTGCGCCACTCTGACAACGTTACCCACAGGGGGGTGAACGACTCGTCCGTCCCTTGCCGAGCTCTGGCCGCACGTGCCGGGAGCACGCGTGACGGCCGCCCCCTACTCGTCGTTAACCGGATCGACAGGGGGCGCGTGAGGGACGTACCGGCTGGGGGTAGGCAGGCGATGGATCGGCGGCAGCACAGGCGGGCGGGCGGCACGGCCGGCATGGTGGGACTCGCGGTGGGGATCGCCGCCGGTGTGGGCCTCGGCGCCACGGGCTGTTCCTTCAGCGGGGCCGCCGCGGAGGACGCGCGCGGCGCGGGCGACCCGGTCACCACGCTGCACCGCGCCGCCGGAACACTGCGCGCGGCGGGCAGTTCCCGGGCCGCCACGTCGATGGAGATGGCCACCGGCGGCACCCGCGTCACCATCCGCGGCAAGGGCGTCTACGACTACCGCAGACAGCTCGGCAGACTGACCGTGCGGCTGCCGCAGGACCCGGCGGGGAACGCCGAGCACCGTCCGATCACCGAACTCCTCGCCCCCGGCGCCCTGTTCATGAAGAACCGCGGCGCCGGGGTGCCCCCGGACAAATGGGTCCGGGTGGACATCGCGACCCTCTCCGACGGCAATCTGGTCACGGGCGGGGCGACCGACCCGTACGCCGCCGCGGAGCTGCTGCGCGGGACACGGACGGCGCGGTACGTGGGGCGGAGCGAACTCGGCGGGGTCGGGGTGCGGCACTTCCGCGGCACCGCCGACCTGGCCCGTGCGGCGCGCAGCGCCTCGGCGGGCAACCGGGAGGCGCTGGCGGCGGCGGCGAAAGGGTTCGCCACGGCCGAGGTCCCGTTCGACGCCTATCTCGACGACGAGGGCCGCATCCGCAAGATCCGGCAGAGCTTCTCGTTCGTCAACGGCCGGCAGAGGGGCACCGTGGCCGTGGCCTCGACCACACTGCTGTACGGCTTCGGGACCCCGGCGGACGTCCGGCTGCCGCCGTCGAAGGACATCTACGCGGGCCGGATCGCCGAAAACCAGCCATCCGAGGAACGGAACAGCGGACGGTAGCACTAGTCAGAGCGGCTGCCCGTGAACTAGCCCGTCCGTGCCATGCGCCGTGTGTAGAGCCCTGCCTACTCTAGGAAGTCGGTAACGGCAGAGAAGAGGTGACGCACGTGGCTCCGGTCGGCGGTACGGCAGTTCAGGACCACGTGGCCCTCGCCGAGATCGAACTGTGCGGAGAGCTGATCATCGCGGCGTCGGCCGCCGACGAACGGCTCAGCCTGGAGAGCATCGACCAGGTGCTGCGCGTGGCCGAGGAAAGGACCCCGGCCGACGGCTGACCTGCGGGATCGTCCCTCAGGTGCGCAGCAGGCGGCCGATCGCCCGGGTGGCCTCCTCCACCTTGGCGTCGATCTCCGACCCGCCCTTCACGGCCGCGTCCGCGACGCAGTGGCGCAGGTGCTCCTCCAGCAACTGGAGCGCGAAGGACTGCAGGGCCTTGGTGGAGGCGGACACCTGCGTGAGTATGTCGATGCAGTAGGTGTCCTCGTCGACCATGCGCTGCAGGCCGCGGATCTGGCCCTCGATCCGGCGCAGCCGCTTGAGGTGCTCGTTCTTCTGCTTGTGATATCCGTGGGTGGTGCCGCCGCCCGTGTCGGAGGGCGCCGTGGCACCGGCCTCGGTCGTCGTCATCGCGCCCCTCCAGTCAAAGCAGAGCTTCGGACAGATACCCCTGGTGGGTATATGGTACCCAATTTCGGTGGGTAGAGGGGTCTTGGTACGCCCCCCTGATGATCGGTTTGACTGATGGGTGACACTGGGGGACGGCCCATTAGCCGTGGCCGGATGATGCGCCTAGCATCACCCTGACCGAAACCGAAGCACCCCGAGGACCCCAAGTGCGCTTTCGTCTGACCCCCAGGGAGACGAGCTTCTACGACATGTTCGCCGCCTCCGCGGACAACATCGTCACCGGCTCGAAACTCCTGATGGAACTGCTCGGGGCGGACGCATCCGCCCGGGCCGAGATCGCAGAGCGTATGCGGGCCGCGGAACATGCAGGTGACGACGCCACGCACGCGATCTTCCACCAGTTGAACTCCTCGTTCATCACACCGTTCGACCGCGAGGACATCTACTCCCTCGCCTCGTCCCTCGACGACATCATGGACTTCATGGAGGAGGCCGTCGACCTGGTCGTCCTCTACAACGTCGAGGAACTGCCAAAGGGTGTCGAGCAGCAGATCGAGGTCCTGGCGCGGGCGGCGGAGCTGACGGCGGAGGCGATGCCGAACCTCCGCACCATGGAGAACCTCACCGAGTACTGGATCGAGGTCAACCGCCTGGAGAACCAGGCGGACCAGATCCACAGAAAGCTTCTTGCACACCTCTTCAACGGCAAGTACGACGCGATCGAGGTGCTGAAGCTCAAGCAGATCGTGGACGTGCTGGAGGAAGCGGCGGACGCGTTCGAGCACGTGGCGAACACGGTGGAGACCATCGCCGTCAAGGAGTCCTGACCCGTCCATGGACACCTTCGCTCTGATCGCGACCGTCCTGGTCGCGCTCTTCTTCACGTACACGAACGGATTCCACGACTCGGCGAACGCCATCGCGACGTCGGTGTCGACCCGGGCCCTGACCCCGCGGGCGGCTCTCGCCATGGCCGCGGTGATGAACCTGGCCGGTGCCTTCCTCGGCTCCGGAGTCGCCAAGACCGTCAGCGAAGGCCTGATCGAGACGCCCACCGGCTCCTCGGGCATGGCCATCCTCTTCGCGGCGCTGGTCGGCGCCATCGTCTGGAACCTGGTCACCTGGTACTTCGGCCTGCCCTCGTCGTCCTCCCACGCCCTGTTCGGCGGCATGGTCGGCGCGGCGCTCGCGGGCGGCACGGCGGTCCACTGGAACGGCGTGCTCGACAAGATCATCACCCCGATGTTCCTGTCCCCGGTGGTGGGCCTGATCGTCGGTTACCTGGTGATGACCGTGATCCTCTGGCTGTTCCGCCGCTCGAACCCCCACAAGGCCAAGCGCGGCTTCCGCATAGCGCAGACGGTCTCGGCGGCCGGCATGGCCCTCGGCCACGGCCTCCAGGACGCCCAGAAGACCATGGGCGTGGTCGTGCTGGCCCTGGTCATCGCCGGCCACCAGACCTTCGCGGACCCCATCCCCGTCTGGGTGAAGCTGGTGTGCGCGGTGATGCTCTCCCTCGGCACCTACGCCGGCGGCTGGCGCATCATGCGCACCCTCGGCCGGAAGATCATCGAACTCGACCCGCCCCAGGGCTTCGCCGCCGAGACCACCGGCGCGTCGATCATGTTCGTCACCGCGTTCATCTTCAAGGCGCCGATCTCCACGACCCACGTGATCACCTCCGCGATCATGGGCGTCGGCGCCACCAAGCGCGTCAACGCCGTCCGCTGGGGCGTAGCCAAGAACATCGTCCTCGGCTGGTTCATCACCATGCCCGCAGCAGCCCTGGTCGCCGCCGCGGCCTACGGAGTCGTGAAGCTGGCGTTCCTGTAACCGGGGCGCGCTTGCCTGCCGGGGGGAGGGGACGCAGTCCCCTCCGGAGCCCGCAGGGGGACAGCGGACCCAGCTCCCGCCGGCGCCCGGGCGAAGCCCGCAAGGGCGCAGGGGACTCAGCTCCCGACGGCGCCCGGGCGAAACCCGCAAGGGCGCAGGGGACTCAGCTCCCGACGGCGCCCGGGCGAAACCCGCAGGGGCGCAAGGGGCGCACAACCGCCGGAGCCCCGGGCGCAGCCCGCAGGGGTGCAGGGGACGCAGTCCCCGCCGGGGTCTGGGGCGGAGCCCCAGGGTGGGGGACTTCTTGACCCACTGTCACGGGTGGGTGGGTGGGAAACCCCGGGGTCCAGGGGCGCAGCCCCTGGCGGGGTCTGGGGCGGAGCCCCGGCCACGGCGGCCACCGCACCGCCCACAACCGAACCGCCGGACGGCCACCGCACCGCCCACAACCGAACCGCCGGACGGCGATGGGCCCGCCCCCGGGAGCCAGGGGCGGGCCCTTGCATCCTCACGGTGGCACCGCCATGCAGCACCGCGAGGGGTCATCGAGCCATCGGCTCAGCCGAAACGCCCGGAGATGTAGTCCTCCGTGGCCTGAACCGACGGGTTGGAGAAGATCCGCTCCGTGTCGTCGATCTCGATCAGCTTCCCGGGCTGCCCCACCGCCGCGAGGTTGAAGAACGCCGTACGGTCGGACACACGCGCGGCCTGCTGCATGTTGTGCGTCACGATGACGATCGTGAACCGCTCCTTCAGCTCACCGATCAGGTCCTCGATCGCCAGCGTGGAGATCGGGTCCAGCGCCGAGCACGGCTCGTCCATGAGCAGCACCTTCGGCTCCACCGCGATCGCCCGCGCTATGCACAGCCGCTGCTGCTGACCACCGGACAACCCCGAACCCGGCTTGTTCAGCCGGTCCTTGACCTCGTTCCACAGGTTCGCGCCCTTGAGCGACTTCTCGACGATCTCCCCGAGCTCGCTCTTCTTGTAGTTCCCGTTGAGCCGCAGCCCCGCCGCCACGTTGTCGAAGATCGACATCGTGGGGAACGGGTTCGGCCGCTGGAACACCATGCCGACCTCGCGCCGCACCGACACCGGGTCGATCCCGGCCCCGTACAGGTCCTCGTCGTCGAGCATCACCTTGCCCTCGACCCGTCCGCCCGAGGTGACCTCGTGCATACGGTTCAGCGTGCGCAGGAACGTCGACTTGCCGCAGCCGGACGGCCCGATGAACGCCGTCACCGTGCGCGGCTCGACCGTCATCGAGATGTCCTCGATCGCCTTGTGGGAGCCGTAGTAGGCGGTGAGTCCGCTCACGTCGATTCGCTTGGACATAACTACTTCACTTCCAGTCAGTCGCTGAGGCCGCGGTCAGCGACCGGTCTTGGGGGCCTTCCAGCGGGCGATGCCCCGGGCCACCATGTTGAGGATCATCACGAAGGCGATCAGCGTGAGGGACGCCGCCCACGCGCGGGCGTGCGCCGGGTCGGAGCCCGCGGCGTACTGCTGGTAGATGTACAGCGGCAGCGACGCCTGCGCGCCCTCGAAGGGGTCGTTGTTGATGAACGGGTTGCCGAACACCAGCAGCAGCACCGGCGCGGTCTCACCCGCGATACGGGCGATGGCGAGCATGACGCCGGTGATGATGCCGCCGATCGAGGTCGGCACGACCACCTTCAGGATGGTGCGCCACTTCGGCACACCGAGCGCCAGCGACGCCTCGCGCAGCTCGTTCGGGACGAGCTTGAGCATCTCCTCGGTGGAGCGGACCACGACCGGCATCATCAGGATGGCCAGGGCCAGCGAGCCGGCGAAGCCGAACGGCTCCATCTTGAAGATCAGCATCAGGCTGAGGATGAACAGGCCCGCGACGATCGAGGGGATGCCGGTCATCACGTCGACGAAGAACGTGACGGCCTGGGCGAGCCTGCCGCGTCCGTACTCCACCAGGTAGATGGCGGTGAGGATGCCGATCGGCGCGCCGATCAGGGTGGCGAGGCCGACCTGCTCCAGGCTGCCGATGATGGCGGCGTAGATTCCGCCGCCCGGCTCGGAGTCGGCGACGACGCCCATGGAGTGGGTCAGGAAGTAGACGTCGAGGACCTTCACGCCGCGGGCGATGGTCACCCAGATCAGGGAGGCCAGCGGAATGACGGCGAGCAGGAAGGCGACCCAGACGAGGGAGGTCGCGACGCGGTCCTTGGCCTGGCGGCGGCCCTCGACGCGGGCGGCGATGCCGAACGTGCCGAGGATGAACAGGATCGCGGCGATCAGACCCCACTGGATCTTGCTGTCCAGGCCGGCGGCGAGGCCGATGCCGACCGCGACGACGAGGGACCCGGCGGCGATGGCCCATGGCGACCACTTCGGGAGGCTGGCGCCGCGCAGCGTGCTGGGGCGCTTGTCGGCGATGCTGGCGGTGCTCATGCGTTGGCCCCCGAGTACTCCTTGCGGCGGGCGATGATCATGCGGGCCGCGCCGTTGACCAGCAGGGTGATGACGAACAGGACCAGGCCGGAGGCGATCAGCGCGTCACGCCCGTACTCGGTCGCCTCGCTGAACTTGCTGGCGATGTTCTGGGCGAAGGTGCCGCCGCCCGGGTTCAGCAGGCTGGCCTGGATGTCGAAGGTCGGGGAGAGCACGGTGGCGACGGCCATCGTCTCGCCGAGCGCGCGGCCGAGGCCGAGCATCGAGGCGGAGATCACACCGGAGCGGCCGAAGGGCAGCACCGACATGCGGATGACCTCCCAGCGCGTGGCGCCGAGGGCCAGCGCGGCCTCCTGGTGCATCTGCGGGGCCTGCCGGAAGACCTCGCGGCTGACGTTGGTGATGATCGGCAGGATCATGATCGCGAGCAGGACGCCGACGGTGAGCATCGAGCGGGCGGGGCCGCCGTCCCAGGAGAAGATGCCGGTCCAGCCGAAGTAGTGGTCCAGCCAGCCGAACAGGCCGGTCATGTGCGGTACGAGGACGAGCGCGCCCCACAGGCCGTACACGATGGACGGCACGGCGGCGAGCAGGTCGATCACGTACGCGACGGGGCCGGCCAGCCTGCGCGGGGCGTAGTGCGTGATGAAGAGCGCGATGGCGACCGCGACCGGGACCGCGAGGGCCATGGCGATGATCGAGGAGACGATCGTGCCGAAGGCCAGCACCGCGATGCCGAAGACCGGCGGCTGGGCGCCGGTGTTCCAGTCGAAGGTGGTCAGGAAGTTGCCGTGGTCCTTGCTGATCGCGAGGGCGGCGCGGTAGGTGAGGAAGACCGCGATCGCGGCCATGACCACCAGCAGCAGGATGCCCGAACCGCGGGAAAGGCCGAGGAAGATGCGGTCACCGGGGCGGGTCGCGCCACGGGCGTTCCGCTTCTGCTCGGCCACGGTCGGTTCGGGGACGGGGGGAGGTGCGTCGGTTGTCTTCGTGGATATGTCCATCGGGTTCTCCGGTCTGCGGAGCCACCTGCGTCGGGCGGCTCGGTGGAGCCGTATGCGGGACGCGGCTCCTGGCGGCGGTGCACCGGAAGGTGCGGCCCGGCCCCGCGGGGGAGCCGGGCCGCACTCGGGTCAGCTCAGGCCCTCGATGGTGGTGCGGACCTTGGAGATGATCGCGTCGGGGACCGGCGCGTAGTTGATGCCGGACAGGATCTTCTGGCCGTCCTCGCTGGCGATGTAGCGCAGGAAGCCCTTGGTGGCGGGCAGGGTGTCCGCCTTGTTGCCCTTGTCGCAGACGATCTCGTAGGTGACCAGGGTGATCGGGTAGGCGCCCTCGGCCTTGGTCTTGTAGTCGAGCTGCAGCGACAGGTCCTTGCCCTGGCCGACGACCTTCGCGGCGGCGATGTCGGCGGTGGCGCTCTCGGTGCTCGGCGCGACCGGCTTGCTGGCGCCGGTGTTGATGGCGACGGCCTTCATGCCGTCCGTGACGTAGGACAGCTCGAAGTAGCCGATGGCGCCGGAGGTCTGCTTCACCTGCTGGGCCACACCCGCGGACTGCGGGGCGGACTGGCCGCCCTGGGCCTGCCAGGCCTTGCCGCCGGAGTACTTCCAGTTGTCGGGGGTGGTGGCCTTCAGGTACTTGGTGAAGTTGTCCGTGGTGCCGGACTCGTCCGAGCGGTGGAACGCCTGGATCTTCAGGTCGGGCAGCTTGACGCCCTTGTTCAGGGCGGCGATCGCCGGGTCGTTCCACTTCTTGATCTTGCTGTCGAAGATCTTGGCGAGGGTCGGCGCGTCCAGGACGAGGTTGTCCACACCCGGGACGTTGTAACCGATGGCGATCGGACCGCCGACCATCGGCAGGTCGATGCCCTGGCCGCCCTTGCAGACACTCTTGGAGGCCTTGACCTCTTCGGGCTTCAGCGCGGAGTCGGAACCGGCGAAGGCGACCTGACCCTGCGTGAACGCGGTGACGCCGGCGCCGGAGCCGCCGCCCTTGTAGTTGATCTGCACGTGGCAGGCCTGGGAGAAGTTCTTCACCCAGGCGTCGATCGCGTTCTTCTGCGCGGAGGAGCCGTCGGCGAGCAGCTGTCCCTTGGCGCCGTCGCACTTGATGGAGCTGGCGTTCGCCGTCGACGAAGAACCGCCGCCCGCCTTCGTACCCGTGTCGTCGGAGCCGCACGCCGTCAGGGCCAGGGCGCCGGAGACGGCGACAGCACCGAGGGAAAGGGCGCGAAGCCGGTTCTTGCGCTGAAGCTTCACTTTCGGGAGTTCCTTCCAGGAGCCGCCACCGTCGGCGGCGTGCGAAGTCGTTGTAGTGCCCGAGCACGCCGCGAAGGCCGCACTCAGCACCTGGTACGGCCGAAATTAGGCAGAACAGGTGAAGCGGCCGATGGCCGGAAGTGAACGGAGGGTGAACCCCTGCCGTCGGCCCGGTGAGGTCACGGAACGCTTACGGGGAGGGCACGTGGAGGTTCCGACTGCCGAGTTACGTACGGTGGAACCTTTGGCCCTCGGCTTCCGTCTCGTTCCACGGGAGCCGACGAAGGGGACGGGCATGGAACGGCGTACGTTCATCACAGGCGGCACGGCCGCGATCGCTGCGGCCGCGGTGGCTGGATGCAGGGGGATCGGCGGCGCTTCCGCGGGATCCGCGACGAACACGGCGACCACCTCGGACCCGTTGACCAAGGCTCTTACGGCCACATCCTCGCGTACGCCCATCAAGACCACCAACGCTGCGGCCGCCGCCGACTGGGCCGGCCTCGCCCGCGACCTCGACGGCACCCTGGTCCGCCCCGGCGACGCGTCCTGGAAGACCGCCCACCAGCTGTACAACACCCGCTTCGACGGCCTGAAACCGTCCGCGGTCGCCTACGTCGCCCACGCCGACGACATCCGGACGACGCTTGTCTACGCCCGCGCCCACGGCATACGCGTGGCGATACGCAACGGCGGCCACTCCTACGCGGGTTGGTCCTCCGGCGACGGCCGCCTCATAGTCGACGTCTCCCAGCTGAACCGGGTCCGGGTCAGCGGCCAGGAGGCGGTGGTCGGCGCCGGCTCCAAGCTGATCGACGTGTACCGCGCCCTCGCCGCCAAGGGCGTCACGATCCCCGCCGGTTCCTGCCCCACCGTCGGCGTCTCCGGCCTCGTCCTCGGCGGCGGCCACGGGGTCGTCTCCCGCGCGTACGGCCTGACCTGCGACAGCCTCACCCAGGCGACCCTGATCACCGCGGACGGCAAGCAGCTCACGGCGAACGCGACGACGAACAAGGACCTCTTCTGGGCCCTGCGCGGCGCCGGCAACGGCAACTTCGGCGTCGTGACGGAGCTCCACTTCAAGACCCACCCCGCCCCCCAGGCCGTCACCGGCTACTTGACCTGGCCCTGGGCGAAGGCCGCCGCGGTGGTCAAGGCCTGGCAGGAGTGGGGCCCGACCCAGCCCGACGAGATCTGGTCGTCCCTGCACCTGGCGAACACCCCGGGACACACCCCCACCATCTCCGTGGCCGCCTTCTCCCTGGGCACCTACGGCGAGCTGAAGAACGCGGTGGACCGCCTCGCGGACAAGGTGGGCGCGAACGCGAGCAGCGTCTCGCTCCACCGCCGCGGCTACGAGGAGGCCATGGAGATCTACGCCGGCTGCTCCTCCTTCTCCGCCTCCGCCCAGTGCCACCTCCCCGGCTCGACCCCGGGACGCTCCCCGCAGGGCGCGCTGGGCCGCGAAACCTACGCCGCCCGTTCGGACTTCTTCGACCGCTCCCTCTCGGCGGCCGGGATCCAGACCCTGCTGGCCCAGGTGAAGTCGGTGCGCGGCGGCGCGGGCAGCATCGCGCTCACCGCACTAGGCGGCGCGGTCAACCGGGTCTCCCCGACCGCCACGGCCTTCGTCCACCGCCGCTCCCGCATGCTGGCCCAGTACATCGCCTCCTGGGGCGCGGGGGCCTCCGGCACGACGGCCCAGTCCTGGCTGACGTCGGCGCACAACGCCATGAAGCCGTACGCCTCCGGCGCGGCCTACCAGAACTACACCGACCCGACGCTGACGAACTGGCGGAAGGCGTACTACGGGGACGCGGCGACGAAGCTGGCGCAGGTGAAGAAGACCTACGACCCGGAGAGGTTCTTCAGCTACCCGCAGGGGGTGTAGTCGGGCGGCGGGGCTGCGGTCAGGCAGCGAGGTCCCGCTCCTCCGAGGCCATGGACTTCCGCGCGCCGGGAACCAGTGCGTCGCCGGTCACACCGTCCGCCGACCGCCGCCGAACGACCCACCCCACCCGGGGCGACCGCTCGACGGCCTTCATCACCGGCGTGAGCAGGGCCATCGCCACCGGAGACAGCAGCAGCGCCACCGCGGTCCCGAGCGCGAACCCGCCGATCACGTCGGTCGGGTAGTGCACCCCCATGTACACCCGGCAGAAGCCCTCGAACAGCGCCAGCCCGATCCCGAGGAGCCCGAACCTCCGGTCGGCGACGAACAGGCCGACCGCCACCGCCATGGTCAGGGTCGCGTGATCACTCACGAACGAGTAGTCGTTCTTCCCGGAGACGAGCACATCCAGACCCTGATGATCGACGAAGGGCCGGGGCCGCTCCACGAACCCGCGAATGGGCACGTTCACCAGTACGGCGACACCGGCGGCCAACGGCGCCCACACGAGCGCGGCGACCGCGCCGGCCGCCTCGTCCCCGCTCCGGGCCCGCCGCCGCACCGACCACCAGCACCACACCACGACGAGCACCATGGCGAGCAGCAGCCCGTACTCACCCACGAACTCCATCACCCGGTCGAACCACCCGGGCGCGTCCTTCGCCAGTCCGTTGATGTCGTACAGCAGATCGACGTCGGGGTTAGATCCGGAATCGGCGAGTACAGCCATGGTGCTGCGGCCCCTTCGTCGTTCTCCGGGCGCACCTCGCGTGCGCCGCTCCTACCCACCCCCGTGGTTTCGTAGATCCGCTTCCGCTGCACTGACGCACTGACGTCCGCTCGGCTACGTCAACAGGAACGCACGTCCCCTGTCCCAACGTTCCACTCTCCACCGAAAGATCACGCAGACGTTATCGAAGAGAGACTCATCGCCGCAGCTCAGGGGGCGGGTTCACGCTCAGCTCACACCTTGGTGGGGAGTGCTTTCGCGCCATCCTCGGTTACCCGGGTGGCCCCGAAGTAGTCGGGGGTGTCGATCGGGTCGAACCGGATCACGGCACCCGTCCTCGGCGCGTCGATCATGTACCCGCCGCCCACGTAGATCCCCACGTGCCGGATGGCCCGGGAGTCGGTGAGATCGTCGGAGAAGAACACCAGATCCCCCGGCAGCAGTTCGTCCCGCTTGGGGTGCGGTCCCGCGTTGTACTGGTCGTTGGCGACCCGCGGAAGAGTGATCCCCACGGTTTCGTACGCGGCCTTGGTCAGCCCCGAGCAGTCGAACCGTCCGCCCTGGTCAGCGGTACCGTTCCCGCCCCAGAGATAGGGCGTGCCGAGCTTCTTCTGCGCGAACTCGATGGCTCCGGCGGCCTGCTGGCTGGGGTCCACACGGGTGACCGGGGCGGCGAAACTCTTCTCCAGGGTGGTGATCGTCTTCACGTAGTTCTGCGTCTCCCCGTACGGCGGCACGCCCCGGTATCTGATCACCGCGTCCGCGCCCGCGTTGTAGGCGGCGAGCATGTTCTCCGTGATGTTCCCCGGGACGGTCTTCACGTACGAGGCGAGCTGGCAGTCGTACGAAGCGGCCGATGGAATCGCGTCATTCGGGTCCCACACGTCCCGGTCCCCGTCGCCGTCACCGTCGACACCGTGCGTGGCCCACGTCCCCGGGATGAACTGCGCGATCCCCTCCGCCTTCGCCGGACTCCTGGCGTCCGGGTTGAATCCGCTCTCCTGGTACAACTGCGCACCGAGCAGCGCGGGGTTGAGGGCGGGACAGAGATTGCCCCACTTCTGTACGAGCGTCTGGTACGCGGCGGGCACGGCCCCCTTGGCGAGGGCGACGGCCCCGCCGCCGGCCCCGCCCGCGAGGTTCCCGGCGACGACGTACACCCCGACCACGAGCAGCATGACGAAGCTCAGCCCGAGCCCGACCGCGACCCCACCGACCACCCAAACTCTCCGCACGGCCCAACCCTCCCCCATCCGCGCCCGCTTCAAGTCCGCTTTCGCCACGCGCCGACCGACTCAGCCAGCATTTCGGCGTATTCACACCACCGATCCGTCAGGGTAACCGCTGATCTGACCGCGCATCAGTGGGCGGGAAGCCGGGCCGGGGGGACCGGGGCCCGAGGGGACCGGACCCGGTGGTCGGCCGTGGCGGAGGCGCTCGCCGCGGCCGGGGCGGCCGACACGGCGGTCACAGCGGCCACGGCGAGGCCCAGGACTCCGGCCGTCTTCCCCAGCTTGCCCGGCAGTTTCTTCATGGCGACAACCCTCGTGGTGTGGTTCCGACATTGCTGCTCTCGGAGCGACTCCACTGTTCCGCGGCAGTCACGGACGCGGCGTCAGTCATATGACCGCCCGACCAAGTTCAGCCGCCGGGGGCCAGGTGCATGCTGGGCAGGTGGCGGGGCGGGGCGGGGTTCGGGGGGTGGGTGATGCGGGCGCCGACTGGGCGGTTGCCGTGGGGGCCGCTCCAGCCCGACACTGCAAAAGAAGCGGGCGGCCCCACGGCAACCGACCAACCGGGGTCCAGCTCACGTGCCCCCACCCCGGCTCAGGGATCCGCCGCCGCCTCCCGGTAGAGCCTGGCTGCCTCCGCCCCCAGGACCACGCTGTAGGAGACGTCGGCCGTCGCCCCGCCCTGCTCGTGGCCGCCCAGGATGCCTACGACCTGGTGGTCCCCGTTGATCCAGGGGCTGCCGCTGGTCCCGCCGGTGAAGTCGGGGCAGGAGATCCGCTGCTGGGTGCTGCTGTGCGCGCGGGGCTTGTTGGTGCAGGTGATGGGGGCCTCGCCGGAGTTGGGATACCCGGTCACCGTCACAGCGGTGGCGCCGGTCGCCACCCCCGTGGCGAAGCGGTTGGCGCCGACGACGTCCTCCAGCCGCTTGCCCTGCTCGCCGCCCAGCCCCTCCACCACCGCGAACGCCACGTCGCTGTCCTCGTCCTGCTCCTTGGACCACCCGTCCGCCAGGAACCGCCTCTTCACCTTCCACAGGCCGTACGGCGCCTCGCCGTTCCGGTAACCCGGAACGAACACCAGGTCGCCGCCGTCGTCCCCGTCCACGCAGTGCGCGGCCGTGACGATGAGGTTGCCGTGGGCGCTGTGGACGACGGAGGCGGTGCAGAAGTGGCCCCCGGCGAGCTTGTCGGCCCGGTCCGCGCCGAAGATCGCACCTATCCGTGCGCTCTCCTTCGTCGGAACGGTCCCGGCGGTGACACCGAGGGGGCCCGGCCCGTCGTCGGCCGCCGCGACGGAGGCCGACGTCAGCGCCAGCAGCACAACGACTCCGAGCAGCGAGGGTCGTGAGGTGAACGAGATGCGTGAGGTGCGCTTCACCAGGCCCACTGTGTCCCTCGAAGGTGAGAATCCGTTCCTTGCCCAGCTGAGATCTGGCTGTGAATCGCGGCCATCATCGACCCGACGGCAATCGGCCCACAACAGCTTCCCGCCCTTGGAAGCCTCCAATTCCCGCAACGCGGATACCCCCCAGGCGTCCGCACAAGCCCGCACCAGGTGCAGCCCGCGCCCGCCCTCGGCATCGAGCGGCGGCGCGGCGGCCGGGCCGGCCTCCGCCTCGAAGCCTCGCGGGACCCGGGGATCGGTGTCCCAGACGGCCACCCGGACACCTCCCGCCTCCGTCGAGAGGAGACGGAGGGCGTAGGTGCCCCGGGTGTGGCGGTGGGCGTTGGTGAGGAGCGCGGCCGCGAGGAGTTCGGCGGTGGGGGTGAGTGCGGTGAGGTCGTGAGCGGACAGGACCGTGCGGAGGGTTGCGCGGGCGATCCCCGGTGCGCGCGGATCGCGCGGGAGTTGGAGGGTGCAGGCCCAGGCCGGGGATACGGTGGTCATGGAACGCTCCGAGCACTGAGGGGAGTTGCTCGACGACCCAGTGGCCTGCCGTCCCGTCGGCGGTGCGCTTCCGGGCAGTGCGGCGCCGACCTGAGAGGCAGGCATGATCAGCAACCCCGGCTGGCAGAAGTCGTCGTACTGCGGTGAAGGCGAGTCCTGCATACACGTCGCCGCAACGCCCGCATCGACGCACATGATCGAGAGCGGCGACCCCACGGGGTCCATACTCACGGCGGCCCCGGCCGCCTTCGCCGCCCTCCTGTCCTCACTCAAGAAGGAGCCCGCCCATGCCTGACATCCCCCCCGACCTCACCTGGGAGCGCGCCGCCCCGCCGGAGGCGACCGGGCCGGGGCCCTGGATCGAGATCGCCTTTGGCGAGGGGGACGACGGGGAGGCCCCGGTCTACATCCGCGAGACCAGCGACCCGGACAACGTGGTCACCACCAACCGGCGCAAGTGGGACGCCTTCGTACTCGGCGTGCAGGCGGGCGAGTTCGACCACTTCGTGGAGGGCGTCGAGGGCATGGAGAGCAAGGGGTCCTAAAGAGTCACCCCCAGCGGCCACCGCACCCCCGTGAGCTCCTCCGACAGCGCCCAGAGCCGCCGCGCCGCCACCGGATCGCTCGCCGCCGTGGTGCGTCCGACGAGGGTGGGGGCACCCCGCATCTCAAGGAAGCCGTCGGGGCCGACGTAGCTCGCGCCGGGAAGGTCCTGGGTGGCGGCGTACAGGGTGGGCAGCGCCCCCGCCCTGTCGTCCTGGGCCAGGAACCCGTTGCCGATCCGCATGACGAGGCGAGCCACCGGGTTGGCGGTGTGGCTCTGCAGGTTGGTGGCCGCCCAGCCGGGGTGGGCGGCGAGGGCGCGGACGGGGGAGCCCGACCCGGTCAGGCGGCGCTGGAGTTCCAGGGTGAACAAGAGGTTCGCCAGTTTGGACTGGGAGTAGGCGCGCTGCGGGGTATAGCGGCCCGTGAGGTTCGTGTCGTCGAAACTGATCCTGCGGTCGCCCATGCGGTGGGCGCCGGAGGAGACGGTCACCACGCGGTCCCGCACGTGGGGCAGCAGCAGGTTCGTCAGGGCGAAGTGGCCGAGATGGTTCGTGCCGAACTGCATCTCGAAGCCGTCCTTGGTCCGCTGCTCCGGGAGCATCATCACGCCCGCGTTGTTGATCAGCAGGTCGATCGGCCCGTCCTGCCAGGAGTCGGCGAACTCCCGGACGGAGGCCAGGTCGGCGAGGTCGAGTCGGCGCACCTCCGTGCTGCCGGTCACCCGGGCGGCGGCGCTCCGGCCGCGTTCGGGGTCCCGTACGGCGAGCACCACGTGCGCGCCGGCGCGGGCCAGCGCGTCGACGGCGGTGAAGCCGATGCCGCTGTTGGCGCCGGTGACGACGGCGGTGCGGCCGGAGAGGTCGGGGAGGTGGGTCGCGTTCCATGTGCGCGCCGCGGGCGCGTCGGTCTTGTCAGCCATGACCTCAAAGTAGACGGCGCCAACAATGCTGTCAATGACAACAATGATGGCGATGCCAACTATGCTGTCGCCGCCTACATGCCGATAGCATGGTCCGCATGCCCGAGAGCCGCCCCTATCACCACGGAGACCTGCGCGCCGCCCTCCTCGCGGCCGCCGAGCGCACCCTGCGCGACCGGGGGGCCGGCGCGCTCTCCCTGCGCGAGCTGGCCCGTGAGGTGGGGGTGAGCCACGCCGCTCCCGGTCGGCACTTCAAGGACAAGCAGGCCCTGCTCGACGCCCTGGCGCTGTCCGGTTACGAGCGGCTGACCGGGGCGCTGGAGGCCGCGGACGATCCCGGAGTGCCGCTGGAGCCGCGACTGACCGCGCTGGCCAGGGCCTACGTCGGGTTCGCCGTCGAGAACGCCGCGCTACTGGAGCTGATGTTCACGCTCAAGCACGACCCCGACGCCTCCGCCCAGCTGGCCGAGGCCGTCGACCGCTCCGGTGGGGCCTTCGAGCGGCTGATCGCGGACGCGCAGGCGCGGGGCGAGATCGTCGCGGGCGACCCGGCGCACCTCACCCTCGTCGCCGGCGCGAGCATGCACGGGCTCGCCACCTTCGCCGCGGGTGGCAGGATCCCGGCCGAGCAGGCACTCGCCGGCCTGGACGAGCACGTACACCACCTGCTGCACGGCCTCAAGCCCCGCTGAAACCCACAGAACCCGCGGCGCCCAGGCTGTGACCGGGCTGTGCGCCGGGTCAAGCCACCCCCACCCCGGCGCCATCCGCCCGCCAATGACCAGTAAGCCGGGCGCTCGTTTCGGTAACGCGGGAGTCAGGATTCCGCCAGCCGTCTTGTTGTCGCGTACTCAACAAGCAATCGTCGTGCCGGGCCGCCGCCCCCACCGGTGAGCACATCGGTGGTCCCCCCACCCGCAGGCCTCTGTCCACCCTTCCCAGGAGGCTGTACGTTGCGTACGACCACCCCCGACTCCCCCCACATATCCGGCAGATGGCGCCGCATCGGCTCCGTCGCCGTCGCCACCGCCGCGCTCGCGTTCACCGGACTGGACACCGCCGCCCAGGCGAGCGCCGCGACCACCGCTGCCACCCCCGCAAAGGTGACCTGGGCCGCCACCCCCTGCGCCACGCCCAAGCACAAGGGCGACCTCGCCTGCAACTCCTTCCGGGTCACCGGCGGCACCACCGCCTTCCAGAAGGCGCAGGCCGAGCTGACCGGCAAGACCGCGAAGGTCACCCCCAAGGCCGCCGCCGCGGCCCCCACCGGTTACGGCCCGAGCGACCTCCAGGACGCCTACGGCCTGACCGACGCCGCCGCCACGAACGGTTCCGGCGAGACCATCGCGATCGTCGACGCGTACGACGACCCGAACGCCGCGGCCGACCTGGCGAAGTACCGCTCGTACTACGGCCTCCCCTCCTGCACGACCTCCAACGGCTGCTTCAAGAAGGTCAGCCAGACCGGCTCCACCACCTCCCTGCCCTCCGCCGACAGCGGCTGGGCCGAGGAGGAGTCGCTAGACCTGGACATGGCCTCCGCGACCTGCCCGCAGTGCAACATCCTGCTCGTCGAGGCCAAGTCCTCCTCCATGACCAACCTCGGCACCGCGGTCAACGAAGCGGTCAAGCTCGGCGCCAAGTTCGTCTCCAACAGCTACGGCGGCTCCGAGTCGTCCAGCGACACCTCGTACGACTCCTCGTACTTCAACCACCCGGGCGTAGCCGTCACCGTCAGCGCCGGCGACGAGGGCTACGGCGCGGAGTACCCGGCCGCGTCGAAGTACGTGACCGCCGTCGGCGGCACCGCCCTGTCCACCTCCTCGAACTCCCGCGGCTGGAGCGAGAGCGTCTGGAGCACCAGCAGCACCGAGGGCACCGGCTCCGGCTGCTCCTCCTACGACGCCAAGCCGAGCTGGCAGACCGACACCGGATGCGGCAAGCGGGCCGTCGCCGACGTCTCGGCCGTGGCCGACCCCGCCACCGGCGTCGCGGTCTACGACTCCTACGGGGTCACCGCCGGCTGGTACACCTTCGGCGGCACCAGCGCGTCCGCCCCGATCATCGCCGGCGTCTACGCCCTCGCCGGCACCCCCGGCAGCGGCGACTACCCCGCCGAGTACCCGTACGAGTCGGCCGGCACCTCGGCCCTCAACGACGTCACCAGCGGCAGCAACGGCAGCTGCTCGTCCAGCGCGAGCTACCTGTGCACCGCCAGGTCCGGCTACGACGGCCCCACCGGCTGGGGCACCCCGGAGGGCACCACCGCCTTCACCGGGTGAACCCCACGGCATGACCTCCCCGTCGGGTCACGGGGAGCCGCCACGGCGAGGGGAACGTGGGGCCCTCTCGCCGGCACACGAGGGAAAGGGTCACGGCAGCCGGCCGTGACCCTTTCCTCTTTCTGGGTCTGAGCCACCGCCGGTGCCGCTTCCTCGTGAGACCATCGTCCCGACAAGCGTCACCCGACCAGCCGTCAGAAAGCGTGCCCGGTCGTAGAGAAGCACAACGACACAACCACACGGCAGGTTCCGCCCAGGCGTCATTGCCCGGCGTGACCTGCCGTGATACACAGAGTGACCAGACGAGTCATTCGTACGAAACCAGCCCGACAATGACGCCAAGTCGACATATGGCAGCGAGATTGTCGGCGACAATGAGGCCTGACCTCTGCACAGGGCAGGGGGACTGCGGAACAACCCACCAGGGGCGGTGACTTACATGCTCTTTGCGGCCGACAAGGGAGACATCAACACCATCATCGGCGGAATCGCTCCGGACTGGGGGCCCTTCGGCAGCCTGGGCAACGAAGCCAAGGTGATGATCGAGGTGGTGATGGCCGTGGCGATCCTGCTCTGCCTGGGCATCGCCGTCTGGGGCGCGGCCAAGCAGCGCATCGGTGCGACGGCCCTGCGGGACACGTTCAGCGCCGAACAGGGCAAAGGCCTCATCATCGCCGGTCTGACGGGCGTCTTCATCATCGGTTCCCTCGGCACACTGTTCACCATCGTGTACGGGATGGCCGTGTAGCGGACTCCCACTCCTCCAGTCCTCCGGGCACGCCCGGCCCCCCACCACCCCACCCGCCCGTCGTGCCCACCGGCTGAGGTTGCGTTTCCCTGATGTCGAGTCACCACACCGCGCCCGCGCGGGAACCAGCACGGCTACCGTCGTACTTCTACGCGTTCCGGTACGAGGTCGAGGTCGAGGGGGCGTACGCGGCATGAGTCTCGGAGACGAGCAGGGTCACGGCGGCGCGGGCGAGACCAGAACCCGGCTGCCCGAACGGGAGACCGACCCCTACGGCGGGGCCCGCCGAGGCGGTCGGTCATCCTCCAGGAGCCTGGTCACGGTGGTCGGCGTGGTCGTCCTCCTCATCGCGGCGATCGCCTTCGCGAACCGCGGCGACGACGACGCCTCCGGCGGTGACGCGGGCTCAGGGGCCAAGCCCGAGGTCGCGACCACCGCGGCCAGCGGGACGAAGCCGGTGGCTTCCAAGGCAGGGGGGATCCCCACGGGGTTCTCGCGGGATCAGCAGGGGGCGGAGAGTGCGGCCGCGAACTACTCCGTGGCACTGGGCTCGGCTGAGATGTTCAACACCGACCGGCGGCACGCGATCGTCAACACCGTCTATGCCCCCGATGTAGCAGTCCGCAGGCAGCCGGCCATGGACAAGGCTTACTCCAGCCAGTCGTTCCTCACCAACATCGGGCTCACCAAGGACGGCAGCGCGCCAAGTGGCCAGACCTTCGTCTCTCGGGTCATCCCCGTGGGCACCAAGGTCACCTCGATGACCGGGGACAACGCCACCGTGCAGGTCTGGTACACCTCGCTGTTCGGCCTGTCCGGCGGGGCGTCGACCAACCCTGTCACCGAGAGCTGGTACACCACCACGTACGAAATGAAGTGGGCCGACAACGACTGGAAGATCACGGACTTCCAGCAGAAGGACGGCCCTGTTCCAGTCGGCCGCGACCAGAAGGCCTCCACCGCTGACGACATGACGAAGGCCGTCGAGGAGTACGGAGGGTTCACGTATGCGCGCTAGCCACCGCATGCTCAAAGTGACGGCGGTTTTCACCGTGGCACAGACCAGCATGGTGCTGCTCGCTTCCCAAGCCGTCGCCGAACCAACTCCGTCCCCGTCCAAGAGCAACGACCCATGTGACCTCATTCGCGGCGCAGCCAAGTCGTACTGCGAAAGGGGCAACAAGCACGGCCTCACATCCGACGTCCCTCCCTCCAGCACCCAAGACCCCCTCTCCTCCCTGGCCAAGGGCTGCGCCGAGGCCGCGTCGTGGACGATCGGCAAGTTGAGTGACGCGGTGAAGGAGACGGCCAACGTCGACTTCACGAACGAGAAGTTCCTCCAGCAGTACGCGGTGGTCTTCGCGGCGTCGACGATCCTCACGCTCCTGCTGTGGCTGCTGGCCGTGGCCAAGCGGGCGGTGCGCGGCGTTCCGCTCACCACCGCCATCTCGGAAGCCGTCGGGTTCCTCTGGCTGACCGTGCTGGCCAGCGCGTTCACGCCGCTGATCCTGTACACGGTCGTATCGGCCACCGACGGCGTCTCGGACGTACTCGCGAAAGCCACCGGCGACCAGACGGACACGTTCTTCGGGACGTTCTCCGGCGCCCTGGGCAAGGGAGACGACATCGGCGGCGGCCCGATCATGCTGATCGTCGTGTCCCTGGTCAGCATCCTCGCCGCCGGCATCCTCTGGCTGGAGCTCGTGATCCGCGCCGCCCTGCTCTACGTCGGCGCCCTCCTCGGCACCGTCGTCTACGCGGGCCTGGTGGACAAGAACCTGTGGGGACACGTCCGGCGCTGGGCCGGGATCATGATCGCGGTCATCCTGGTGAAGCCCGTCATCGTCATCGTGCTGGGCCTCGCCGGGGCACTGTCCGGCGACAACGGCCCGGACGCCTTCTCCGCGGTCGTCTCCGGGCTCGCCATCATCCTGCTCGCCATCTTCGCGAGCGCGATGATCTACCGTTTCGTACCGGGCTTCGGCGACGAGATCGCCAGCGGCCGCAACAACCGCATCATGCAGGGCGCCGAGGGCAAGGCCGCCGCGGTCATCAGCTCCCCGGCGACCCTGGTCGCCCAGGGCATCAAGACGCACAGCACCCGCGCCGACAGCAACGGCGCGGGCGGCGGCCAGTCGTCCGGCGGCCCCCGCCCGGCCAACCCGGCCTCCGGCGGAGTGGCCGCGCACAGCAGCCGTACCCCGAGCGGGGGCGGCGCGGCCGCACCCGCGCCGCGCGCCCCGAGCCCGGTCAACACACCGCACGCAGGCAACACCCGCAACAGCAGCAACCGCACGGGAGGTGAAGGGCGTTGACGACCCAGTCCCACATGTCGCATCCGGTCACGCCCCGCCGTACGTATCTGATCGGCCGCGCCCGGCCGAACGGCATCATCGGCCGGAACCGCGAGTCGGGCGAGATCGCGCTGATCATCGCGGGCGCCTTCCTCGGCATGATGTGCGGGCTCCTCGTCCCCGTCCTGTCGCTGCGCATCGTGCTGCTGACCGGCTTTCCGATGCTGGCGCTGGCGGCGGTCTACGTGCCGTACAAGCGCCGCACCTTCTACAAGTGGTTCGAGATCAACCGCAGCTTCAAACGCACCGTCAAGCGGGCCGCCGTCTACCGCTCCGACGTGATGGAGGCCGGCACGCGCCTGGACGGGCGTGAGGTCGAGATCGGCCCGCCGCCCGGCATCGGACGGATCAGCTGGCTGGCCGCGCCGTTCGGGCCGGACGAGATCGCCGTACTGCTGCACGCCGACCGCAAGACCGTCACCGCCGCCATCGAGATCGAGGGCCCGGGCGTCGGCCTGCGCGACTCCGAGGACCAGGAGGCCCTGGTCGACCGGTTCGGCACGCTGCTCAAGCACGTGGCGAACGGCGACGGCTTCGTCACCCGCCTGCAGATGCTCGCCCGCACCCTGCCCGCCGACCCCGACGCCCACGCCAAGGACGTCACCCAGCGCGGCGACGAGCGGGCCCCGGGCTGGCTCAGGCAGTCGTACGACCAGCTGCAGTCGATGGTGTCCACCAGCAGCGAGCAGCACCGCGCCTACCTCGTCGCCTGCATGCACTACTCCCGCGAACTGGCCGCCGAGGCACAGGCCATGGCCCGCGCGGCCCGGCCGCAGGGCGGGCGGAAACTGGACCGGGACGCGGGGCTCGCCGTCGTCATGGCCCGTGAGCTGACCGACATCTGCTCGCGGCTGCAGGAGGCCGACATCCGGGTCCGCCAGCCCCTGGGACAGGGGCGCCTGGCGTCCCTCATCCACTCCATGTACGACCCCGACCACCCGATCGACCACATCCAGGCGATGACGCAGCGCAACGCCTGGCCGGCCGAGCTGGACGCCATGGAGCCCACCTACCTCCAGGCGAAGACCCGGGAGTCCTCGACCCGCGCGCCCTGGTGCCATGCCACGGCGTGGGTGAAGGAGTGGCCGATGACCCCGGTCGGCGTCAACTTCCTGGCGCCGCTGCTCGTCCACACCCCGGACGTGATCCGTACGGTCGCCGTGACGATGGACCTCGAACCCACCGAGCTCGCCATCGAGCGGATGCTGACCGAGAAGACCAACGACGTCGCCGAGGCGTCCCGAGCCGCCAAGATGAACCGGACGGTGGACCCGCGGGACGTCGCCGCCCACAACCGCCTGGACCAGCGCGGCGAGGACCTCGCCAGCGGCGCCGCCGGAGTGAACCTCGTCGGCTACATCACCGTCTCCTCGCGCTCCCCGGAGGCGCTGAACCGCGACAAGCGCACGATAAGGGCGTCCGCCGGAAAGTCGTACCTCAAGCTGGAGTGGTGCGACCGCGAGCACCACCGCGCGTTCGTGAACACGCTGCCGTTCGCCACCGGAATCCGAAGGTAGGGGTTGATGCCCTGATGCGGGACCCGCTGTCCGCCATCACGGACGCCTTCACGTCCTTCCTCTTCGGGAAGGTCGAGACGACCCGGCTGCCGGTGCGCACCTCCACGGGCCAGGCCCAGGCCGTCTACCTGCCGACCGCCGCTCCCGGCCTCGGCGACTCGGGCGTCATCATCGGCCGCGAGGTGTACTCCGGGAAGGGCTACATCTACGACCCGTTCCAGTTGTACGGCCAGCAGCTCCCCGCCCCGCACTGGCTGGTCCTCGGCGAGTCCGGCAACGGCAAGTCCGCGCTGGAGAAAACGTATGTCCTGCGCCAGCTCCGCTTCCGCGACCGCCAGGTCGTCGTCCTCGACGCGCAGGGCGAGGACGGCGTGGGCGAGTGGAACCTCATCGCGGAGGAGCTGGGGATAACCCCCATCCGGCTGGACCCGACCGCCGCCCTCAACCACGGGATCCGGCTCAACCCCCTGGACCCGTCGATCACGACGACCGGTCAGCTCGCCCTGCTGCGCACCATCATCGAGGTCGCGATGGGCCACGGCCTCGACGAGCGCTCCGGCTTCGCCCTGAAGGTCGCCCACTCGTTCGTCAACGAGACGATCGTCGAGCGCCAGCCCGTGCTCTCCGACATCGTCGAGCAGCTACGGCACCCGGAGCCCGAGTCGGCCGAGGCGATGAACGTCGCCATAGACGACGTACGGGCCTGGGGACTCGACGTCGCCCTGGTGCTGGACCGCCTGGTCGACGGTGACCTGCGGGGCATGTTCGACGGCCCGACCACGGTCGGCATCGACCTCGACGCCCCGCTGATCGTCTTCGACCTCTCCCACATCGACCGCAACTCCATCGCCATGCCCATCCTGATGGCGATCGTCGGAGTGTGGCTGGAGCACACGTGGATCCGCCCCGACCGGAAGAAGCGCATCTTCCTGGTCGAGGAGGCCTGGCACATCATCAACAGCCCGTTCGTCGCGCAGCTCTTCCAGCGGCTGCTGAAGTTCGGACGCCGGCTCGGTCTGTCGTTCGTGGCGGTGGTGCACCACCTGAGTGACGTGGTCGACGGGGCGGCGGCTAAGGAGGCCGCGGCCATCCTGAAGATGGCGTCGACGCGGACGATCTACGCCCAGAAGGCGGACGAGGCCCGAGCGACCGGCCGGGTGCTCGGACTGCCCCGCTGGGCGGTGGAGATCATCCCGACGCTCACCCCGGGCATCGCGGTCTGGGACGTCAACGGCAACGTCCAGGTGGTCAAACACCTGGTCACCGAGACGGAACGCCCCCTGGTCTTCACCGACCGCGCGATGACCGAGTCGTCCAGCGACCTCGAGCCGTACGACGACGCCCTGCGCGCCGCCGAACTGGAGGCGGAGCAGCGGGCGGCGGCCTTCGTGGAGCAGCACATCGGCGACCTGGACGGGTCGTCGGAGTCGACGGTGGCGTAAGGGAGGCGGCGTGAGACCCGACGACCGCGACCACGGGCGGGGACGCCGGGAGGGCCAGGGCGGCATTCCCGACGGTCTGCTGATCGGTCTGATCGCCTTCCTGCTCGGCATGACCCTGCTGGTGTGGACGGCGACGGGTCTCGCGGGCTGGTTCGCGGGTGGCGCGTGGCCGTCCGGGGTCACCTTCACCCACACGCCCACGGCCATGCGCCACCTCATCGGCCGACCGCACGACATGACCGGCGCCTGGCCGGACACCCCGGCGGCCCAGCTGTCGGGGTACGGGCTGTTCTGGGGGCTGTTCATAGGGCAGCTGATGGTGCTGTTCGTGCTGACCGTGTTCGTGATCGGCACGGTCGCCCGGTGGCGGGCGGGGCGGGTCCGGCGGAGGCTCCACAAGGGGGCGGTGCCGGCACCGGTGTCTCCCTACGAGGTTCCCGGGTCTGTGAATGACGCTCCCCGGCCTGTGCATGAGGTGCCCGAGCCTGTGCATGAGGTGCCCGAGCCTGTGCACGAGGTGCCTGCGCCCCGGAGGGAACCGGAGCCTGAGGAGCCTCGTACCTTCACGAAGCCCGCCGAGGGCGCGGTGCTGTACTGCGCCCCCGCGGACCGTCTGGCCGACGCGGCCCAGGCCATCCGCGACGCCGAAGGTCCCCTCGTCGTCGTCAGCTCCCATGCCGCGCTCTGGCAGGAAACCAAGGACGCGAGAGCCAAACTGGGCCCTGTCCTCCTCTACGATCCCGCCCACCTCTGCGACACACCCGCCCGCCTGCACTGGTCCCCGACCGCGGGCTGCGAGGACAAGCAGACGGCGGTACAGCGAGCGGCCGCCCTGCTCACTCCGGTCCGGCCGACCGCCCGGCTGGACCAGGCGGTCAGCGACACCGCCGAGACACTCCTGCGCAGCTACCTCCACGCCGCCGCCCTCGACAACCGCAGCATCCGCCACCTCCACCGCTGGGCCCAGGGCACCCAGATCCAGGACGCGGTCCGCGTCCTGCGTACGCACCCGAAAGCGGCTCCCGGCGCCGCGGGCGAGCTGGAGGCCGCGCTCACCTCGCACCCCGACCGCCGGGACATGGCACACGAGTTGACGAGCCGTGCCCTGTCGGCGCTCTCCACGGTCAACATCCGCGAGGCCTGCACGGCAAACCGAACTGATGCCCTTGCCCTGGATTCCTTCGTCGACGAAGGGGGCACGCTTTATGTGCTCGGTGAATCCATCGAGGACCCGAGGACGGCTCCCGGTGCGATGCCGTTCCTGACGGCCCTCGTCTCCAGCGTGGTCGAGCGCGGCCGGCGCATGGCCGAACGGTCATCCTCCGGTCGGCTCGACCCACCACTCACCCTGGTCCTGGAGGACGTCGCGGCCGTCGCCCCGATCTCCCAGCTCCCGGACCTCCTGTCCACGGGAACGGACCGCGGCCTGCCCACGCTGGCCCTGCTCCGCTCCCGCGAACAGGCCCGCACCCGCTGGCCCCACGACGAGTTGCCGGTGTAGCCCGTCAGCCGCCGTCCCGCTCGAGCACGAACTCCAGCTCCCGCTGGGCAGCGTCCCTGAAGAACGGAACGGTGACACCGCTCGGCCTGAACCCGGCCCTGCGGTAGAAGCGCTGCGCACGCCCGTTGTCCTCGTGCACCATGAGCCGCACCCGTTCCGCGCCGGCCGCCCAGGCCCACTGCACGGCCTCGTCGAACAGCACCTCGGTCAGACCGCACCCGCGGTGCTCGGGCCGCATATACACGCCGACGACGTGTCCTTGCCGCCGCTCCACGGGAAGCCCCGCCCAGTCCTTGGTTCCGGACTCCTCCATCAGCACGGTGAGGGTGCCGGCCCACTCGTTGTCGGGGCCTTCCACGACGAACTGCCGGACGGTGGAGGACCCTTCCGAGGCGCCGGCCGCCCGCTCCTGCCAGAAGGAGTCCGGCTTGGCCTCGGCCTCCTCGTACGACTCCAGGAAGGCGAGGTGCGCGATCGGGTCCCGGAGCGCGAGAAGGCGCAACGCCTTGACTGCGGGCCACTCGTCGGCGCGTATGGAGCGGATGACGTAGTTCATGCGTCTCACAGTAACCGGAAACGCAAAAAGGCCCACACCTGATTAGGTGTGGGCCTTTTTCAATATTTGTTCGGCGGTGTCCTACTCTCCCACAGGGTCCCCCCTGCAGTACCATCGGCGCTGTGAGGCTTAGCTTCCGGGTTCGGAATGTAACCGGGCGTTT
>NZ_JBIAVN010000002.1:960433-1004201 GCF_042894285.1 Streptomyces sp. NPDC001544 | reverse complement strand
CCGGTTCGGTCGTCCGTGTGCGCACAGCGGCGGAACCGTCCGTATGGCTTCGGGCGACGCCGTCGTACGGCCATCACCGCAGGTCGGTGTGGGCGCCCCCCGGGGCGGGAGCGCGCCACTATAGGGGGAGCCTGTCCCCCGCGGAAGAGACGAGTGCGGCGCAACCTCCAGGCCGACGACTGCCTCGAGGTTGCCACGTCCTGTCAAGCCTTAAAAAAGGCTCTTTCACCCGCGGCTGGATTCCTGGTGCGACAGCTCTTCCCCCTCCGCCGGCTCCTCCCGGGCGGCCCGATGCCGTTCCTGAGCTGCATCGTGTGGCCGACCACCTCGTATACCGCGTTTCGACCACGAGCACCAGGCCAGGGCCGCGGCGCCGCTCTCGAGTTGGAAGAACTCGGTGCAGCTGTCGGTCGCCTGGAACGTCCGGGGTCTGCGGGAGGTGTCGGCGTGCCGGATGGGCACATTGACAACAGGTCAAGAGTCGTTGACCATTGCGCCGTGCCAGAAGAACAGCCAGTCGACGACCAGGACGAGGCGCAGGAACTCAACGACGCGCTGCAACTGCGCGCCGTCAGCAACCTCGTCCGCCACCGCATCCTCCGCCTCCTGCGTGACCAGCCCGCAACCATCACCCAGGTCGCCGCCCGGATGGACATCGCCAAGGGCAGCGCGAGCTACCACATGCGCCTGCTGGAGAAGGCGGGCCTCGTGGCCGTGGTGCGCACCCGCAAGGTCCGCGGAGTGACCGAGCGCTACTACGAGCGGACGTGCAGCCGGATCAGGCTGCCCGAGCCCGAGCAGGGCGCACCCAACGTGGTGATGCGGCATGCCCTGGCCGATCTGGAGGCTGCGCCCACCGGGCCGGCGCGTCTGGTCCGGATGCACCAGGCTCGGCTGAGCAAAGAAAAGTACGCGGAGTTCACCGCCCGCCTGGAGGCGTTGGTGGAGGAGATCGCCGCGGCATCCGATCCAGCAGAGCCCGCGGCCACGCTCGCCGTGGCCTTCTTCCGGCCAGAGGAGCACGCATGATGTCCCTGCGCAGATTACACGACGGTCTGCCACCTGCCTTCAGCCGTCTGTGGTTCGCCTCGGCCGTGTCCTCCCTCGGGGACGGTGTCTACCTCGCCGCCCTGCCCCTGTTCGCCGTCTCCCTCACACCCGATCCGTTCGCACTCAGCCTGGTGACCGCCGCTTCCCTGCTCCCGTGGCTGCTGTTCGGCCTGCTGGGCGGCGCGCTGGTCGACCGCTGGGACCGGCGCCGGACCATGTGGATCAACGACTTGGCGCGTGCTGCCCTGCTGGCGGGACTCGTCGCAGCGGCCGCGGCGGGAGCGGCGAACCTGCAGCTCCTCATCGCCGTGGCCTTCCTGCTGGGCATAGGGCAGATTTTCTTCGACACCGCATCCTCGGCCTACCTGCCCCAGTTACTCGACCGGGACCTCCCCAGCCTGCGGCGCGCCAACACCCTGAAACACGGCGCGCAGACGGCGACGGGCGAATTCGCCGGGCCACCACTGGGCAGTTTGCTCTTCGCCTTCGGCCGGGCCGTCCCTCTGGCCTTCGACGCCATCTCCTTCCTGCTCAGCGGGCTGCTCATCCGCACGCTGCCCGCCCAGCCGGTGGCTCCCGCCAAGGAGCGGCGCTCGCTGTGGCGGGACGCCCGCGACGGCGCCGCCTACGTCTTCGGCAACCGCATCCTGCTCGGTCTCGCCCTGCGGTTCGCCGTAGGCAACCTCGCCTTCGCGGGTGGGGAGGCGGTTCTGGTCCTCTTTGCCCATCGCACCCTGCACATCGGGAACAGCGGCTTCGGCCTCCTGCTCGCCACCCAGGCCGTGGGCGGCCTGGCCGGCACCGCGCTTGCCGGGCTGCTCGGCGCCCGGATGAAGACCGGCCACGCCTTGACGGTCACGGCCGCGGTGGAGGCGGTGGCGCAACTCTGCCTCGGCCTGTCCGGCGGCCCGGTCACCGCGGGTCTCTCCATGGCCGTCTGCAGTGCGGCGATGTCGGCGACCATGGTGCTCGTCCCGTCCGTGTCCCAGGCCATCGTCCCCGCCCGCCTCACCGGGCGGGTCTCCGCCACCAACCGCATGCTGGGCGTCGGCGCGGCACCGCTGGGTGCCGTGGCGGGTGGCTGGCTGGCGACTGCGGCCGGGCTGCGTGCCCCCTTCGTCGCAGGAGCCCTCGTCCTCGCCGCGATGACCGTCCTCGTAGCCGTGCTCACCGGTGCCGACCGCATCGAGGCCGCCCTGCAGAAGGCCCGGGAGGAAGCCGCCTCGGCCAGCGTTCCAGCTGCCTGACGGGGCAAGCCGGCAGGGCGAAGAGCCGGCACCGCGCACACCAAGACCCCGTGGCCTGCCGGCCGCGGGGGTCGTCCCGGTCACGAGGCATCCGACTCGGCAGCCCGACCGTCTGCCGGCTGCTCCATCGCTGCGGGCTACGGATGTTCGACCGAGGAACCTCCTCGCTCGAACGGCGACGGACCGCGACGGACGGCGTGGTGGGCGTACCGGGCCCGCGCTCGAGTCCGGCGTACCGGCCTTCGCGGGCGGCTGAGGCACACCGTGCTCACGGGCTCGGGTGCCGCCCGGCCGGCCCCGGGCACGGCGGTGGGCACCCGCCCCCCTCAGGACGGGTGCCCACATGGATGAACCGCGCGTCTCGGGTTCGGCGTGCCGGCGCCGGGTGAGGGAGCCTGCGAGGCGGGCCAGGCACCCTCACCCGGTCAACACCTGGTCGCGCACGCCCCGTTCGGCGCCCCGGCACGAGGCCGGGGTCGGCACGGCCGTTGCCCGCCGTGCCGACCGGTGTGTGCCGGGCGGCGAGCCCTCGTCACGGACGGGCCCGGCGTCGGCGCAGGGCCGGGCGGGCGGGGGCACCGTCCTGCAATCTCTCCGCCAGACCGGCCACGGTCGGGAACTCGAAGAGCGTCTGGATCGTCAGCTCCGCATCCAGCAGGGCACGCACCTTGTTCACCAGGCGGGTGGCCAGCAGCGAGTGCCCGCCGAGCTCGAAGAAGCTGTCGTGGATGCCCACATCGGGCAGTCCGAGGATGTCGGCGAACGCCTTGCACAGTGTCGTCTCGCGCACGTTGCGCGGGGCGGCTCCGGACAGCACACCGTCGTATGTGGGGGCGGGCAGCGCCCGCCGGTCGAGCTTGCCGTTGATGGTCAGCGGCAGCACATCCAGGCTGACGAACGCCGCCGGGACCATGTAGTCGGGCAACACGGCGGACACATGAGGACGCAGCTCGGTGACCTCAGGCAGGGAACCCCCCGCAAGGGGCGCGACATAGGCGACCAGCCGCCGGTCGCCGGGCCGGTCCTCGCGAACCACGACAGCCGCGGCGCCCACCTGCGGGTGCCGGGTCAGGACGGACTCGACCTCCCCCAGCTCGATCCGGAAACCGCGCAGCTTCACCTGGTCGTCGGCACGGCCCAGGAAGTCCAGCGTGCCGTCCGGCAGCCAGCGCACGAGGTCTCCGGACCGGTACATGCGCGCCCCCGCCGGACCGAACGGGTCGGCGACGAACCGCTCGGCGGTCAGGTCCGGCCGGTTGAGATAACCACGGGCCAGGCAGGTACCGGCCAGATACAGCTCGCCCGGGACACCGGGCGGCACCGGATTGAGGCGGCGGTCCAGGACGTACGCCCTGGTGTTCCAGATCGGTGGGCCGATGGGCGCGGTCGCGGCGGCTGGCCAGTCGGGTACCCGGTCCGGGAGGGTGTACCCCGTCACAACGTGCGTCTCGGAAGGCCCGTAGTGGTTGTGCAGCCGCACGTGCGGGTAACGGGTGTGGAAGTTGCGTACGCCGCTGGTCAGCCGGAGGGCCTCGCCGGCCTGCATGATGTGGCGCAGGGAGCGGAGGGCGAGTCCCTGTTCCATCGCCGCTTCGCAGACCGCACTCACCACCAGGTCCGGCGCGAAGAGTTCGTCCACCTCGTGCTGGTCCAGCCAGCGGGCGAGCGCGGACGGGTCGAGGCGGGTCTCGTCGTCCGGGACGCACACGGCCTTGCCGTTGAACAGCGCGGAGAGTATCTCGTGCTCCGAGGCGTCGAAGCTGATGGCGCTGAACTGCGCCACCCGGGCCCCCGGGCGTACGGCGACGGCGAAGGCGTTCCACGCCAGCAGGTTACGCAGCGCGACGGCGGTCATCACCACACCCTTGGGGCGGCCGGTCGAGCCCGAGGTGTAGATCACGTAGGAGCTGGTGTCCGGCAGCAGCGGGGCGGTGCGGTCGGCGTCGGCGGGGTCGGTGGCCGCCTCGCGGGACAACTCCTGGAGGGTGTCCGCGTCGTCGAGGAGCAGGATGTCGCCGGCGTCGGGCAGCCGGGAAAGGGCGTTGCTGGTGACCATGAGCGCCGGTCGGGCGTCGGACAGGATGTAGTGGATGCGTGCGGCTGGGTAGGCCGGGTCGATGGGCAGATACGCCGCCCCCGTCTTCAGAACGGCCAGGAAGGCGACGATCAGGTCCGCCGACCGGCACAGCCGCACCGCGACGTACCGCTCCGGGCCGATGCCCCGCCGGATCATGAGGTGCGCGAGCCGGTTGGCCCGCGCGTTCAGCTCGTCGTAGGACAGCGTGACCTCGCCGACCAGCACGGCGTCGGCGTCCGGAGTCCGGGCCACCTGCCGCTGGAAGGCCTCGGGCAGGTTGTCCGTGGGGAGCTCGACCGCCGTGTCGTTCCACTCGGTGAGCACGCGCCGGTGTTCGCCTGCGGTGAGCACATCGGCCTCGGTTACGGGGCGGTCCGGTTGCGCCACGACGGTCTTCAGCAGGGACAGCAACCGGTCGGCCAAGCCCTGCGCGGTCCCCCCGTCGAACACGTCGGTGGAGAACTCGACGACCCCGTCGATGCCGTCGGCCGCCCCGTCCGCGTAGGACTCGGTGAAGCTGAACAGCAGGTCGAACTTGGAAGTGCTGGTGCGGCCCTCGTCGACCGTCACCGAGAGGCCGGGGAGAGCGAAGACGTCGTATTCGTCGGCGGCCTGCATGACGAGCATGACCTGGAACAGGGGGCTGCGGGACAGCGAACGGGTCGGATTGACCGCTTCCACGACGTGCTCGAAGGGCACGGACTGGTGGGCGAAGGCCGCGAGGTCGGTGGCGCGTACCCGGGCGAGAAGTTCCTCGAAGGTGGGGGCGCCGGAAAGGTCGGCGCGCAGCACCAGCGTGTTGGCGAAGAAGCCCACCAGATCGTGCAGGGCCTCGTCCTGGCGCCCGGCCACCGGGGTGCCCAGCGGGATGTCAGTACCACCGCCCAGCCGACTGAGGAGGGCTGAGAGAGCCGCCTGGAGGACCATGAACACGGTGGTTCCGGTGCGGCGGGCGAGGCGGACGACGGCGGCGTGCGTGTCGGCGTCGATGGCCACCCCGACTGTGTCTCCCCGGTAGCTGGCCACCGACGGCCGGGGCCGGTCGTAAGGCAGGTCGAGTTCCTCCGGAAGGTCCGCCAGTTGTCGGGTCCAGAAGGCCAGTTCCGGCGAGGTGCCGTCCTGTGCCGGGTCGGTTCGCGCGCGCTGCCACAGGGCGTAGTCCGCGTACTGCACGGGAAGTTCTGGCCAGACCGGTGCCGCGCCGGCGCGCCGCGCCTCGTACGCCGCCGCCAGATCCTGAGCCAGCGGCCTGGTGGACCAGCCGTCTGTGGCGATGTGGTGCATCACCACCAGCAGGACGTGTTCCGCCGGCGCCACCCGGAACAGCTCGGCGCGCAGGGGCAGGTCGCGGGTCAGGTCGAAGGGCTGCAGCGACGCCGCACGCAGCACTGTTCCGAGCTCCTCGCGGGCCCTCTCCGTGACGACGAACGAAGGGCGTGCCCGCTCGCCGTCCAGGACCAGCTGGCAGGGGGTGCCCTCCTCCTCGGGGAAGACCGTCCGCAGACTCTCGTGCCGTGCCACCACATCACCCAGCGACGCCCGCAGCGCCTCCACGTCGAGCGGTCCGGAAAGCCGCAACTCCAGAGGGATGTTGTAGGTCGCCGAGGGGCCTTCCAGCCGCGACAGGAACCACAGCCGCTGCTGGGCGAACGACAGCGGGACGCGTTCCGGGCGTGTCTGCGGTACCAGTTGCGACCGGCCCGGAGCGGCCTGTCCCAGCCACCTGGCCAGGCCGGCCGGGGTGGGCGACTCGAACAGCACCCGGATGGGCAGCTCCACCCCCAGCTTCGCCTGCATCCGGTTGGCCAGCCGGGTCGCCAGCAGCGAGTGACCGCCCAGGGCGAAGAAGTCGTCGTCCGCCCCGACCGCGCTCACGCCCAGGATGTCGGCGAACGCCTCGCACACGATCGCCTCCTGGGCGGTGGCCGGTCCCCGCCCTGTGCCGGCGGCGTACTCCGGAGCCGGCAACGCGGTGCGGTCCAGCTTGCCGTTCAGCGTCAGCGGCAGCCTGGGGAGCAGTACCACCGCCGCGGGCACCATGTATCCCGGCAGTCGACCGGCGGCGAACCCGCGCACCTCGGCAGCCAGCCCGCCCGCGACGGAGGACTGATCGGGGTCCTCGGTGGGCACGGCGTAGGCAACCAGCCGTTTGTCCCCCGGGGTGTCTTCCCGGACCACCACCGCCACCTGGCGCAGCCTCGGGTGCCCGGCCAGTACCGCGGCCACTTCGCCCGGCTCGATCCGGAACCCCCGGATCTTCACCTGCTCGTCCGCGCGGCCGACGAATTCCAGGTTCCCGTCCGTCCGCCACCGAACCCGGTCACCCGTCCGATACATGCGCTCACCGGCGCCACCCAGCGGGCAGGCCACGAAGCGCTCCGCTGTCAGCCCGGGTCGCCCCAGGTACCCACGCGCCAGCCCCGCACCGGCCAGGTACAGCTCACCGACCACCCCGACCGGCACCGGGTTGAGGGAGTCGTCGAGCACGTAGGCGCGGGTGTTGGCGATCGGGGCGCCGATGGGCACCGTGCCCGACTCCAGTCCGGGGCGGCAGCGCCACGACGTGGCGTCCACCGTCGTCTCCGTGGGGCCGTAGGTGTTGAACATCAGCCGCCCCGGCGACCAGCGCTCCACCACCTCGGGAGGGCATGCCTCCCCCCCCACCTCGAGGACGACTCCGGTCCCGATCGCCCCGTCCGGCATCGTCGCCAGGGCCGCAGGAGGCAGCGTGGCATGTGTCACGGCCTGGTCGGTGATGAACTCGGCCAGTTCCGCGCCGAGCCGCCGGTCCTGGTCCACGACCACCAGGGCCGCTCCTGACAGCAGGGCCAGCGACCACTCCGAGCAGAAGTTGTCGAAGCCGACCGACGCGAACTGCGCCACGCGGTGGCCCGGTTCCACACCGAACCTCGCGTGGCTTGCCGAAAGGTTGGCGAACCCCGCGTGCGAGACGACGACGCCCTTGGGCCGGCCGG
This sequence comes from Streptomyces sp. NPDC001544, assembly GCF_042894285.1. Taxonomy (NCBI): domain Bacteria; kingdom Bacillati; phylum Actinomycetota; class Actinomycetes; order Kitasatosporales; family Streptomycetaceae; genus Streptomyces; species Streptomyces sp. NPDC001544. The sequence goes on along the minus strand of NZ_JBIAVN010000002.1, from coordinate 996,852 downwards.
TGGAGCCGGAGGTGTAGATGACGTACGCCGCATTCTGCCGGCGCGGCGGCACCAGCGGGTCCGCGTTCCACGTGTCCCCCGCCTCGGATGTCCCGGGTGCGTCCAGCACCAGCTGCGGTACGTCGCAGTCCTGTGGCACCGCCCGTCGGCAGCGTGACGTGGTCAGGATGCAGACGGGGCCGGCATCGTCGAGCGTGTAGACGACGCGTTCGACGGGATGGTCGGGATCGATGGGCAGATAGGCGCCGCCGGCCTTGAGCACCCCGAGAATCGCCACGATCAGCTCGGCACAGCGCTCGGTGAGCACCGCCACCACCGACTCCGGGCCCACGCCGTACTCCGACGCCAGGCGACGGGCCAGTCTGTCCGCCCGCAGGTCCAGCTCACCGTACGTCACTTCAGCGCCGTCGCACACGATCGCGACGGCGGCCGGTGTCCGGGCCGCTTGCGCCGCGAACAGCTCCGGCACCGTCGCCTCGGGCACCGTGAGACCCGTGTCGTTCCACTCGTCCACCACTCGCCGTCGCTCGGCTGCGTCGACCACGTCCAGATGACTGATCCGGGCCAGCGGAGTGTCGGTCATTCCCTGCAGCACCTTCAACAGCCCGCCCGCCATTCGCCCGGCGGTGGCCGGGTCGAACAGGTCCGCCGCGACGGTGAGTTCCCCGCGCAGACAGGCGGTCCCGCCCTGGTCGTCGGTCTCCTCGCCCAGGACCACCTCCACGTCGTACGCCGTCAGCGGCTCGCCCACGGCCAGCGGGCTCACCCGGACGCCGGGCAGTTCCAGGAGCGCGGCGGCGGAGGTGGTGGTGTCCCGCAGGGCGAAGACGGCCTGGATCAGGGGGTGGGCAGCCGGAGGGTGGGCAGGGGCGAGCTCCTCCGCCAGGCACGCAAACGGCACGTCCTGATGGGCCGCCGCGCTCAGCTCCGCGTCCCGTACCCGGTCCAGTACCTGCGCCGTGGTGGGCTCTCCGGACAGGTCGATCCGCGTCACGCGCGTGTCCGCGTAACAGCCGACGAGGCGGTCCAGCTCCTTGTCAGTACGCCCGGACTCGGCCGACCCGACGAGGACATCGCTGTCGCCACCCCACCGGGACAGCAGCACTGCGACCCCGGCCCGCAGTACCGCGCTCAGGGGTACCCGCCGTTCCGCGGCCAGCGCCACCAGGCCCTGGTGTAGTGCGGCGGGCACCGTTACGTCGACGCGATGCCCGCGGTGGGATGCCGCGGCGGGACGCGGCCGGTCCACGGGCAGCGCCAGCTCCCCCGACGTCCCGGCCAGTGCCTCACGCCAGTACGTCAGCTGACGGGACAGCTCGCTGTCCGGGTCGTCCGCCGAGCCGAGGAGCTCGTACTGGCCCAGTGCGTGATCGGCGTACTGGACCGGCAGTTCGTCCCAGAGCGGCTCTTGCCCCCGGCAGCGCGCCGCGTACGCGATCGAGAGGTCCTGGACCAGGGGTACGGCCGACCAGTCGTCCCCCGCGATACGGTGGACGACCAGCGCCAGCACCTGTTCGCCCGTCTCCATGACGGACAGCCAGGCCCGCACCGGGATGTCCGACTCGAGGTCGAACGCGCAGGCCGCCGCCTCCGCTCGGGCCGACGCGACCAGCTTCAGTTGGAAGCCCGACCCATCGACCGGGAGAACGCGCTGATACGGCACCCCGTCGACAGCGGGGAACACCGTCCGCAGCGCCGCGTGCCGCCCGATGATGTCGTGCAGCGCTTCCTCAAGCGCCTCCCGCTCCAGCTCCCGGGACAGGGTCCAGGCCATCGTCAGACGGTTCACCGCGCTCGGTGCGCCCGACCGCTCCAGGAGCCAGAGCCGTCGCTGTCCGAGGGAAGCAGGACTACTTTCCGGACCTAGCTGATCCGCTGTGCCCGGTCGCGCAACGAACATATCTGCCCCCATGGGTGAATTTCGCGAACTCGTGACCGGGTCCGCGAATTGCAGCGCATTCGATAAAATGAAGGTGAGCGGAGAAATGGCCGGCCGGAAGACCCAGCGCAGTCCTATGTGACGCCGAATGTTCGACGAACCCGCCAGATGGAATGGAGTGGGTTCTGATTCCAACTGTGTTGAATCAGAAGGTATTAGCGCCTCTCTCGGCACGTCAACCTTGATGCATTACGGTGGGCAGAACAGCTACGAAGCGGTCACCCCGAACGGGTCCAGCACCTCGGCGGCCGCTCTCAGCAGGTCGTGCATCGTGGCCGTCGGCACGGCGGGAAACGGCTCCGTGCGGATGCGGATCAGTGCGGCGGCACGACGGGCCCGCCGTTCGGCCGTGGCCATGTCCTCGGCACGTGCGACCACCAGACCGCAGCGGTCCTCGGACCAGCGCAACGGCTCCACCGGTCCGCCGGGTTCGACGCCCACCTCCGCCCGGACCACGCCCTCCACCCTCCGGGCCGCCGCGAGGCCCTCCACTGTGCGTACCCGGCCGGGCGGCGGAGTGAGGAAACGTACGGCGGCCGCTCCCCGGCTGACCGGGGCGAGCGCCGGTACGCCTACGGGCAGGGCGAGTTGGCAGGTCAGGCGCTCGGCATCGATGCCGTAGACCAACTCGACGAGCTCGGCGATCCGGCCGCCCGCGCACCGCAGGTGTGACTCGATCACACGAGGACCGTCGGCGGTGAGCATCAGTTCCGTGTGTGCCGGCCCGTCGACCAGGCCCACCGCGTCGAGCATCCGGCACACCACGTCCTCGACGTCAGCAGCGCACTGGGCCGACAGCGGTGCCGGGAGCGCGTGCCCGATGGCCACGACACCACCGCCGCTGTCCTTGCGGGAGACAGCGAGGACGCTGTGGCGTCCGGCGATCGAGAAGGTCTCCACGCTGATCTCGGTACCGGTGAGGAGTTCCTCCGCCATGAACTCACCCACCCCGAACGCCTCCAACCAGGCCCAGGCCTCGGGTACCTCCTCCGGGGAGCGGACCTTGCGTACGCCCAGGCTGCCCGATCCCATGGTCGGCTTGACCACGATGCCGCCGTGCCGTTCGGCGAAGGCGCGCAGCACGGACTGCGAGGCGCCCACCCGGAAGGCCACCGGGCTGATCCCTCGCTCGTTCAACAGGGCGCGCAGGGCCGCCTTCGTCGCGGCAATGGCACCGGGGCGGGCGGCAACACCGTCTGCACCGGGCCGGCGTCGGTAAGTGCGAGCCGACTGCGCAGCCCTTCGTGACGGCTGACGATCCCGGTGAGCGCGGCCTTGACCGCTGACGGCTCCACCGGCCCCCGCAGCCGGTACGCCCATGACTCCCGGTAGCGCGCCCCCCCCCTGACCGACCCGGTCATCGAGCCAGATGGAGGTCTGCTCGAAGGACATCGGACAACTGGTCATGGCACTCCTATCGGGGTTCGGCCCCCAGGGGCCAGAAGGAGCTGGACCTGCTCGACGTGGTCGTCGAACCGCGGATGAGCGAAGATCGTCCGGAGCCGGCAGCGGACGGCCGTCTCCCGGTGGAGCGTGGCGGCCAGCCGTGCGGCGGGCAGTGAGTCCCCGCCCAGGGCGAAGAAGTCGCTGTTCCCGTCGATCTCGGTGGCGCCGAGCACCTCCTGCCACACGCGCCGCAGCAGTGGTACCAGGTCGTCGGGGTCCGGAGCAGCCGCGTCCGCGGGGCGGGCCGCGGCCAGCTCCCGCAGAGCCTGCATGTCGACCTTCCCGCCCGCGGTCAGCGGGAACTCGGGCAGTACGAGCAGTTCGTCGGGGGTCATCGTCGCGGGCAGTCCCATACGCAGATCGCACAGCAACCTGCCCGTGTCGACGGGCCCGTTCGCGGTCAGGCAGCCGACCAGTCGGTCGCCCGCCCGCAGCACCCGGACATCGGTCACCGAGGGCGCCGCGGCCAGGTGGGCGCCGATCTCCCCCGGGCCGATGCGCACCCCGTTGACCTTGAGCCGGTCGTCGGACCGGCCGAGGAAGTACTGGCGGCCGCCACACCGGACAGGACCAGCAGCCGCCTGGCCCCCGTAAAGCTCTCAGCGCTCCGGCTCAACCGCACCTGGAGACCCACCACCAGCACGGCGTTGAGGCCGTACAGCCAGGCGCCCAGTCCCTTGGGCAGGCCGGGGCGCGCCACCACCCACAGCGGAATGCCGACCCGCAGCACGAGGTCGCCGATCGCGAGCAGGCCGTACAGCAGCGAGAGCGCGAGGTAGGGCAGGTCGCGCAGGGCCTGTCGGAGCTGGACGGTGTCCTCCCGTACGGCCGGTCCGCTCCGGCGGTCCGGCAGGCCCAGGCAACAGGCGGTGGCCGCCGCCTCGGCCAGCGCGCTGCCCAGGATCAGCCCGAGGTAGCCCGGTGCACTGTCCACGGACAGCCCGAGGCCGCAGCCCAGGGCTCCCGCGATGACACCGATGTTGAAGACGCTGCGCAGCCGGGCGGAGACATTGACCCGGGCGGCCGGGTCGACCAGGTCGGCGACCAGCGCCTCCCGGCAGATCCAGCCCCCCTGCACGCAGATACTCAGCAGGCCGCCAGCGCCAGGAACGCCCACAGGCCGTGTACCCGGGTGGCAGCCACCAGCAACAACACCTGGGCACAGCCCAGCGTGACGGTGGCCCTACGGGCACCGGTCCGGTCGCAGAACCGTCCGATGTACAGCGACAGGGGCAACCAGACCAGGCCGGCCAGGGTGAGACCCGCACCGACCTCGGCGACGGGCAGGCCGGCCTGGCGGGTGAAGTAGACCGCGTTGCCGGACGCGTACAGCCCGAAGCCGAGGCTGCCCAGCAGATGGGCCGCCACCAGTCGGCGCGGCGTGCCGGGCCCGGTCACCCGACCTCCACCTGTGCCGCACCGGTCTCACGCGCGCACCGCAGCCGCGGCGCGGTGCGGGCCAGCACGGCGCCGGCGAGCTGGGACGTCACCAGTGAGACCAGGACCAGCACCACGAAGAACCTCTCGTTGATGAGTTGCGCCCGGTAGGTCACCCCGGCCAGCACCACACCCACCGTTCCGCGCGCGTTCAGCGCGACGGCCAGCGAACCCGCGACCGCCCGGCTCTCTCCGGCCAGCAGCGCCGCGCCCCAGATGCTGACGGCCTTGACGGTGCAGGCGACCGCCAGGAACCACAGGAAGAACCAGGCGTCGAAGTCGCGCGCGAGATCGAGCCGGGCCCCGACCAGCCCGAAGAAGACGGGCACGAAGAAGGCCATCGAGAACTGCCGGATGGCACCCCACACCTGCTCACCGCGTGCGTCGGCCGCCGCTTCACCTGTCGCCAGGTCACCACGCACCGCGCACATGCCCGCCACCAGTGCACCGAACACGGCGTTGATCCCGAACGCCATGCAGCACAGCACCATGGAGAAGAGAAAGACCAACCGGAATGCGAGCGGACTCTGCCGAGCTACGAGATTCCAGCGGTGCTGAGCCAGCCAGCGGAACACGCGCGGGCCCGCGAACAGCGCGAGGGCGAAGAACAAGGCACTGACGAGGGTGTAGTACGCCACCGACGGCACCACGGCCGAGCTGCCCACTGCCGGCCACAGGCCCGCGGATTCACCGGAGTTGGCGAGGCCGAGGGCGATGGCGAGGACGATGTAGAGGATGACGTCCTCGATCACGGCCACCGCGAGCACGATCCGGCCGAAGGGCGCGTCCAGGATGCCCAGGTCCATCATGATGCGGGAGATCACCGGAATGGCCGCCACCGCCATCGCCAGGCCCACCACCAGCACGGTGGTCACCGTGGTGCCGGACTGGCCCGTGAACCACACGGGACGCAGCCCGGCGATCGCCGCGCCGACCGTGAAGGGCACCAGCAGGCCGGCCGCCCCGACCAGCACACCGGTACGCCGCTGCCGGCCCTCGACCCGGATGCGCAGTTCCGCGCCGGCCAGGAACATCAGCAGAAGCTGACCCAACTGGTAGATCACGTCCATCGCGGAGGTCACTGGTCCGGACTTGGGGAACAGCCACTGCTCCGCGTCGGGTGCAGCGAGGCCCAGCAGGGAGGGGCCAAGCAGGATGCCGCCGACGATCTCGCCGATCACGGGCGGCTGCTTCAACCGGGCGAAGAGGTGGCCCAGAACGTGCGCCGCGATGCAGACGAGACCGACTGCCGTGAGCAGGCGGGCGGTTTCGACAACGGTCATGAGGTCAGTTCCATTCGTGTTTCGTCGCCTGCCACCCGTCCTCGTCGGCCCCACGGCGCCAGTAACCGGAGATCGACACCCGGGCACGGTCCAGGCCGCGCTCGCCCAGCAGGTGGCCGCGCAGGGCTTTCACGAAGTGCGCCTCGCCGTGAACGAAGGCCTGTACGGTGCCCGGCCCGAACGCGGCGGCGCGTACCGCCGCGGTGAGCCGCTCCCCCAGCTGTGCGTCGCCCCGGTGCAGCCAGACGACCTCCACCGCCGCCAGGGTCTTTATGTCCACTTCCCCGGCCGCGTCGGTCACTTCCACGAACGCGGTGCCACGGGCGCCGTCCGGCATGGCCTCCAGCGCCGCGGCGATCGCCGGCAGCGCGCTTTCGTCACCTGCCAGCAGGTGCCAGTCCGCGTCGGGTCCGGGGGCATAGCCGCCGCCGGGTCCGGAGAAGTGGAGCAGATCTCCCGGCCGGGCGTCGGCCGCCCAGGGTCCGGCCACACCGTCGTCGCCGTGATGGACGAAATCCACACTCAGTTCGCGGGCGGACTCGTCCCAGTGCCGAACCGTGTACGTGCGGGTCACCGGCCAGTGCGGGCGCGGCAGCGTGGCACGTGCCGTCATCGGGTCGAAGGGCTGGGGGTAGGCGACCCCGGGGCGCGGGAAGTGCAGCTTGATGTAGTGGTCCGTGCATCCCCGTACCGAGAAGTTGGCCAGGCCTTCACCGCCGAGGACCACTCGGACCATGTGCGGGCTGATCCACTCGGTACGCAGCACGCGTCCGCGATGCGCGCTGCCCCGCCTGGAGTTCATGGGCCGTTCTGTCATGGTGAGCTTCGCTTTCGTTCCGCGTGGGCGAAATACCCGAACGCTTCGGGGTGGGGTGGTTCCAGGCCGGGCAGGGCGCAGCGCCAGCCGTTCCGGCCGAGCGCCAGGGCCAGTTCCCGGGCGGAGCGCTCGTCGACGGTGAGCGTGACCGTGCCGGCCGTGCCCTGCGCTCCGTGCTCGATCTGAAGGTCCTCGACGTTCACTCCTGCCGCTCCGACCTCGGCCAGCAGTTGGCCCAGGGTGCCGGGTTCGTCGCCCACCACGACATCGAGCCCGACGGTGACCACGGGAGCGGTGTGCGGTTTCGCGGGCACGCGCCGGTTTCCTGTCCTGCCCCGCTCCAGCAGATCGTTCAGCCGGGCCAGCGAGTCGTCGTGGCGGCCCTCGGAGTCGAGTGCGCGCAGGGCTCGCAGTGTGACGCTCAGGTCGACCAGGAGGCCTTCCAGCACCGCGGCCACGGCCGGCGCGTTGGCCGAGAGGATGTCCGACCACAGCCGGGCGTCGCCGCCGGCAATCCGTACCATGTCGCGCAGGCCCTGGCCGGCCAGGCCCGTCACGGCGCCTTCGGCGGCGGGCAGTTGGGCCGCCATCAGGGACGACAGCAGGTGCGGGGCATGCGAGACCAGGGCCACGGCGTCGTCGTGGGCTCCCGCCGTCATGGTCACGGGGGCGGCACCGCACAGCTCGACCAGTTCGTGTGCCAGCGCGGCCGTCTCCTGTGTCGTGCGGGCGTCCGGAGTCAGCACCCAGGAGCAGCCTTGGAACAGGTCGGCGCGTGCGGCACAGGGCCCCGAACGCTCTCGGCCGGCCATCGGGTGCCCGCCCACGTACCGGGCGGTGTCGCAGCCCAGCCGGTGCGCGTCGTCGAGCGGGAGACGCTTGACACTGGCCACGTCGGTGTAGGAGCGGGCCAGGCCGTCTGCCTGGGCCCGTGCCAGCACCGCGCCGATCTGGGCCGGTGGCACCGCGATCACGGCGAGGTCCACCGGGGCGCCGGGCCGGTCCAGGCTGCCGGCGCCCAGTGCGGACGCCGTTCGGGCCGCGCCGGGGTCGCTGTCACTGAGGTAGACCCGGACCCCGGCGTCCAGCAGGGCCAGTGCCACCGAGGTGCCGATGAGGCCGGTGCCGATCACCAGGGCGGTGCGCAGCAGCCCGCGGCCCGCGACGACGCTCCCCGGATGGTTGTCGAGCGCAGTCGTGGCGGTCACCGCTCACCGTCCTCGGCCGCGTGCAGACGCACCGGCAGGCTGCTGTAGCCCTGGAGGAACGTCGAGTAGACGGGCTTGGGCGCACCGAGCGACTCGATCGAGTCGACGCGGCGCAGCAGCGTATCCAGAACCGCTGTCAACTCCGCCCGCCCGAGATAGGAACCCAGGCAGAAGTGCGCTCCGAAGCCGAAGGTGAGGTGCCGGTTCGGGGTGCGGGCCAGGTCGAAGCGGCAGGGGTCGGCGAAGACGGACTCGTCACGGTTGGCGGAGACGTTCCAGGCGGTGACGGTCTCCCCGGCCTTGATGGTCCGCCCGCCGATCCGCACATCCGTCGCCGCCGTGCGGCCCACGTGCAGAGCGGGGCTGGTCCAGCGCAGGATCTCCTCGACCGCGGTGGCGAGTTCCACCCGGCCCTCCTTCATCGCCGCCCACTGGTCGGGGTGCCTGAGGAGGTTCCACACGCTGCCGGTGGCGGCCAGCCGGCTGGTCTCGTCGCCGGCCAGCACCAGGCCGTAGCAGTTGAGAACCAGTTCCTCCTCGGAGAGAGGCGCGCCGTCGACCTCGACGGTGGTGAGTGTGGTGATCAGGTCGTCCTGCGGGGACGAGCGGCGGTGTGCGGCGAGTTCGGCGAAGTAGAGCAGGATCTCGTTGCGGGCCAGCCAGGCGTCCTCAGCGGACTGTCCGGCCTCGTCGGAGCTGAGGGCCTGTTTGCTGAGCCGCAGCAGTTCGGCCTGGTCGCCATCGGGGACGCCCAGCAGGTCACAGATCGTGCCCATCGGCACGTGGTCGGACACCTCGACGGCGAAGTCGCAGTCGCCCTTGGCCACTGCGGCCGCCATCCTCTCCTCGGCACGCGCCTGCACCTTCTCCACGACACTCCGGAGCACCCGGGGCGAGAAGGACTTGAGCAAGGTGGTGCGCAGCGCCGTGTGCCGGGGCGCGTCCATCACCGCGAGCAGTCGGCCGCCCGCCGGGTCGCCGCCGCTGAGCAGCGAGGTGAGCATGTTGCCGTGCCGCGAGACGAAACGCTCTGCGTCCTTCATCACGGCCATGACATCGTCGTGGCGGCTGAGCACCCAGAAAGCGGGGGCGGATACGGTGGCCTTGTGCCGGGCGACCGGCTGCTCGGCCCGCAGCCGCTGCCAGAACTCGTCGAGGCCCTGGCCGACGAAGGTGGCGGGATCGGTCAGGTCGAGGCCGATCTCGTCGTCGAGTCCGGTATCGACGACGGTTGCAGGTGTGGACATGTTGCTGACTCCTCAGACGGTCGGCTCGAGGTGGCGGGCGACGATCGGCCCGATCCGCTCCATGGCGGCGGGGGTCATCAGGCGCAGATGCTCGGCCTCGACCTGGATGCGGGTGATCGTCCCGCCCGTGTACGGGCGCCACACGTCGGCCAGTCCGCTGGGGCGCCCGGCCGCGTCCGTGGCCTCGACGAAGAGCAGGTCGCCGTCGAAGTGCTCGGGCCGGGCCACGTCACTGATCCTTATGTTGTTGGTGGTCGTGGCGTTGATCGCCTCGACCGTGCGGGCGTCGATCCCGGCCAACGGGCTGTCTGCGTCCCGCAAGATCTGCTGCACCCGTTCCGCGGGGATCTGCCCCGCGTCTGGCTCGGCGTCGAAGGCCGGCAGACCGTCGAAGGCCAGCTTGAGCGTGTCGCGCCGGCTCAGTGACCGAGGTGCGCTGCGCGCGCCACCGTGGCTCGCGTCCAGGACGGCCAGCAGCGACACCCGCTCCCCCGCCCTGCGCAGCCGGGCCGCCATCATGTGCGCGGCGTTGCCGCCGAAGGACCAGCCCAGCAGCCGGTAGGGGCCCGCGGGCTGGATCCGGCGGATCTGCGCCAGGTAGTCCTCGACCAGCTCGGCCATGTCGGCCGCGACGGGCTCAAGGCCAGTCAGGCCGCGCGCCTGAAGCCCGTACACCGGTATGTCCTTGGGCAGGTGGCGCAGCAGGCCCACGTAGCACCAGGCCATGCCCCCGCCGGGGTGGACGCAGAAGAGCGGGGTGTCGCTGCCCTGGGCCCGCAGCTTCAACAGGGGGCGCAGACCCTCGGTGCCGGCGTCGGACTTCTCACCGGTGGCGGCGGACAGGCCGGCCACCGTGCGCCGGTCCAGCAGGTCGCGCATGGACAGCCGGATGCCGAGTTCGGAGCGGACACGGCTGATCAGGCGAGTCGCGGCCAGGGAGCTGCCGCCGAGGTCGAAGAAATCGTCGTGGATACCCACCCGAGGCACGCCCAGGGCCGCGGCGAAGAGTCGGGCCAGCTGCTCCTCGCGCGCGTCGCGCGGCCCGGGGCCGCCTGCTGCGCCGGTCCTCCTCGTTTCGGGCAAGGCCCGGTAGTCCACCTTGCCGTTGGGAGTCAGCGGCAGCGCACGCAGGCGCACGAAGGATGAGGGGACCATGTAGTCGGGCAGCGTCTCGCCCAGACGCCGGGCGAGCTCCTCGTCGTCGGGAAGCCCGCCGCCCGGCCCCGGGACCATGTAGGCCGCCAGGGTCCGGTCGTTGGTGTCCTCGCCGTGGCTGATCACCAGTACCTGGGCGGCGCCGGACACCCGGGCCAGCACGGTCTCGATCTCGCCGAGTTCGACCCGGAAGCCCCTCACCTTGACCTGGTTGCCCACCCGGCCGAGGAACTCCAGGTCGCCGTGCGCGTTGCGGCGGCCCAGGTCACCGGTCCGGTACATGCGGCTGCCGGGAGTGCCGAACGGGTCGGCCACGAACCGCTGGGACGTCAGCGCGGCCTGGCCGAGGTAGCCCCGGGCGACGCCCGGCCCCGCGAGGTAGATCTCGCCCGCTTCGCCGGTCTCGACCAGTGCCAGCTTCTCGTCGAGTACGTGGAGCCGCATGCCGTCCAGGGGGCGGCCGAGCGGCACGTCGCCACGCGGTGGTTCGCTTATCAGGTGCTGCGTTGCGAAGAGGGTGGTCTCGGTGGGCCCGTACAGGGCGCGGACCACTGTGTCCGGGCAGGTCTCGAGCACTCGGGCGACCGCTGCCGGAGACACCACGTCACCGCCGGTCATCACCTCCCGCACGGTCGCGAAGCACTCCGGCGCCGCCTCTGCGACCACCCGGAACAGACCTGCGGTCAGGTGCAGTCCGGTGATCCGGTGGGTGGTGATCAGCGAGCGCAGGATGTCGACGTCCACCTCCGGCGGGGCCAGCACGAGGTGTCCGCCGCGCAGCAGCGGGACCCAGAGTTCGTAGGTGGAGACGTCGAAGGCGTGCGGCGCGAGCATCAGGACCCGCTCATGGCGCCCGCCCGCCCACAGGCCGTCGTCGACCAGGTCCAGCACGTCCTGGTGAGTGACCGCGACACCCTTGGGGGTGCCGGTGGAGCCGGAGGTGAAGATGACGTACGCGAGCCGCCCGCCGGTGCACGGGACCTGCGGCTCGGCGGGCCCGACGGCATCCTCGGGCACGGCGGTCGCCTCGGCCGTGTCCAGGACGGTGAGGCCGCGGGTGTCGAGCTCGGGCACGGTCCGGTCGGCCAGCAGGACGCGGGCGCCGGCCTCGTCGAGCACCGTCCGGTGACGTGCGGCGGGGTTGGCGCCGTGCAGGGGCAGGTAGCAGCCGCCGGCCTTGAGTACGCCGAGGACCGACACCACGAGCTCGGCGGAGCGCTCCATCAGCAGGGCCACCGGTTCCTCCGGCTGGACCCGCAGAGCGAGGAGCCGTTGCGCCAGACTGCTCGCCCGCCTCTCCACTTCGGCATAGGTCAGGCGTTGCCTGCCGCAGGTGAGGGCGATCGCGTCCGGGGTCCGGCGCGCCTGCTCGGCGAAGCGCTGGTGAACCGTTTCCTGTGGATTGGGCACCTGAGCCATCGCTAACTTCACTCCTGCTGGTTGTTTCGGGTGTCGGTCAGGCCCCGGCGCCCACCGGGGCGGCGACCTCACGCAGGAAGGCGGCGAGTCGGCGCACCCCCTGATCGATCTGTTCGGGCTCGAGATAGCTGCACGACAGGCGCAGCTCCCGATCGCCGGCGTCGCTGACGTAGAACTGCGCCATCGGCGTCCAGAGCACCCCGAACCGGGCCGCCGAGTGCTTCAGCAGCGCCTCGTCGACCGGCACCGGCAGCTGCATCCGGACGAAGAACCCGCCCTCGGGGCGGTTCCACCGCACGTCGGGCAGGCGCGGCACATGCCGGTCCAGCGCCTGCAGCAGCAGTCCGAGGTTGCGCCGGTACAGGGCACCGCGGCGGCGGCCGAGGGCGGCGAGCGAGCCGCCGTGCTCCAGCAGCATGCCGCCGATCACCGCCTGGCACAGCGGTGCCGTGTTGACGGTGACCATGCTCTTCAGCGCGGCCAGTTCGTCGGAGAGCATCCGGACCTCGCCGTCGGTGCCGGTCACCTGCTGGTCGGCGACGGCGTAGCCGACCCTGGCCCCGGGCAGGCACAGTTTGGCGAACGTGCCGATCTGGACAACCCGTTCACCGCCCGGCATCGCCTTGAGCGAGGGCAGTTCGGCGCCCGGGGGCGCCGTGAAGCAATACGCGTTGTCCTCGATGAGCATCAGATCGGCCCGGTCTGCCGCCGCGAGCAGCGCGCGGCGCGCGGCCAGGTCCATGACGGTGCCTGAAGGGTTGGCGTGGTCGGGGGCGACGTACAGCGCCCGGATGCGGCGGCCCTGCGCGGCGAGCCCGGCACGGGTCGCCTCCAGGGCGTCCAGGTCGGGCCCGTCGGCGCGTTCGGGGACGGCGAGGACCTCGATGTCCAGCAGCCGTGCGGCGCCGAGGATGCCGACGAAGCACGGCTCGACCACCGCGAGCACGTCGGAGCGGTCGCGGAAGAGAGCGCGCAGGGTGAGCAGCATGGCCTCCTGCGCCCCGACCGTGATCACCACCGCTCGGTCGGGTACGTCGATGCCGTGATCGGTGCGGACGGCCGTGGCCACGAGGTCGTTGATCAGCCCGCGGGCCGGGCCGTACTCGTAGAGCAGCCGGCGCACGCGGTGAGCGTCCATGCCCCGGGTGGCGCGCAGGCGCTCGCTGAACAACTCGATGTAGCGGGAGAGATCGGCGTCCATCAGATGGGCCAGGTGCGGGGCGCCCGGTGCGAAGGAGATCGCCTCGGGGAAGCGCGTCATGATCTCGTTGAGGAAGCCGATCGAGCTGAGGACGGGGTCGGTCAGCGAGTCGTGCAGTTGATCCAGGCCGAGGATGGTCACGGGGCGTGTCCTCCGTCCGCCGGTTGCCGCACGGACGGGGTCGAGAACCGGCCGACCTTGGCCATGACGTCCGCCGCGTACAGCCGGCGGGCTTGCACCAGAGCGAACTCGGCCAGGTAGCGGCGCAGCCCGTCGCGGGGCTCGTCGGCCAGGTTGAGCATCATCCGGTTGGCGAGCACCGCCGGGGCGGCCAGTTCCCGCACGGCCTTCTCGACGGCGGCGTCCATCGCCTGGGACGCGACCACCTCGTCGCAGACCAGCGCGGCCTCCGGATCGGTGGTCCGGATCCGTCGTCCGCCGAGGATCACGCGGCGCGCCAGCCGGGCGCCGGTCATGCGGGACAGCCGGAAGTTGCCGAGCCCGGGAACGATGCCCTCCTGCGCCGCGGGCAGGCTGAGGAAGGCGTCGTCCGCTGCTATCACGTGGTCGAAGACGAGGAGCAGCTGCATTCCGCCGCCGATGGCGAAGGAGTCGACCACGGCCAGCCACGGTTTGTGCAGGGTGCGCTCCGGATAGGCGTCGGGGGACGGATCGACCAGGAGTCCGTGCATCAGCTTGTTGATGTAGCCGAGCTCGCGGCGCAGCAGGAAGTCCACGAACGAGATCCGGCCGGCGTGCAGGTCCTTGAGGTTGATGCCGGCGCAGAAGACCCGTCGGCCGGTGTAGCGCGGGTGAGTCATCACTCCGCCGCGCACCACGCCGACACTGATCTGATCGTCGAGCAGCACGAGGTCGACGGCGGTCTCCAGGTCGTCGATCAGCCGGTTGTCCTCGGCGTTGAGGCAGTGCTGGTTGTTGAGCGTCAGATGCGCGACATCGTCGCGTCGTTCGAGCAGCACCGCGCCGAGGTCGACGCGCCCCTCGGCGCGGAAGACGCTCAGCAGGCCCAGGGCCCGGGGGGTGGGAGCCAGCATGCTGTCGATGAGGTGCTCGCCGACCGAGGGATCGGCGAGCAGGGCGCGGAAGAAGATCCCCTGGTCGATCTCACGCCCTTCCTTGTCCGCCTGCGTGCGGGTGGCCTCCTCGGCCATCTGGGCATCGGTGGGCAGCAGTCCTGGGAACCGTTCGGCCCCGGCCCGAGCCAGCTCCGCCAGCCGCAGGGGCGTGCGGCGCCGGTCGGTGAGGGCGTCATAGACCGCCGGGGCATGCCGATGCAGGAAGGCCGTACGCGCCCGGCGACACGAGTCGACGAGGGACGCGGCGAGCTGTCGCTGGGCCTCGTCGCGCAGTCCGGGCAGGGGCAGCCCGGCCAGTTCCTCCTCGGCCGGACCGACAAGTTCGGCCAGCGTCCTCGCATCGTCCTCCAGTGCCCCGCACAGGTCCGGGCCGGACACGTTCGCCATGGTCACCGGCATCGTCAGTCCTCCGGGAAGGCCTGGCCGCGGCGGCGGATCGCCCGGTCACAGGCGGCCAGGTGGGGGCCTATCGCCTCTTCAAAGGTGGTGGTGGCCGCCTCCAGCAGCAGGCGCCGGCGGACCGCGAACTCGGGCCCGCGCACCGGGGCGAGTTCTGTCAGGGCGGCCCACGGCCGGTCCGGATCGCCGGTGATCTCGTCGGCCAGACCGGCGGCGTGGGCCTCGCTCGCGTTCACCGAGGCGACCAGCAGCAGACGCCGGGCGCGGGCGACACCGAGCTGGTGGGCGAGGCGGTACAGCGTCATGCCCGGCCAGGGCAGCCCGTCACGGTCGCGCAGGACCAGCCGCAGGTCGGGCCCGGCGATGCGGTGGTCGGCTGCCAGGAAGACGTCCGCCAGCGGACCGGTGAGGGTCCCGTCGGCGACCGTCATGGTCAGCGCGCCGAGGCGCTCGATCCGACGTACCGCCCGCTCCCACCGGTTGACCTGGTGGACCGCCAGGTCGGCGGGCCAGCCGCCGTCGGTGCCGGTGGTCAGCCGCAGGATGAGTGCGCCGTGCTCCGACCCGTCCTCCGCCCGGTCGCAGGCACCGTTGACCAGTTCGGTCAGCTCCGCGAGCGAGGCGCTCGCGTCCAGTTCGACCACCACGGTGCCCGATGCGAGGTCCGGGACCGTGTTCTCCAGCGTCTGCGCACTCATTGTCTTCCCTACCACTGCACTAGAGCCGTCTCGATGGTGGAACCGGGGCCCATGGTCATCAGGACCCCGTACTCGCCGGGCTGCGCCAGTTCCTCTTCGAGGAGTCGCTGGTAGGAGAACAGGAACGAACCGCTCGAGAGGTTCCCGTAGTCCCGCAACACGCCGGTGGTGTGACGCACGTCGTGGGCGGTCAGCCCGAGGTTGACCCGTACGGAGTCGATGACCTTCTTACCGCCGGAGTGGACCAGCCAGTGGCTGATGTCCGAGCGCCTGAGGCCGGTGTCGGCCAGCAGCCGGTCCACCACCTCCTCGGCGTTGGCGCCGACCACATAGGGCACATCCCGGTCCAGGTAGAAGCTGAACTTGCCCTGCTCGTCGTCCCAGTCGTAGCGCATCGCCTCGATGGCCTCGGGCATCATCGTGCTCGCGAACTTCAGCAGGACCGGACCGTGGGCGCCGGCGCCGCCCTCGCCCTCCTCGGCGATCACCCCGATGGCGGCGGCGCCGTCTCCGAAGAGGCTGTTGACCACGGAGGTGCGCATGGTGCCGTCGAACACGTAGGCCGCCGAGCAGGTCTCCACACACACCATGACGGCGAGTTCGCCCGGGTGGGCGTGGGCCCAACCGGACACCGCCGCGAGCGCGTTGAGGCCGGCGTTGCATCCCATGCCGACCACGTCCAGCCGTGAGGTGGATGTCGGCAGGCCCAGCTCCTTCAGCAGCCGGGCGGTCAGGCCAGGGGTGAGCAGGCCGGTCGAGCTCACCGCGCACAGATAACGGACGTCCGCCACCGTGGCGCCGAGCCGCTTGAGGCAGGTCTCCACCGCCCGGCCGCCCATCTCTATGCCGTTGGCGCGGTGCTTGCTGAGGAGTTCGCCCTGGGTTTCGAGCCGTCGGGAGCCGTCCGACTCCAGCGGGGGCAGCAGCAGGTGGCGGCGCTCGATGCTGCCGCTGAGAAACACCGACCTGATACGCGGGTCCTCGACGTGGAAGGCGTCCAGAACCTCTTGTTGGGTGTACGAATCCGGTGGCACGTCCGTGCCGACTGAGACGATCCTCGGCAGCACTGCGGTCATTTACTCTCCAGCAACTGGTTCGGTGGATCAGCACCCACCCAGCGGAGCAGGCGATGGGAAAGGCGGACCGATGTCGTCGGACTCGCCGAAAGGAAGTCGACTGGCCCCGGCGGGGGCGGAATTCTTGGGCGGCGGTTCACAACCGCTCAGCGCAACGCCAACTCGAGACCACTATAACCGCGCAGGAAGGTCGAATACATCGGTTTCGGAGCACCGGTGATCTCAATCTCCGTCACGTTCTTGCGCAGCGTGGACAGCACGGCGCCGATTTCCGCCCGGCCCAGGAATGCCCCGAGGCAGAAATGCGGCCCGTTACCCAGTCCCACATGTTTGTTGGGAGACCGGTCCGGAGTAAAGGTGTCCGGATCCGCGAAAGCCCGCTCGTCGCGATTGGCGGAGATGTTCCAGGCCGTGACGATGTCCCCGCGCCGGATGTGCCGGCCGTGCAGTTCCACGTCGGTGGCGGCGGTCCGGCCCACGTGCTGCACCGGGGTGGTCCAGCGGATCACCTCCTCCACCACGGCACCCAGGTCCACCGACCCGTCCCTGAGCCGGGCGAAGTGCTCGGGCCTGCGGCCGAACTGCTCCATCGCCCCGATCATCGCCAGCCGGCTGGTGTGGTCTCCGGCCAGCAGGAAGCCGTAGCAGTTGAGGATGATCTGCTGGTCGGTGAGCGGCTCGCCGTTGACCTCGGCGAACGCCATCCGGCTGAGCAGGTCGTCGCAGGGCTCGTCCCGCTTTTCGTCCAGCATCTGCGAGCAGTAGACCAGCAGTTCGTTGCGGATCAGCCAGCGTTCCTCGGGCGTCTGGTCCGTCGAATCCGTGCTCAGCGCGGAACGGCTCAGCTCCAGCAGCCGGGGCCGGTCCTCCTCGGGAAAGCCAAGGAGGTCGCAGATGACCCACATCGGGATCTCCTCAGAGACCTCACGGGCGAAGTCGAAGGAGCCCGTGCCGATCCGGTCCGTGATCAGTTTCTCCACACGGGTCGCGAGGCGTTCCACCACGAACTGGCGGATCGCCGGTGTGAAGGACTTCATCAGAATGGCGCGCAGCGGCTGGTGGTCCGGGGCATCCGTCATGAAGAGGACCTCGCCGGCCGCCGGATCGCCCTGTGGCTTCTGCAGCGACTCCAGCATGTTGCCCGGGCCGGACAGGAACGTCTGGCTGTCCTTGTACATGGCCAAGACGTCGTCGTAGCGGGACAGCACCCAGAATCCGCAGCCCTGCGGGGTGTCCGCGTGGCGGTAGACCGGGTGTTCGTCGCGCAGCCGTCGCCACACGGCGTCCATGTCGTGGGTCCAGAAGGTCCGCGGGTCCGACAGGTCGACCTCGGCGAGGTCGATGTCGGCCGGTCTGGTGGCGGACCCCGTGGCGGCAACCGTCACGTCAACTCCTTCAGGGCGTGGGCGACTACGGGGCCGATCACCTCGAGTGCCTGGGGGGAGAGCAGTTCCTGGTGGGTGAACGGCACCGCTCTGGTGTCGATCTCGCCCGTGATCCAGGTCGTCCAGAAGTCGTGGGGGCGCCTGCTCTCGGTGCCGTCACCGTCCGGTTCGAAGAAGAGCAGATCGCCGTGGAAACGCTGCTGCACCGACTCGTCGCCGAGCTTGAGGTTGTTCGCGGTGATCCTCATCAGATGAGTGATCGTTTCCGCGTCCAGGCCGGCAAGCACACTGCCCTCCTCCGCGAGGATCTCCCGTACGCGCGACAGCGGCAGCGGCCCCTCGCCGGGCTCCTTCCCGAAGGCGTCGATTCCCTCGAAGACCTGGCCGAGCAGCTCGCGCGGGCTGGGCGAACGGTTCACGGCCGTGTCCTCGCGCCCCGCGTCCAGCAGCGCGAGCAGAGCCACCTCGTGTCCGTCCTGCTGGAGCTGCACCGCGACGGCCTGCGCCACCAGCCCACCGAAGGACCAGCCGACCAGCGCGTACGGGCCCGAGGGGTGCAGCTCGCGCACACGCTTGGCGTACGTCTGGGCCATCTCCTCCAGTGTGCGCGGCAGTTCCTCCGCGCCCTCGAGGCCCTGCGCCTGGACACCGAAAACGGGATGGCCGCGCGGAATGTGCGTCAGCAGTGCCGAGTAGCACCAGGCCAGTCCGCCGCCCGGATGGAAGCAGAAGACGGGCGCCCTGCGGCCGGAACCGCGCAGGGTCAGCACCGGTCCCAGTCCGCTGTCGCTCTCCCCGTCGGCGTCCAGGAGTTCCACGATGCCGGCCACCGTCGGGGCCTCCAGCAGGTACCGGATCGGCAGGTCGATTCCGAGCACGGTCCGCACCCGCCCGGCCAGCCGGGTGGCGAGCAGCGAATGCCCACCCTTCTCGAAGAACGAGTCGTCGACACTGACCGACTCCAGCGACAGCACCTCGGCGAACAACTGGCACAGCACCTCTTCGCGCGGGGTGCGCGGGCGTCGGCCGGCCGGGTCGGAATGCGTCTCGGGCGCCGGCAGCGCCCGGTAGTCCACCTTGCCGTTGTCGGTCAGCGGCAGCGAATCCAGCAGGACGTAGGCGGCCGGGACCATGTACTCGGGCAGCCGGGCAACTGCGTGCTCCTTCAGCGCCTGCATGTCCGGTTCGCCTTCGGCGACCACATAGGCCACGAGGCTCTTCTCGTCGCCGGGTTGCGGGCCCGGCCGGGCCACCACGGACACCTGCGCGAGTCCGCCGGCCTCGGAGAGCACATGCTCGATCTCGCGCGGCTCGATGCGGTAGCCGCGGATCTTGACCTGGTCGTCGCTGCGCCGGATGAACTCCAGCAGTCCCGCCTCATTCCAGCGCACCCGGTCACCGGTGGCGTACATGCGCTCGCCGGGCCCGTCGAAGGGGTCGGCGACGAAGCGCTCGGCGGTCAGCTCCGGCCGGCCGTAGTAGCCGCGGGCAAGACCCGCGCCGGCGATGTAGAGCGAGCCCTCCTCCCCGACGCCGACCGGATGCAGCTTGTCGTCGAGGACATGCAGCCGGGTGTTGTCCAGCCCGCGCCCCATCGGTACTCCGCCGGCGTCGAAGGAGGCGTCGGGCGGCAGGGCGACCTGGGTCGCGAACAGGGTCGTCTCGGTCGGTCCGTAGGTGGCGCGCACCACGGCGTCCGGGCAGGCCCGCTGGATGCGTTCGACGGCCGTCGGCGAGATGACGTCGCCGCCCGTCATCAACTCCCGCACGCGGGCGAAGCACTCCGGTGCCTCCTCCGCGATCACCCGGAAGAGACCGGCGGTCAGCAGCACCCCGGTGATGTCCTCCTCGGCGATCACGCGGGCGTAGACCTGCACGTCCACCTTGCCCGGCGGCGGCAGCACCACCTGCCCGCCGTGCAGCAGCGGCACCCACAGCTCGTAGGTCGAACCGTCGAAGGCGTACGGGGCGGACATCAGGACGCTGGTGTGCCGGGCCGGATCGAACATCCGGTCGTACGCGAACTCGGTGATCTCCCCGTGCGCGATCGCCACGCCCTTGGGCTCACCGGTGGAGCCGGAGGTGAACATCACGTAGGCCAGCTGTGCCGGTCGAACGGGGATTTCGGGCTCGGTCGCCGCATGCCGGAGGATGCACGGACAGTCGTCCACGACGATGGAGTGCACGGCCCGTGGCAGGCCCCGGGCGGCCATGGCCCGGTCGGCCAGCAGGACACGCGTTCCGGCCCGCGCAAGGATCGCCTCCGTACGCTGCGCCGGATATCCGTGGTGCAGCGGGAGGTAGGCTGCACCGGCCTTGAGCACGGCCAGGATGGAAACGATCAGGTCGGGGGTCTTCTCCTGGAGGATCGCCACGAGGTCCTCCGATCCCACGCCGTCCTCGATCAGGTGGTGGGCCAGACGATTTGCATGCTCGTCGAGCTGCCGGTACGTCAGCGTCGCCCCGCCGACCGAACGGACCGCGACCGCATGCGGGGTGAGCTGTGCCTGGGCGGCGAATTGGTAGTGCACCGCGCCTCGGACCCAGTCGGCGACCCGGGTGTCGTTCCAGGCGGCGGGTACCGGTTCCGGCGCCTTGCGGGCAACCATCAGCGATCTCCTAGGGGAAGTGGGAAACAGGGGTGCCCATCACAGCGT
Source organism: Streptomyces sp. NPDC001544 (assembly GCF_042894285.1). Classification (NCBI taxonomy): domain Bacteria; kingdom Bacillati; phylum Actinomycetota; class Actinomycetes; order Kitasatosporales; family Streptomycetaceae; genus Streptomyces; species Streptomyces sp. NPDC001544. The sequence goes on along the minus strand of NZ_JBIAVN010000002.1, from coordinate 976,388 downwards.
GTTGTCAGCGACCGGCGTGAGCGCGACGGCGTTCCGCGAGACGAGGAACTCCGGCCGGACGGGGTTGCTGGGAGCGTTGGTGACGGCGTTGTAGGTCACCAGCAACATGGCGCGCCGGTCTTCGGATCGGTTGTTCGAGGAGGAGTGGACGATGGTCGGGTGGAAGGCGCAGACCGAGCCCGCCGGCCCCACGGCGAGGGCGGTGCCGAACTTCTCGGTCAGCTCCTCGGCAACCTCGTCGGGAATGGTGTACTCCAGGTCGGCGGAGACGTGGTCGCGCCAGTCGTGACTGCGCTCACGCTCGCCCTCCTGTTCCTCTTCGCCGATCAGGCCGAGGCGGTGGCTGCCCAGCACGACCTTCAGAGGGCCGTTGAGCTCGTGCGTGTCGTCGAGGAATATCGCGATGTTGACGGCCCTGTCGTCGGGCATGCCGTCCTCGTGGTTCCAGAACGCGTAGTCCTGGTGCCACGGCCATGCGGCGCCCTCCCGGGGCTGCTTCATGTTGACCTTGAACTGGTAGACGTAGACGGGTTCGCCGATCAGTTCCTCGGCCAGGCCCAGGAGCGCGGGCAGCCGGACCAGCCGGCCGCAGATTTCGTCGAAATCGTGGCAGCCGTGGAGCGCCCGGACGGTCGACCCGTCCTTCTCGTAGACGACCTCGGGCCGCGGCCGGCCGCTGAGGCTCTCCACACTGGCCCGCAGTTTGGCGAGCGAGGCATCGTCGAGCCGGTACGACGCCTGATACCAGCCGTCCTGCTCGTAGACCGCCTTCACGTCGGCTGCGGAATCGGTGATCGCTGTCATGGAACTCTCCAGAGATGTCGCTCGGTTGGTTCGGAACGCCGGTCGGGCGGAGTGTCCGAGGCGGTGCTCGGGTGCGGCACGGCGGGTTCTGCCGTCGGGCGGTGCGGGCAGCCCCGCGACCTGGTCGACTTGGCCGCACCTGTGGACCGGCAGCGCGCCCGCAGTCCGGTGCGTACGTCGCGGCCGGTCCCATGGCGCTGTCGAGGATGGCGCGAGAGCACGCTCGTTCAGGTCAGGGCTGGTCGTTCCGCTGTCCCCAGGCCGTGGCACGCAGTTCGGCGCGGTCGACCTTGCCGTTGGGGGTGCGGGGCAGCGCCGCGACCTTTTCCAGCCTGCTCGGCACCATGTAGGCGGGCAGCGTCTTGCGCAGTGCGGCGCGTACCGCCCGGGTCGTCGTCTCCGTGCCCTCGGCGGGGCTGTAGGCGGCCGCGAGCACCAGGCCGTCGGCGTCGGCGAGGGTCAGCGCGCAGGCGGCAGCGACGCCGGGAACCGCGGCGAGAGCCTGCTCCACCTCACCCAGCTCGATACGGAAGCCCCGCACCTTGACCTGGTCGTCGATCCGCCCGACGTACCGCAGGAGCCCGTCCTCGCCGACGGCCACGACGTCACCACTGCGGTAGTGCACCCGGCCGTCCACCTCGACGAACCTGGCCTCGTTCAGCTCGGGCCGCCGCAGATACCCCTCCACCACCTGCGGGCCCGCCAGCAGCAGCTCTCCCCGCTCGGCCGGACGGCCCTCCTCGTCCGCCACCAGAGACACGAAGCCCGGCAGCGGAGCACCCACCACGGACTCCGTGCCGGCCAGATCCCGCTCCGTCACCCGGTGGAACGTGGCGTGCACGGTGACCTCGGTGATCCCGTACATGTTGATCAGAGCCACCCGCTCCAGCCCCACCTGCTCCGCCCATCTCCGCAGCGTCGCCGGGATCAGCCGCTCGCCCGCGAAGACCACGTAGCGCAGGCGGTGCCATCCCTCCAGGCGCAGCAGTTCGGGGGAGACCGCGGTGAAAGCGGTGGGGGTCTGGCTGAGGACGGTGATCCCCTCGTCGACGATCAGCCTGGCCACGGTCGGCGGGTCGATCACGGTCCAGCGGTCGGGGACGCACAGCGCGGCGCCGTGCAGGAGCGCCCCCCACATCTCCCACACGGAGACGTCGAAGGTGACCGCGTGGAACAGCAGCCACCGGTCCTCTTCCCCGAAGTCGTACAGGTCCTCGGTCGCGTCGAAGAGCGCCGCCACGTTCCGGTGCGAGACCGGGACGCCCTTGGGCACCCCCGTCGTCCCCGACGTGTAGATGATGTACGCCGTCCGCTCCACCGGATCCGCCGGCAACTCGCTCCGCGAGCCCTCGTCCAGCACCCGCACCCGCGCCGACGCGCCCACCGGCACACCGTCGCCGCCGGCCTCGACGATCGCCATCGGCCGCGCGTCATCCAGGATGAGCTCCGCACGCCGCGCGGGACCCGAAGGGTCCAACGGCACGTACGCCGCGCCGGTCCGCAACACCGCCAGCAGCACCACCAGCAGTTCCGGAGAAGGGTCCAACCGCAGCGCTACCCGGGCGCCCGGCCCCACGCCCACGCCCGCCAGCACGTCGGCGGCCCGCTCCACCGCCGCGTCCAGCTCCACGTAGGTCAGACGCTCCGAGCCGCTCCACACCGCCAGCCGGTCCGGGAATCCAGCGACAACCTTCGCCAAACGCTCATTCAGGTCAAGCATGGTCCACTCCCGTGGCGATCCGGTCCGTGATGAGGGCAGCCAGTCGGTCCAGCCCGATGTCGATCTGTTCGGTAGTCACCGCACTGACGGACAGCCGCAGTTGGTGTTCGCCGCCGGCGCCGTCGTAGAAGTGGCTCATCGGCGTCCACAGGACCCCGTAGCGGCGGGCGGAGAGCTCCAGCAGCGCGTCGTCGGCGGTGAAGGGAAGGGTGAGCACCACGAAGAAGCCACCCGTCGGGACGTTCCAGGTCACGCCCAGCTCTGCGGCACCTGGAAGCCGCCGGTCGAGCCCGTCGAGGATCTGCTCGAGGTTGCGGCTGTAGGACTCGCGTTCGCGGACGTTCGCGGCGACCAGGCTCGCGTCGTGGCGGACGAGCTTGCCGCCCACGACGGCCTGGGCGATCGGCGAGGTGTTCACCGTGAGCATGCTCTTGATCTTCGAGAGCTGGTCGGCGAGGAGCCCGACCCCTCCCTGGGCGTCCGCGACCAGCTGATCGGCCACCAGATAGCCCACTCTGGCCCCCGGCAGCGCCGTCTTCGCGAAGGACCCCAGGTAGACGACCTTGCGGTGCTCGTCCAGCGCCTTCAGCGTGGGCACCCGCTGCTGACCCGGCCCGAGGAAGATCCCGTACGGATTGTCCTCCAGCAGCAACAGCTCTTCCTCCCGGGCCAGCCGCAGCAGCCGAAGCCGTGTCTCCTGGCTCAGGCTCAGCCCGGACGGGTTGGCGAAGTCGGGCATCACGTAGCAGGCGCGGGGCCGCAGACCGTCCCGGCGGGCCCGGTCGAGCACGGCACGCAGGTCGTCCAGGTCCACCCCTTCGGCGCCGCCGGCCACCGGCAGCACGGGCAGGTCGACCAGGCGGGCCGCCCCGGTGAGACCGACGTAGGTCGGCGCCACGGCGAGCAGCACGTCCCGGGGGTCGGCGCGCAGCGCACGCAGCACCAGATACATGGCCTCCTGGCAGCCCACCGTGACGACGATCGCCTCGGGATCGCACCCGATCCCCTCGTCCACGGCCAGGTTGCGCGCCACCAGTTCGTGCACGATGCCCTTGGTCCGCCCGTACTGGTAGAGCGTGCGCCGGATCTCGGAGGGGCTCAGCCCGCGCTCGCCGGCCAGGTACCCGGTGTACGCCCGCAGGTGGTCGTGCACGTCCTCGATGTCGAAGAACGACTCGCTGGGCCGTCCGGCGGCGAACGGGATCGCCTCGGGGTACTGCTGGGCGATCTCGTTGAGGAGGTTCATCGAGGACAGCGCCGGGTCCTCGAGCGCGGTGTGCAGGTCGGCGGTGTGCAGGTCCGCGACGGGCGGACAGGCCGCGTCCGGGTCCGCACCCGGCGGGCCGACGGAGGCGGTGATCGCATCGGCGGTCATGGGTACCTCACTCCTGAAGGCGGTAAGGGCCGTGGACCCGGCAGGGCGCGCACCCGTGCGGCCGCACCGACCTCCTGACAGCCGAGCAGCGTCAGGCCGTCGGCGAGCTCGGTGCGCAGCAGCGACAGCACCTGCTCCACGCCGGTCGCGCCGTCCAGGGCGAGGCCCCACAGCACCGGCCGGCCCACCAGGACGCCGGACGCACCGAGGGCCAGGGCCCGCAGGATGTCGGTACCGCTGCGGATCCCGCTGTCCAGCAGCACCTCGGCACGGTCACCGACCGCCTCCCGTACCTCCGGGAGCACGGTGACGCTCGCCGGCGCCCCGTCGAACTGGCGCCCGCCGTGATTGGACACGACCACCGCGTCCACGCCGCAGGACACGGCCCGGGCCGCGTCCGCACCGTCCAGCACGCCCTTGACGACGAGTGGGAGCCGGCTCTGTGCGCGCAGCCACTCCAGGTCCTGCCAGCTCGCCGACGGGTCGAAGGCGGCCCGGGTGTGCTCGGCCACCGCCGAGGTGCCGGCCGTGCGCGCGTGGGCCTGCGTCGAGGCGGGGTCCATGTTGACCGCGCGGACATGGGCGGGCAGCGCGAAGGCGTTGCGCAGGTCGCGCAGCCGCCTGCCCATGATGGGCACGTCGACGGTGACCATCAGAGCCCGGCAGCCGGCCGCCTCGGCGCGCCGTATCAGGTCGAGCATCCGCCCGCGGTCGGCCAACCAGTACAGCTGGAACCAGGTGTGGGCCCCCGTCCCGGCGATCTCCTCCAGCGTGCGGCTGCTGAGCATGCCGACCGTGAACGGTACGCCGACGGCGCGGGCCGCCCGCGCCGTGGCCGTCTCGCCCTGCGGGTGGAGTAGTTGGTGGTACGCCATGGGGGCGATCGCGACCGGCATTCCTGCCGGGGTGGACAACAGGCTGGTCGCGGTGGCGGCGGCTGCGCTGCCCCGCAGTACCTGGGGCACGAGTGCGACCGCATCCAGCGCGGCCCGGTTGGCGCGCAGGGTCAGCTCGCTTCCGCTGCCGCCCTGGACGAAGTCCCAGACGTCGGGCGGCACGCAGGTGGCTGCGAGCCGCTCCACGTCGTCCAGCCCGACCGGCGGCGCGGTCACGGGGGCCATGGTGTCGCTCACCGTCACGTGTGCGTCCCGGTGGCGCGCTGCAACTCGACGGCCTCGTAGAGCGCCTTGATGTTGTTGGAGCCGAAGGTGCGGGCGCCGGAGCGCTCGATGACCTCCATGAAGAGGGTCCGGCGGGGGTGCACCGAACGGGTGAAGATCTGGAAGAGCTGACCGTCGTGGTCCTCGTCCATCAGCACGTCGTGCTCGCGCAGCTCTTCGACGGAATGCCGCTGCACCGCCACCCGCCGGGCGAGCAGCTGGTAGTAGGTGTCGGGGGTGTCCAGGAAGCCGACCCCCGCCTCCTTCATCAGCGCCACCGAACGGATGATGTCGTCGGTGTTGAAGGCGACGTGCTGCACGCCGTCCCCGCCGTGGTTCTTCAGGAAGGAGTCGATCTGCCCCGGCTGGCGGGTGGTGTCGGGCTCGATCAGGGTGAGCGTGACCGAGCCGGAGGCGCTCTGCACCACCTTGGAGATCATCGCCTGGGCACCGACCACGATGTCCTCCTCGAAGATCATCGAGAAGCCGAGGACCCGTACGTAGTGGTCGACGGTCGCATCCAGCGTCCCGGCCTCCAGGCAGACCGCGAAGTGGTCGACGGCGGTCAGCCGCGGGTCGACCGGGGGGGTGCGACCGGGCACCGGGCTCAGCCCCGGCAGAGCGCCCGGATCGTCGGCGGCCTCGTCGCGGCGAGGCACGAACGTGTGGTGCACATCGCCGAAGCCGACGATCGTCGCGGACACCGCGCCGTCGAGGGTGCGCGCTTCCGCCACCGGGCGGGCACCGCGCCGCACCGCGGCGGCGAAGGCGGCGGCCACGTCGGAGACACCCAATGCGATGTTGCCGACCCCGTCGCCGTGCCGTGCGACGTACACCGAGGCCGGGTGAGTCTCGTCCAGCCCCTCGGTGAGCACGATGCGTATCCGGCCCTGGTCGAGCAGCGTCGAGCGGGCTCCGGCCCTGGCCGCCTCACGCTCGTTGTCGGCCGTCACCGTGAACCCGTACTGGTCCACAAGCCAGTCGGTGCTCGCCGTCAGGTCTCTGACGTAGAGCTCGACATGGTCGACGCTCATCGCGTCGAAGTTGCTGTAGTCGTCAGTGGTCATGTCGTCGAAGAAAAGTTCCCGCGCCTCGGTCATCCCCGTACCCCTCGCTGCTCGTGGCGACTGCCGACGGGTCAGGCGGACTTGTCCATCTGGGCCGCGAGACTGCGCGGACGCAGGTCCGTCCAGTTGGTGGTCACGTAGTCCAGGCACTCCTGCCGGGCCGCGGGGCCGTATGCGGTGCTCCACCCGAGGGGTACGGCTGCGAACAGCGGCCACAGCGAGTGCTGTCCCTCGTGGTTGACCAGCACCAGGTACTGGGCTTCCGGGTCCTCGAACGGGTTGCTCATGCTCACTCCATTGGTCGGCGTCGGCCCTGGGGCCGAGCGCACCTGTGTCCGTCCACTCCTGTCGGGGCGGCGGTTGGTTCAGCGGGTTGCGTGGCAGCGCAGCACAGGACGGGCCCAAGCACTGTGGGGGCCTACGACAGGGCCTGCAGCGTCATGTCCGCTCCCGGCCGGCTTGCGCACCCGGTTCACCAGCCGGGTGGCGGGCAGCCAGTGGCCGCGAGGGACACTTACGTAGGTGAAAAAATTGATGAAACCGACGCTATTGCCGGGGAATAAGCCTGTCAACACTCGCCGAGGGGCACCGAAAAAACACCGTGAGCCGTTTTACGGGCAGGCCGGAATTCCGGTCGCACCGCCCGTACGACCGGTATACCGGACCTGAGTTTTCGGTAATTACCTGTTGTGCGGCGCGGACGCACAGTCGCCTCCGTCTGAAGGAAGGTGAGCCGGGCCGCCTCGGCCTCGGCGACGCCGGGCGAACGACCACGGAATCACGCTCCTTCCGCCTGCCTCGGTCTCCTGCTCAGCACCGGTCGCGCGCTTCTGGCCTCACCGAGGTGCACGGCCAGCCCGGCGACGGTGGGCGACTCGAAAACCGTGCGGATCGTCAGTTCCAGGCTCAGCGTCGACCTGATGCGGTTCACCAGTCGCGTGGCCAGCAACGAATGACCGCCCAGGTCGAAGAAGTTGTCGTCGATGCCCACGTCTGGGATCTGGAGGATCTCGGCGAACACAGCGCACAGCTGCTCCTCGCGTCGGTTCCGTGCCGGCCGGCCGGAGAGCAGGCGAGAGTGGTCCGGCGCGGGCAGTGCCCTGCGGTCCAGCTTCCCGTTGCCGGTCAGCGGCAGCCGGTCCATGGTCACGTAGGACGCCGGCAGCATGTGGCCCGGGAGGAACGCGGACATGTGCGCGCGCAGTTCGGACGGGTGCGGCAGTTCGCTCCCCCGGGCCGGAACGGCATAGGCGACCAACTGCTTCTGGCCGGGCCGGTCCTCGCGCACGATGACGGCCGCCGCCCCCACGGCCGGGTGTTGCGCCAGAACCGCCTGGATCTCTCCGGGTTCGATCCGGACACCGCGGATCTTCACCTGGTCGTCGACACGGCCGAGGAACTCGATGTCGCCGTCGCCGTTCCAGCGGACCAGGTCGCCCGAGCGGTACATGCGCGACCCGGGCGGGCCGAAGGGGTCGGCGACGAACCGCTCGGCCGTCAGACCGGCGCGCTTGAGGTAACCGCGGGCCAGGCAGGAGCCGGCCAGGTACAGCTCACCGGGGACGCCGACGGGAACCGGTCGCAGCTCGCCGTCGAGGATGTAGGTGCGGGTGTTCCAGATGGGCTTGCCGATCGGGGCGGTGGCCGTGGGTGGCCAGGCGTCGAGGCCGGCGGGCAGCGTGTAGGCGGTCACCACATGGGTCTCGGAGGGCCCGTAGTGGTTGTGGAGCCTTGCGCCGGGACGTGCCGCGTGGAACTTCCGTACCGCCTCGGTCAGTTGGAGTGCCTCGCCGGCCTGCATCACGTGCTGCAGTCCGGATGCCTCGAGCGACTGTGCGTCCGCCGCCTCGTACACGGCGTTGACCACCAGATCAGGGGCGAACAGCTCGGAGATCCCCAGCCGGTCCACCCATTCGGCCAGGAGACGGGGGTTCAGCCGCGTCTCCTCGTCGGGCACGCACACGGTCTTGCCGTTGAGCAGGGCGGAAAGGATCTCGTGCTCCGATGCGTCGAAGCCGATGGCGCTGAACTGGGCCACCCGGTCGCCGGGCGCACTCTCGATCGCCTCGGCGTTCCAGCGGAGCAGGTTGACCAGGGCGAGACAGGTCATGACCACGCCCTTGGGGCGGCCGGTGGATCCCGAGGTGTAGACGACGTACGACGGGCTCTCGGGCAGCAGCGGGGAGACCAGCTCCCGCCGGCTGAGGGCGATGTCCGGTTGTGCCGCCGTCTCGGCCCGGCCTTCGGGGCTGTCGAGTACGAGTGCCGCGCGGCCGGCACCGGCCTCCGCGAGCGCCGTTGTGGTGATCACCAGCGCGGGTTCGGCGTCCGCCAGCATGTACGCGATCCGGTCGGCCGGGTATGCCGGGTCGACCGGCAGGTAAGCGGCGCCCGCTTTCAGGACCGCCAGCATGGCGACTGTCAGCTCCGCGGAGCGGGGCAGCGCGACGGCAACGTGGTCCTCGGGGCCGACCCCGCGGGCGACCAGTGCGCGGGCCAGCCGGTTCGCGCGCCCGTGCAGTTCCGCGTAACTGATCTCCGTCTCTCCCGCGATCACGGCGATGCCGTCCGGCGCCGACTCGGCGCGGGACTGGAGCAGCTCCGGCAGGGTGGCCGAGGGCAGTTCGCGGCCCGTCGCGTTCCACTCGGAGATCACCGACCGGTGCTCGTCCTCGGTCAGCAGGTCGATGGCGGTGACCGACCGGCCGGGGTCGGTCACCACAGCTTCCAGGAGCCGCAGGAAGCGGTCGATGATTGCTTGAGCTCCCTCGGCGTCGAAAAGGTCAGTGGCGTACTCGACGGTGCCGTCGATGCCCGCGCAGCCGGTCGCCGGGCTGTCGGACCCGTGGCCCGCGGCGTCGGCATGGTGCTCGGTGAAGCTGAAGAGCAGGTCGAACTTGGCGGTCCCGGTGGCCACCTCGGTGAGTTCGGCCGAAAGGCCGGGAATGTCGATGCGGTGTCCGCCGGCGGCCTGCATGACGAGCATGACCTGGAACAGCGGGTGCCTGGCCAGGCTGCGGGCCGGGTTGACTGCCTCCACGACCTGGTCGAAGGGCACGTCCTGGTGGGAGAGCGCGGCCAGGACGGTTTCGCGTACGCGGTCGATCAGCTCCCTGAAAGCCGGTCTGCCCGAGGTGTCGACCCGCAGTGCAAGGGTGTTGACGAAGAAGCCGTTGAGGCCGTTCAGGGCCTCGTCGGTGCGCCCGGCGGTCGCGCTGCCCAGGAGGATGTCCTCACAGGCGGAGAGCTTGGACAGCAGGGCGGTGAGAGCGGCCTGGAGCACCATGAACACCGTGGTGCCGGTCTGCTGTGCAAGCTGCTCGATGCGCTGGTGGAGCTCGCGGCCGATGTGTGTCGACAGGCGCTCCCCACGGTAACTCGCCACGGCGGGACGGGGGCGGTCGAAGGGCAGTGCCAGCTCCTCGGGGGCACCGGCCAGGGTCTGCCGCCAGTAGGCGAGTTGCCGGGCTGTCCGGGAGTGTTCGTCGGCGGGGTCACCGAGGAGGTCCCGCTGCCAGAGCGTGTAGTCGGCGTACTGGGCGGGCAGTTGGTCCCACTGGGGAGCACGCCCCTCGGCGCGCGCCGTGTAGGCAGTGGAGAGATCCCGGCCGAGCGGCCCCATGGACCAGCCGTCACTGGCGATGTGGTGCATCGTCAGCAGCAAGGCGTGTTCCTGCTCACCTGAGGCGTTCCGGCCCAGGTCGAACAGCTCCGCGCGCAATGGGATCGCGGCCGCCAGATCGAAGGGGCGCAGCCCCGACTTCCGTACTGCCCCGTCCAGACCGTCGGAAGTGATCTCACGCACCGGGAGGTCGACCTTGACGGCACCCGCGTCAAGAATAACCTGGGCCGGCTCACCGTCCACCTCCCGGAACACCGTCCGCAGGGACTCATGACGGCCGACCACGTCCGTGAGCGCCTGCCGCAGCGCGCCGCGGTCCAGCTCGCCGGCCAACCGGAGCACAAAGGGCAGGTTGTATGTGGCCGAGCGCCCTTCCAGCCTGTCCAGGAACCACAGCCGACGCTGGGCGAACGACAGCGGAAGCGGATCGGGACGCGGCACGGACCGCAGTTCGGGACGCACGGCGCCCAACTCGTCCAGCAACTGGGCCAGCTCGGCGACTGTCGGATGCCGGAAGAGGTCACGGACGGCCAACTCCGCGCCCAATGAGCGGCGTACCCGGCTCACCAGCCGGGTGGCGAGCAGGGACTGGCCGCCCAGTTCGAAGAAGTTGTCGTCGATGGTGACCCCGGGCAGGCCGAGCACCTCGGCGAACGTGGCGCAGAGAGTCTCCTCGCGGGTGTCGCGCGGGGCGCGTCCCCATGGAGCGGTGACCGGATCTGGGTCCGGGAGGGCCTTGCGGTCGAGCTTGCCGTTTGGGGTGAGGGGGAAGGTCTCCATGGCCACGAATGCGCTCGGGACCATGTGGGCCGGGAGCCTGTGGCCCAGGTGGTCGGTCAGCTCGGCGGCTTGGGCTCGGCCGGTCGTGTAGCCGATCAGCCGGATGCCGCCGGCTGCTCCCTCGCGGGCCACGACCGCGGCCTGGGTGACGCCCGGGTGGCTCAGCAGCGCGGCCTCGACCTCTCCTGGTTCCACGCGGAAGCCCCGGATCTTGACCTGGTCGTCAGCCCGTCCAAGGAACTCCAGCTCGCCGTCCGGCCGCCGGCGGGCGAGGTCGCCGGAGCGGTACATGCGTGAGCCGGCGGGTCCGTACGGATCGGCTACGAAGCGCTGCGCGGTCAGGTCCGGGCGATTCCAGTAGCCTCGCGCCACCAGATCACCGGCGATGTACAGTTCGCCCTGCTCACCCGGGGGTACGGCGTTCAGGTCGGCGTCGAGGATGTGGACCCGGACGTTGGTGATGGTGGTGCCGATCGGCACGGTGGTGGGCCATCCGGCCGGGTCGCCGACAAGCGATTTGGTCGTGGCGTAGGGTGCCTCGGCCGGTCCGTAGATGTTGTGCAGGCGGAAGGCCGAACGGGCCGCGGCCTCGCGGATGCGGCCATCGATGATCAGCGCTTCGCCGCCCTGCAGGACGTCCTGGAGGGCCGGCAGGTCACTGCCGCGGTCTTCGGCCACGGCCAGCACGGTGTCGATCGCGGCCGCGCTGGCATAGATCTCGCTGATCTTCTGCTCGTCGAGCCAGTCCACGAACGCGGCCACGTCGCGCCGCAGTTCGTCGGTGGGCAGCACCAGGGTGCGGCCGGTGACCAGCGTGGCGAGGATCTCCTGGACGGAGAAGTCGAAGCCGATGGCCGTGAACTGCGCGGTGCGTCCACCCGAGACGACGGGCATGGCGTCGGCGTGCCAGGTCAGCAGGTTGACGACGCCGCTGACGGGCATGGCAACGCCTTTGGGGACTCCGGTGGAACCGGAGGTGTGGACGATGTATGCCGGATTGGTTCCGTGGAGAGAGGTGGTCCGGTCTGCGTCGGTGGGGTTCTCCGCCGGGCAGTCCGACACCATCCGGCGGACAGCCTCGTCGGTCAGGTCGATCCGTTCCGGTGTGCTGGCCGCCGCCCCGTGCTCATCGCCGAGCATTCCGTCCAGGTAGGTGCCGATGGTCAGTACCCAGCCCGCACCGGAATTCCCGAGCAGGAGCCGGATACGATCCGGCGGGTAATCCATGTCCAGAGGGAGGTAGGCGCCGCCCGCCTTGAGCACCGCGAGGAGCGAGACGATGAGCTGTTCGCATCGCGGCATCGCGAGGGCGACGACCCGCTCGGGGCCGACGCCCTGGGCGATGAGGTGGTGCGCCAGGCGGTTTGCCTGCCTGTTGAGCTCGGCGTAGTCGAGCTCCAGGTCTTCGAACTCGAGGGCGATGGTCTCGGGGGTGCGCGCTGCCTGGGCCTCGAAGAGACTGGCCGGCGTCCGCACGGATGATGTCGGGTGAGGGTTCACGAGGCGTGCTGCTCCACGAGCCGCGCCGAACCGATGTGCGGCGAGTACGGGTCGATGGCATCGGACGGCCGGAACTCCAGGTCGACCCGGGTGCCGAGGCCGAGATCGTTCGCGGACTGGATGAAGACGTCGAGGGCAAGATGGTCTTCGAGGGCGATGCCGGTCGAGTCGAACACGGTCAGCCGGCCGCGGGCGTCGGCCACGGAGGCCGGCTCGGTGACGAGCTGGGCCAGTGACGGGCCGAGCCGGTCCGCCTTCAGCTGCTGGCTCTCACCTTCACGCAGCGCCTGCTGCGGGTGGTCCGGGCACACCAGCGCCCGGTCGAGCAGGCTCTTGGGCAGCTCGGTCTTGCCGATCAGGTCAGCACCGACCGCGTTGATGTGCAGGTGCTCACGTGCTCCGGCGTCCGGAAGCACGGGCCCCTGGCCGGCCTCGACGGAGGTGGCGGTGGTGATGATGTCCGCCTGGCGGACGATCTCTTCGGGGGGCGCCACGCGCACGTCGAGGCCGAGGAAGGAGACACGCTCGGCGAAGGTGTCCAGGTGCTTGGCGTTGATGTCCCACGCCAGCACCGTTTCCAGCGGGAAGCAGAGGCTGAGGGCGTGCAGCTGGGTGACCGACTGGGCACCGGTGCCGATCAAGCCGACGGTTCGGCTCTCGGGGTGGGCGAGGGCACGGCTGGCGAGGGCCGAGGCGGCTCCGGTGCGGATGGCTGTGAGCACGATGCCGTCGCACATCGCGGTCAGGCGGCCGGTGATGTCGTCGTAGCGGGCAACGGTGCCGATGATGGTGGGCAGCCCGAAGTGGCCGGGGTTGCCCGGACTGTATGCGACCGTCTTGATGGTGGTGCTGTCACCGCCTTCCCGGTGTGGCATCCACTCGATGATCCCGGGCACCGGCTGGCTGCGCGCGAAGCCGCCTCGGAGGGGTGAGAGTTCGCGGGCCCCCCGGTGGACGGCGGCCAACCCCTCGGCAAGCCGGTCGATCACCCGGCCCATCAGGGCATCGCGGCCGACCCTGTCGATGATCCGGTCTATGTCTTCCTGGGTAATGAGCAGGGTGTTCATCGCATTCCCCTCGACTAGGGCGTTCAGGACCAGACGATCAATTCACCGTTCATCGTGAATCCCATGAAGAAGGACAGGGTGATCCGGCGGCCGCCCTTGAAGTCCTGTACCTGATGGAAGTTCCGGCAGTCGAAGAAGACACCGTCGCCGGCTGCGGCCAGTGCCGTGGCCGAAGGCACATCGGCGACAACCTCGGGCGCCCACCCGTAGCCGTCCCTGCGGGCGTCGTCGGCCGGTACCCAGCGGTGGCGCCAGACACTCAGGGCGCCGCCCTGGTCGGCGACGGTGATGTGCAGATTGAAGGCCAGTTGCACGATGGGCTGATCGTCGAGCCGGCCCGGAAACTCCCGCACCACCTCGTCGTAGTGGATTTTCGATCCTGTGGTGAACTCGCGCAGGATTCCCACATGAAGCGGCCTCCCGCCGACGGTCGCAGGACGCACCGGAATCCCGAACTCGGTGTTCAACCGACGCAGGACGGCAGCGGTCGGATCGTTTCCCCCGTAAACCTCCCGGACGGCTTTCCTGGACAGCTCCGCCTTCTCCCAGTAGGCCTCCTGGACCTGGCCCTGCGTGTAATAGTCGTAGACCGCAGGCCCGAATTTCAGGATCGGCGGGTCGAGCCGCTGTTCGTCGTAGGGCTCGAAGTCCGTCTGTTCGAGCTGCGCTGTGAGGTCGGCAAGGTCGCCTGACAGCAGGCCGGGCACCCGGACGATCGCGCACGTGCCGGCGGCCAGCCGGTGCACAGCGTCCCGGAGCTCCCCTTCCCGGGCCGTCTCCGGTCCGAACATCGCTTCGTCGAGGACTGGGGTCGGCATCATGGCAGACATGGGGTATCCCTTGGTGAGAGGTCGTAAGGACACCACCGGACGCGACTCCGGCAGGGCGCCCTCGGTCGTCGCCGTGCAAGTCGAAGCGGATCACAGGGACTTGGCGCTCATGTCCAATCCCGTTGTCTGGAATCTGCTATGCACCGCGCTCCCGAAGCCATTTCTCGAGGACCGGTCCGATGGCATCCAGTGCGGCGCGGTCCGCCATCGCCCCGTGCGTACTGGCAACCGGGTGGACCACCAGCTCGCCCGTCACCCAGGGCTGCCAGGCCTCGGGACGGGTCGCGTCGGCCGGCTTGTCCTCGGTGGCGGCGAAAAACAGCACATCCCCGTCGAAGTGGGCCGGGTCCACCTGCCCCATCAGGGCGCAGTTGTCGATGAACACGTGGAGCACCGCCTCGTGCTGCGACGCCGTCAGATCAGCGAGCGGGCCGTCGGGCGCACCGGGTTCGACGCCCAGTGACCTGGCCAGCTCCGCGGCCGCACGCGGGTCGTCGTGGTCGAACCGCTCAGTCGACGCGTGCGCGGGGTCCGGCGGATAGCTGTCCAGCAGGGTGAGCGAGGCCACCTCGGCACCGGCACGTTGCAGCTCGGTCGCCGCCGCCTGGGCTACCACGCCGCCGAAGGACCAGCCCAACAAGTGGTACGGGCCCTCGGGACGGACCGTCCGGATCTGCCGGACGTAGTCCGCCACCAGCTCTGACAGTGAGGCCGGCATGCCGTCCGGGTCGGTGAGCCCGCGAGCCTGCAAGGCGTAGACCGGCCGGTCGGGACCGAGGTGGCGCAGCAGGCCGGAGTAGACCCAGCCGATGCCCGCCACGGGGTGCACGCAGAACAGGGGTGCGCCGGAACCTCCGGACCGCAGGGGCAGCAAGGGCGCAAGCGCACCGGTCACTCCCCCGTGGTTGCCGCTGCCCGTGGCGATGGCCTGGGCCAGTCCGATGACGGTCGGGGCCTCAAACAGCTCTCGGATCGAGATCTCCGCTCCGATCTCCTCGCGGATCCGGGCGATCAGATGCGCGGCCAGCAGGGAGTGGCCGCCCAGGTCGAAGAAGTCCTCGCCCGGGCCGATCTCCTCGTCGTGCAACAGTTCCCGGAACAGCCCCAGCAGCACCTCGTGGTACCGATCGCCGGCCTGCGCGTCCGGGACGGACGGCGAGTCGGTCGCCACGGAGGCGAGACCGGACCGCGCGGCCAGAGCGTCGGCAGCGGGGAGTTCGAGTGCGCCGATCCGTGCCGACGGATCATTCACCACCCGTTTGAGCAGGCCGGTCAGCGCCTGCCCGATCAACGTCATGGTCGACCGGTCGAAGAGCGCCGTCGCGTACTCGACCTGGATGTCGAGCCCGAGCGCTTCCCCCTCACGGTTCCGCCGTGCGGTGAACGTGAAGTGCGCATCGAACTTGGACTGCTTCAGCTCCACCCCGTCCAGCACACCGGTCATCGGCGACAACTCGACGACGGAACCGTCCGTGCCTTCCTCGAGGAAGCTGTACATCACCTGGAACAACGGATTACGGGCGAGGTTGCGTCGCGGGTTGACGGCCTCGACGACCTGCTCGAACGGCACGTCCTGGTGGGAGAAGGCTGTCAGGTCGGTGGCACGCACCCGCCCCAGCAGTTCCTCGAACGTGGGGTCACCGGAGAGGTCGGTGCGCAGCACGACGGTGTTCACGAAGAACCCGACCAGATCATCCAGCGCCTCGTCCGAACGACCAGCCACCGGCGTGCCCAACACGATGTCCGTGCCACCGCCGATCCTGTTCAGCAGAACTGCGGTCACCGCCTGGGCGGCCATGAACAAGGTGCTGCCCGAACGTCGGGCCAACTCTTCGAGCCCCCGCTGCACGTCCGCTCCGGCTGAGAGCGTCACCGAGTCACCGGTGAACGAGGCCACCGCGGGCCGCGGCCGGTCGTACGGCAACGCCAACTCCTCCGGCGCGCCCTTCAAAGCCTCACGCCAGAACGCCAGCTGCTCCTCACCGACCTGATCCAGCAACTCCCGCTGCCACAACGCGTAGTCCGCGTAC